>NZ_JBITGJ010000001.1:0-395883 GCF_044456925.1 Streptomyces sp. NPDC050743
TCTCAGGCCGGCTACCCGTCGTCGCCTTGGTGAGCCGTTACCTCACCAACAAGCTGATAGGCCGCGGGCTCATCCTGCACCGCCGGAGCTTTCCAGCCTCCACCATGCGGAGGAGGCTCGTATCCGGTATTAGACCCCGTTTCCAGGGCTTGTCCCAGAGTGCAGGGCAGATTGCCCACGTGTTACTCACCCGTTCGCCACTAATCCCCACCGAAGTGGTTCATCGTTCGACTTGCATGTGTTAAGCACGCCGCCAGCGTTCGTCCTGAGCCAGGATCAAACTCTCCGTGAATGTTTACCGGTAATCCGGTCGACACCACGAGAGCGGAACAGTCGGAGGAATAGTCCGACCGTTCACAGCGTCCTCGCTGTGTTTTTTTCAAAGGAACCTCGCCCCAGCGGATGCTGGAGACGGGGTATCAACATATCTGGCGTTGACTTTTGGCACGCTGTTGAGTTCTCAAGGAACGGTCGCTTCCTTTGTACTCACCCTCTCGGGCTTTCCTCCGGGCGCTTCCCTTCGGTGTTTCCGACTCTATCAGGGTTTTTCCGACTCTCTGACCACCACTCTGCGGACATGCAGAAGCGGATCCAGAGATTCAGGATCTGACGAGTTTGGGTTCTGCCGAGCGAGGGCGCTCTCGCGGCGCTCCGTCCCAAGCAGGAGTACGACTGTACACGGAGCCTCGAAGGCCGTGCAAATCCAGGAGGTTGGTGGTCTAGACCACTAGCTGGTAGCTTCCATACGGAACCGCCACTTCATCTGACATACGCTGCTCCCAGCGCCGTCCGGGACAGGCGGTGACGGCCCGTAAGCAGCTCCACTCCTTGGGAGGCCTCCCATGACCACCGTGACGTCCCCGCTCGCTGGACGGGCCATCGAACTGGCCGAAGTGCCGGATCCGGTCTTCTCCGGGGCCATGGTCGGCCCGGGCACCGCGATCGACCCCGTGCGTGAGCCCTCCGAGGCCGTGGCGCCCGTGGACGGCGTCATCGTCTCCCTGCACCCGCACGCCTTCGTCGTGGTGGACGACAGTGGGCACGGCGTGCTCACCCACCTCGGCATCGACACGGTGCAGCTCAACGGCGAGGGCTTCGAGCTGCTCGTCAGCAAGGGCGACACCGTGACGCGCGGCCAGGCCATCGTGCGCTGGAACCCCTCCGCAGTCGAGGCCGCCGGCAAGTCCCCGGTCTGCCCCGTCGTCGCCCTGGAAGCCACGGCCGAGTCCCTCTCCGAGCTCCGTGACAGCGGAGACGTGAAGGCCGGCGACAGCCTCTTCGCCTGGAACTGACGACAGTGCCGTCGTCGGACGGCGATCAGGACAACCACCGCGGCGGCGGGACCCGCCGCACTATCGGAGACGGGTGAGATGGAGACAACGCTGCGAGGCGTCGGCGTGAGCCATGGCGTGGCCATCGGCGAGGTTCGGCACATGGGTACGGCGGTGCTGGAGCCGCCGGCCAAGCAGATCCCCGCGGAGGAGGCCGAGCGTGAGCAGGGGCGCGCCCGCCAGGCCGTGGACGCCGTGGCCGCCGATCTGATGGCGCGCGGCAATCTGGCGGGGGGCGAGGCCCAGGCCGTGCTCGAGGCACAGGCCATGATGGCCCAGGACCCCGAGCTGATGGCGGACGTGGACCGGCGGATCGCCGTCGGCAGCACGGCCGAGCGTGCGGTGTACGACGCGTTCGCGGCGTACCGGGAGCTGCTGGCCGGTGCGGGTGAGTACCTCGCCGGTCGCGTGGCCGACCTCGATGACGTGCGGAATCGTATCGTCGCCCGGCTCCTGGGCGTTCCGATGCCGGGTGTCCCGGACAGCGACGAGCCCTATGTGCTCGTGGCGCGGGACCTGGCTCCCGCCGACACCGCGCTGCTGGATCCCTCGCTGGTGCTCGGTTTCGTGACCGAGGAGGGCGGGCCGACCAGTCACAGCGCGATCCTGGCGCGGGCGCTGGGTGTGCCGGCGGTCGTGGCGCTGCCGGGTGCCGGTGAGCTGGCCGAGGGCACGGTGATCGCCGTGGACGGCAGCACCGGCGACATCTTCGTGAACCCGAGCGAGGAGAAGAAGGCGCAGCTGGAGGCCGCGGCCGCCGAGCGCAAGGCCGCGCTGGCCGCCTCGACCGGCCCGGGCGCGACCGCGGACGGGCACAAGGTGCCGCTGCTGGCCAACGTGGGTGGTCCGGCGGACGTACCGGCCGCCGTGGAGGCCGGGGCCGAGGGTGTCGGCCTGTTCCGTACCGAGTTCCTGTTCCTGGACGACAGCAAGAACGCTCCTTCCGAGGAGAAGCAGGTGGAGGCCTACCGGCAGGTGCTGGAGGCGTTCCCCGAGGGTCGTGTGGTCGTGCGCGTGCTCGACGCCGGCGCGGACAAGCCGCTGGACTTCCTGACTCCGTCCGACGAGCCGAACCCGGCGCTGGGCGTGCGAGGTCTGCGGACGCTGCTCGACCACCCCGAGATCCTTCGCACGCAGCTGACCGCGCTGGCGAGGGCCGCCGAGGGGCTGCCGGTCTACCTCGAGGTCATGGCGCCGATGGTGGCGGACCGTGCGGACGCGAAGGCGTTCGCCGACGCCTGCCGTGAGGCGGGGCTGCGGGCGAAGTTCGGCGCGATGGTGGAGATCCCGTCGGCCGCGCTGCGGGCGCGTTCGATCCTGCAGGAGGTCGAGTTCCTGTCGCTGGGCACCAATGATCTCGCGCAGTACACGTTCGCGGCCGACCGGCAGGTGGGTGCGGTGTCGCGGCTCCAGGACCCGTGGCAGCCGGCGCTGCTCGACCTGGTCGCGCTGTCCGCCGAGGCGGCCAAGGCCGAGGGCAAGAGCTGTGGTGTGTGCGGTGAGGCCGCGTCCGACCCGCTGCTGGCCTGTGTGCTGACCGGTCTCGGTGTCACCTCCCTGTCCATGGGTGCGGCGTCGATTCCTTATGTCCGGGCGACGCTGGCGAAGTACACGCTGGCGCAGTGCGAGCGGGCGGCGGCGGCCGCGCGCGCCTCTGACAGCGCCGAGGAGGCGCGCAGCGCGGCTCAGGCGGTGCTGTCCGGCGAGTAGCCGTACCGGCGGCGCATCGCGTGTGCCAGGTGCAGGGGCGTCCCGCCTTCGGGTGGGGCGCCCCTGGTGCGTTCGGCGCGTTCCCGGCCCCGTCGGCCCCTTCGGCGGGCCGGTCGGGTCAGTGCCGGTGGCCGGGTGCCGGGTTCTCGTCCCCGAGGTCGGGGGTGGGCAGTAATCGACGCCGGGTTCCGGAGAGATGAGGTCGCCGGATTCGACGTCGGTGCAGTAGGCGTCGAAGACCTCGGCGGCGGTGAGGGGTTCGAGGACGCCGGAGCGCAGTCGCCAGCCGTAGACGCGGTCGGCCGTGTCCGGGGCGCTGGCGCGCAGGACGAGTCCGCCGGGGCTTCGGGTCGCGAGGCCGAGTGCGAGGACGCTGGTGAATTCCAGGACCTCGGCCTCGTCGAGGCGGATTCCGCCGTCGCTGTCCTGGTCTCCGTTCAGCACGGAGACGAGGGTGTCCGGGGATCCTGAGACGCTGCACACGAGGTGCCGGTCGCCGGGCGGTGCGGTGTCGAGGATGCGGACCAGGAGGTCGGAGGCGCGGGTGAAGGCCGCCCTGCCGATGTCCTCGCCGCAGGTGGGGCAGGGTCCGAGGCGGGACAGCAGGGTGGTGGCGTACTCCCAGGTCGCCTGTCGTACGGCTTCGTCGACGAGGGCGGGTACGAGTGTGGCGAGGGGCTGGCCGTCGTAGGGGATGGTGGGGCCGGTGGCCGCCAGTTCCGCGGTGAAGCGGGTCCGGCTGGCCGGGGCTTCCGGGTCGAGGCCGGTTTCCGCGCAGTAGGCGGCGTAGTCCTCGGGGTCGAACAGGGCGAGTGTGGTGTGGGTGCCCTGGGCGGCGCGGGCTTTGAGGACGGTCTCGACCTGCTTCAGGTAGGTCGCGTGGTCGTCGAAGGTGAAGCTGCGGTAGCGCCGCATGGCGCGGAAGTCGTGTTCGTCGGTGAGCAGGCCGATGGTGCCGGCGATCTCTCGGCGCAGGACGCGTCGCATGGTCTGGTGGTCGGTGTGCGCCATGTTTCCCCCAAAGTGCGCGGTCGATCAGTGCTCACTCACCGTAACCGGCGGCACTGACAACGGGCTTCGCTGGAGCCGGTCGCGGACCAGTCGGTGCTGGAGAGCGCAGGTCAGGGTGATGGCGGCGCCGAAGACGGTCCAGCCGAGGGGGCCGGTGGCGATGGCGGCGGTGACGGCGAGTGGGCCGAGGCTGCGCTGGCCGGACTGGGCGAGGCCGTGCACGCCGACGTAGGCGCCCTGTGCGGTGTCCGGCGCGAGGGCGAGGGAGAGTTCCCAGGACACGACGGCGTGCAGCATCTCGGCCAGGGTGAAGAGGGCGGCGGACGCGGTGAGCAGGCAGATGGCCTGGGTGGTGCCGCCGGTGGCGGACAGGGCGAGGGTGAGGCCGCCGGCCGCGGAGGCGGCGGACAGCGGGAGGAGCAGTCTCCGGGCTGCCTCCGTGGTGGTGCCGTAGCGGGCGAGCGGCACCTGGAGGGCGACCACCATCACGTTGTTGAGGACGAGCAGCAGGGGTGCGAGGCCGTGCGGTACGCCCTCGATGTGCGCGATCCACAGGGGCAGGCCGATCTGGAAGACGGAGTCGTCGAGGAAGAGGACCATGTCGGTCGCCACGTACGCGAGGTAGGTGCGGTCGCGCCAGGGGTTCGCCGGCCGGGCGCCGTGGGATGTGGTGCCGGCGGCGGCTATGCGGCTGCTGGACGGGGGTTCGGGGCAGGTGAGGGTGAGGAGCGCGATCGCCAGGAAGGAGAGTGCGTCGCCGGTGAGGAGCCAGCGGTAGGCGGTGGTGGTGCCGAGGGTGAGGGCGGCCGCGGCGGCGAGGCCGCCCATGGCCCAGCCGGCGTTGGAGGCGGTGCGGTTGACGGCCTGGTAGCGGACGCGGTCGGGGCCGGCGATGCGGGCTGCGTAGAGCTTGGTGAGGACGCTGGAGGCGCGGTCGCCGAGGCTGCCGACGGCCGAGATCGCGAGCAGCGGGAGGTAGTGGTCGGTGGTGAGCAGGCCGAAGGACGCGAGGGCGCGCAGGAGTTGGAGTGCGATCAGGATCCGGGTGAGGGGGAAGCGGTCGGCGATGCGTCCGCCGAGGGGTGCGCCCGCGATGCCGACGGCGCCGGAGACGGCCGCGAGGGTGCCGACCTGGGCGACGGAGAGGCCGGAGACGTAGGTGAAGTACAGGACGGAGACGGATGCCCACAGGCCGCTTCCGATGCGGTCGATGAAGGTGATGAGGAGCATCCGGCGTCCGTCGCGGCCTCCTGGTATGCGCGAGGGCCGGTTGGCGGCCTCGGGCTTCGCGTCCACTGTTCCCCCTCAGATGGAGCTTGCTCGGAGTTATGTACTGATACATAATTAGTAACGTGGCAACACAATATGAGATCAGCGGTACGACGGCCAAAGGGATTGCCGCATCCGTCGAACGAGGCGTGGCTGAGGGGTCGTTGGCGCCTGGGACCGCGCTGCCGCCCGTGCGACGGCTCGCGGACGACCTGGGGGTGAGTCCGGGCACCGTCGCCACGGCCTACAAGGAGTTGCGACGGCGGGGCATCGTCGTCACGCGCGGGCGCGGCGGCACGGTGGTCGCACCGGCTCCCGCGGTCGCGTCGCGGCGGCCGCCCAGGGTTCCCGAAGGACTGCGGGACCTGGCCGGCGGGCATCCCGATCCGGCGCTGCTGCCCGCTCTGCTGCCGCCGTCTCGCCTTTCCCCGGGCGCCCGCTCCCATCGCTCCGCGCCCCGGCTGGCCCGGCTGGAGGACGTGGTGCGCGCGTGGCTGGGCGTGGACGGCGTCCCCGTGGAGCACGTGACGTTCGCGCACGGGGCGCTGGACCTGATCGGCCGGGTGCTGTCGGTCGAGTTGCGTCCCGGGGACGGCGTGGCGATGGAGGACCCCGGTTATCACCATCTGCTGGATCTGGTCGCGGCCCTGGGACTGCGCACCGTCCCAGTCGCCGTGGACGACGAGGGAATGCGCCCGGAGGCCCTGCGCGGGGCGCTCGGGGCCGGGGGGCGGGCCGTGGTGTTCAGTCCGCGGGCGCAGAATCCGTGCGGCGGATGCTTTTCCCCGGCTCGTCGCGACGCGCTGGCCGAGGTGCTGCGCGACGCGCCCGAGGTGCTGGTGGTGGAGAACGACCACGCATCGGAAGTGGCCGGCGCCCCGCTGCACACGGTGACAGGTGCGGGGCCTGCGCGCTGGGTGCACGTGCGGACCGTCAGCAAGTTCCTGGGGACCGATCTGCGCTGGGCGGCCGCCGCCTGTGATCCGGTCACGCTCGCCCGGCACGACGGTCGGCTGCTGCTCACCTCGGGCTGGGTCAGTCACCTGCTGCAGGAGACCGTGCACGGGCTGATGACGGACGAGGGCACGCGTGCGTTGGTGGCACGCGCGCGTGAGACGTACGCGCTCCGGCGTACCGCGCTGGCCGGCGAGCTGGCCGCACGCGGTGTCGCCTCGCACGGTGCGAGCGGGATGAACCTGTGGGTGCCCGTGCGCGACGAGTCGGCGGTGGTGAACGGGCTGCGGTCGTACGGCTGGTGGGTCGCGGCCGGGGCGCGGTTCCGCCTGGCCTCCGGGCCGGGGGTGCGGATCACGGCCGCCGGCCTTGAGCCCGCCGACGCCGCGCGGCTGGCCTCGGACTTCGCCGCCGTGCTGGGCGAGTCCGAGGCCACCTACGGGGGGTGATCCACCCGGGTCAGGCGCGCTTGCGGGCGAGTTCCTCGTAGAAGCCGAGCAGGGAGAGGTTGTCGATGGAGCCCGGGTTGACCGCCTTCTCCAGGGGCGTGCCCTGCAGGAGGCGCTTGACGGGGACCTCGATGCGCTTGCCGGTGAGGGTGTGCGGGACGCCCGGTACCTCGATGATCTCGTCGGGTACGTGGCGCGGCGAGAGCTGTTCGCGGATGGTCTGCTTGATCCGGTTCTGGAGTGCCTCGTCGAGGACGGCGCCGGGCGCGAGGTGCACGAACAGCGGCATCCAGTAGCCGCCGTCGGGCTGCTCAATGCCGATGACGAGGGACTCCCTGATTTCGGGCAGGCGCTCGACGACCTCGTAGATGTCGGCCGAGCCCATGCGCACGCCCTGCCGGTTGAGGGTGGAGTCGGAGCGGCCGTGGATGATCACGGTGCCGCGTGCGGTCACCGTGATCCAGTCGCCGTGCCGCCAGACGCCGGGGTAGGTGTCGAAGTAGCTGTCGTGGTAGCGGCTGCCGTCGGGGTCGTTCCAGAAGCGGATCGGCATGGAGGGCATCGGGTTGGTGACGACCAGCTCGCCGACCTCGTCGATGACGGGCTTGCCGCTCGGGTCCCAGGCCTGCAGGTCGGTGCCGAGACCGGGCGCCTGGAGTTCGCCGGTGTACACCGGGAGGGTCGGTACGCCGCCGGCGAAGCAGGAGCAGACGTCGGTGCCGCCGCTGACGGAGGCGATCCACAGGTCGGCCCCGCTCTCCGCGAACTCGTCGTGCAGCCAGCGGAAGCCGTCGGGCGGCAGCGGCGAGCCGGTGGTGGCGACGCACTTCACCTTGGAGAGGTCGTGGTCGCGCGCGGGGTGGACGCCGGCCTTGCGGCAGGCCATGACATAGGCGGCGGAGGTGCCGTAGAGGGTGGCGCCGGTGCGTTCGGCGACCCGCCACTGGGCGCCCGTGTCCGGGTAGCCGGGGCTGCCGTCGTACAGGACGATCGTCGTGCCCGTGAGCAGGCCGGAGACGAGGAAGTTCCACATCATCCAGCCGGTCGAGGTGTACCAGAAGAAGCGGTCCTCGGGGCCGAGGTCGCAGTGCAGGCCCAGCTGCTTGAGGTGTTCGACCAGGATGCCGCCCTGGGACTGGACGATGGCCTTGGGCAGGCCGGTGGTGCCGGAGGAGTACAGCACCCACAGCGGGTGGTCGAAGGGGACCTGCTCGAAGACCGGCTCGGTGTCCCCCGCCGTCAGCGCCGACCACTCCAGGGCCCCCTCGGGCGCCTCGGTGCCGAGCAGCGGGATGTGGACGACGGCGCGCACGGTGGGCAGCTCGCGGCGCAGTTCGGCGACGATCTCGCGGCGGTCGTGCTCCTTGCCGCCGTAGCGGTAGCCGTCGACGGTGAACAGGACGACGGGTTCGACCTGCTGGAAGCGGTCGAGGACGCTGCGGGCGCCGAAGTCGGGGGCACAGGAGGTCCAGACGGCGCCGACGGCGGCCGTGGCGAGCAGGGCGACGACGGCCTGCGGGATGTTCGGCAGATAGCCGCTGACGCGGTCGCCGGGGCGGACGCCCAGGGCGCGCAGCTCGGCGGCGAGGGAGCCGACCTGGCGGCGCAGCTCGGACCAGGTCACCGGACGCGGCTCATGGGTCTCGTCGACGTGCAGGAGGGCGGGCTCGTCCGCGCGGTCGGCCGCGGCGCGCAGGGCGTGCTCGGCGTAGTTGAGGGTGGCTCCGGGGAACCACTGGGCGCCGGGCATGGCGCGGTCGCCGAGCACGCGCGCGTAGGGCGTCGAGAAGCGGACGTCGAACCACTCGGTGACGGCTTCCCAGAAAGTCTCCAGATGGTCGACGGACCACTGGTGCAGGGCGGGGTAGCCGCCCTCGGCCGGGGCGCCGTGGTGCTCGGCGGCCCATGCCTGGAACTGGGTGATGCGTGCCTGGGCGATCCGCTCGGGATCGGGCTGCCAGAGCGGCTGGGGGTTCGCGGTCGACATGGGGCGGCTCCCGGGCTGTGCGCGTCGTGTGCGTCGGTCCGCGCACGTGCTGGGGTGTGCGCGTGACGCGGCTGACAGGGACGATGCCATGTGATCGACTTCTGCACCAGGGTGCGCCCCACATAGTCGGTGTCATGAAGATGTGGTCCCGGCACGGGTGAACGGCAGTTGAACGACACGCGCGCGTGGGGCGCTCAATGGCAGGGTGAGCAGCATGGACGGTCGTGACCTGGTGCGTTCGGTGAGTGTGGTCGGTGTGGGGAGGGCGGCTCGGGGGTTGCGTACCGTACGGGCGGCGTGGCGCAGGCGGCGGATCGACGCCGTCGGGCTGCCGCGCCGGGGAGCCGAGCGGGCACGGGTCCCGGGGCAGGTGGAGGGCGTGGAGCCGGGGCCGGGCGGCGGACTGATCCGGTTCGGCCGGTCCGAGTTGCGGATCACCGTCGCGGTGAACGGGGCGGTGTTCTGGGGGTGGGACGGCGCGGGTCCGCAGCCGTCCTACGCGCTCGCGGGGAGTTGCCCGGAGCCGGATCCGCGCGCGGTGCTGGAGCCCGACAAGGACGGTGGCTGGCGGGTGGTCGCCGAGCGGGTGACGGTCACCGTCTCGCGGCACGGCGCGGTGGAGGTGTGCACGCCCGGCGGCGTGACCCTGCGACGCGATCTGCCGCCGCGGTGGTGGGAGCCGGTCGAGGGGGGCACGGCGCGCTGGATGCAGCGGTCGGAGGTGGCGGCGGACGCGCGTTTCTTCGGTCTGGGCGGCCGGTCGTCCGGGCCCCGGCTGCGGGACGGCGCGTACCGGCTGTGGAACACCGATCCCGGCCGGGCGTTCGGCCCCGGCGACGATCCGCTGTACGTGACCATGCCGGTGCAGCTCGTGGTGGCCGACGCCGGCACGCATCTGGTGTTCCACGACAGCACATGGGACGGCACGGTCGTGCTGCGCGAGGGCGAGGAGGGCGCCGGGTCCGGGCACGACCGGGCGGGGCGCTGCGAGCTGCGGATGGACGGCGGCCCGCTGCGCTGCTGGGTGATGGTGGGCACCCCCGCGCGCGTGCTGCACACCTGGGCCTCGCTGACCGGGGCGCCCGCGCTGCCGCCCTCATGGGCGCTGGGCCACCAGCACGCGCGGTGGGGCTTCGGCAGCGAGCAGGAGGTCCGCCGGATCGTCGCCGGCTACCAGGAGCGCGGGCTGCCGCTGGACGCCGTGCACCTGGACATCGATCACTTCGACGGCCACCAGGTGTTCACCGTCGACCGGGAGCGGTTCCCGAAGCTGCCGCAGCTCGCCGAGGAGCTGCGCCGGGACGGAGTCCGGCTGGTGTCGATCGTCGACCCGGCCGTGAAGGCGGCGCCGGGCAACGCCGTGTACGACAGCGGTTCGGCCGTGGACGCGTTCGTGCGGGACGCCTCCGGGCGGACGGTGCGCGGTGTGGTGTGGGCCGGGGAGTCGGTCTATCCGGACTTCACGCACACGCGCGTGCGCAAGTGGTGGGGCGGACTCTACGAGGAGCGCCTCGGGCAGGGCTTCGCCGGGTTCTGGCACGACATGAACGAGCCGACGTCGTTCAACGCCTTCGGGGAGCTCACGCTGCCGCGGTCGGCCCGGCACGCCCTGGAAGGGCGCGGGGGCGACCACCGGGAGGCGCACAACGTGTACGCGCTCTGCATGGCCCGGGCGGCCTACGAGGGGCTGCGCGAGCTGTCACCCGGGGAGCGGCCCTTCCTGTTCTCCCGGTCGGGCTGGGCGGGGATGCAGCGGTACGGGGGCACCTGGTCCGGGGACGTGGCGACCGGCTGGCCCGGGCTGCGGGCCTCGCTGTCGCTGGTGCTGGGGCTCGGGCTGTGCGGGGTGCCGTACTCGGGCCCGGACGTGGGCGGCTTCGACGGCAGTCCGTCGGCCGAGCTGTATCTGAGGTGGTTCCAGCTCGGGGCGTATCTGCCGCTGTTCCGCACGCATGCGAGTCTGCGGGCGGGGCGGCGCGAGCCGTGGGAGTTCGGCGCCGAGGTGCTGGAGCACGCGCGCGTGGCGCTGCTCGAAAGGCGGCGGCTGCTGCCGTACTTCATGACGCTGGCGCATCTGGCGCGGCGCACCGGCGCGCCGTATGTGCGGCCGCTGTGGTGGGGGGCGCCGGAGGACCGGGCGCTGCGCGACTGCGAGGACACGTTTCTGCTCGGGGACGCTCTGCTGGTGGCTCCGGTGCTGGATCCGGGTGCCGACCGGCGGGCGGTGCAGCTGCCGCGCGGCCGCTGGTACGACACCGTGACGGAGGAGGCGTACGAGGGGCCGGCGCAGGTGCTCGTCGACGCGCCGCTGTCGCGGATACCGGTGTTCGCGCGCGCGGGTGCGGTCGTCCCCGTGCGCGGCGCCGACGGCGGCCTCGAACTGGAGGTGTGGGCACCCTCGCGCGGCCGCACGGGCGGCGGTCTGGTCGTGCCGGACGCGGACGGCGCGTGGGACGAGCCGGACATCGAACGCTACGTCGTCCGCCGGCACGGCCCCAGGGTGGTCGTCACCCGGGAGCGGGACAACGGCTCCGCCGAGCCCCCCTGCCCGGTGCGGGTGCGGGGGCTCGGCTGAGCCGCGCCTCAGACGTACCGGCCCTCGAACCAGGCCCGTACGGCCACGGTGTGCAGCGGGAAGGCGAGTTCCTCGGGCCTGCGCAGCAGCTGCCAGCCCTCGGTCTCCTCCGTGGGGGCGGCGGGCGGGAGCCCTTCCACCGGGCGCTCCGGGAGGAGTCCGAACAGCAGCAGGTGACCGTCGGGCGAACTCATGGCGTCCACGAGCCGCACGTCCCGGGCGGCCGCGTCGATGCCGGTCTCCTCCTTGAGCTCGCGTACGATGGCCTGCTTCCAGTCCTCCCGGTCATCGATGTAGCCGCCGGGCAGTGCCGTGCCCCCGCGCGCGGGGGCGACGGTCCGGGTGATGACGACCAGGGCCGTGCCCTTGGTGTCGTACACGGGCTGGATCGCGATCGCCACCGGCAGCGGATTGCGGTAGGCGACCGTCCCGCAGGACGGGCAGGTGCGCGGCCAGCCGGACACGCCCTCTCCATAGGGCGCTCCGCAACTCGAACAATGCGAGTCCGGTGCGGAGTTGTCAGTTGAGTGCTGAGTTTCGGACACGCGCGGACTGTATCCGATCAGAGGAGGGACATCTTCCGGAGGTTGCTCACTGGCCGCCGACGAGCGACTTCGAGGAGACGGGGAAGTCGAAATAGGTGTCCGGGTAGGGCTCGGGCTTGTACGTGTAGTGCCACCACTCCTCGGCGAGGTTCACGAATCCGAGGTTTTCCAGGGTGTTCTTGAGCAGCAGGCGGTTGGCGCGCTGTTCACCCTGGATGCGCGGGTCGAGCGTGTGCGCGAGGGTGTCGAAGCAGTCGAATCCAGTGCCCATGTCGACGGAGTTGTCCGGGAAACGCTCGTCCTTGGGCGCGAAGCAGGGCACGAGCGGCTGTCCCGGATGGTAGGGCCGGGTCGGCCTCGCGGGGAGCTTCACGATCGTGAGGTCCATGGTCGAGCCGCGGCTGTGGCCGGATTTCTCGGCGATGTAGCCGTCCGCGAACAGCCGGGTCTTGTCGACGGTCGGGTAGAACTCGCCCTTCATCGCTTGGTCGTCGAGGTCCTTGGCCCAGCGCACGAAGTGGTTCACGGCCCGCTGCGGCCGGTAGCAGTCGTACACCTTGAGGGTGTAGCCCTTGCGCAGCAGCGTGAGCTGCGCCTTGTGCAGGGCTTCGGCGGCGGGGCGGGTGAGGATGCACATCGGCTGCTCGTAGCCGTCGATGCGCTCGCCGACGAAGTTGTGCGGGGTGAAGTAGCGCATCTCCTGGACGATCGTCGGATCCACGGTCCTCAGGGCCACGAAGTCCTTCGGCGCCTTGGGCTCCGTCGTCGCCCCCGCGGTGGCGGGGGCGGTGGTCACGGCCAGCAGGGCGGCGAAGGTGGTGACGAGACCGCGGACTGCACTGGTGAGTCGTGTCATGTCTCCTGCATCTATCAGGTCCGCGTCGCGGCCGGGAAGCGATCGGAAGCGATTCACCCCGACGCCCTGCCCATTTCCGGGTGCCCGTGACACACTCCTGACGCTTCGTCAGAAACCTGCTGGGGAGGGCCATTGCCGCACACACCCGCACCCGTGGCCGACGGATGGTTCGCCGGCGCGGGAGACGGCTTCCGGCTCCTGGGCACCCGCTGCTCGTCCTGCGCCACGGTCTTCTTCCCGCGCGAGGACGTCCACTGCCGCAATCCGCACTGCGACGGCGGCTCCCTGGAGGAGGTGCCCCTGTCGCGGAGCGGGCGCGTCTGGTCGTACACGGACAGCCGATACCGTCCGCCGTCACCCTATGTGAGCAATCCGGAACTTCCGTGGGAGCCGTACGCGTTGATCGCTGTGGAGCTGGAGGCCGAGCGGATCGTGGTGCTGGGACAGGCGGCTCCCGGGGTCACCGTCGCCGATCTGACGGTGGGCATGGAGGTGGAGGTCGTCCCCGGAGTGCTCCACGAGGACGCGGAGACGACCTGGACGACCTGGCACTGGCGGCCGACGGGGGTGAGGGCGTGACGAGGGACGTGGCGGTGCTCGGCGCGTGCATGCACCCATGGGGCAAGTGGCGCCACTCCTTCGTGGAGTACGGGACGGCGGCGGCCCGCGCGGCGCTCGCGGACGCCGGCGTGGACTGGCGCGATGTCGGTCCGGCAGATCGCCGGGCCACGCGTGGGGATCTCCGCCAACCAGGGGCTCTTCGGGCACGGATCGTCGGTGGTCGCGGTGCGGTGACGGCATGGGCAGGCGGCATACGACACCGGAGGCCACAGAGGTTTTCCACGCTGTGTGATCACCCCGGAATCCTGCGTGAACGTCTCATGAACTGCCCCTGGGCGCACGCGGGCAGCGCCATCATGCTCCCGTGCACTCCTGGACGGATACTCTCCGCTTCGCCTTCCAGCCGGTGGTCAACCTGAGGACGGGCGCGGTCACCGCACTGGAGACGCTCGCCCGCCCGGAGACCGGTGACATCCTGGCTGAGGCCCGCCGAGACCCCGAACTCGACGCCAAACTCACGGTGTTGGCGCTCCGCGCCGCGACGCACAAGGAAACCCTGCTGCCGCTGCACCTGAACGTGTTCGCGGCCACCCTCGCCGACCTCGGCGGCCTCACGCCGCTGCACGATGCCGTGCGCGCGGCCGGGCGCCTGCCGTGGGAGGTGACGCTGGACGTGGTCCCGCCCTACACGCATGTGCCGCAACGGGCCCTGCTGGAGGCCGTGGCGGCGCTGCGCGAGCTGGGCTTCCGGATCAGCGCGGACGGCATCGGGGACGGCGACGTACCGCTCCGGCTGCTCACCGACCTCTCCCCCGACCTTGTCAAACTCGACGCCTCGCTGCTGTCCCGGCCCGCCGCGGTGCGGGCCATGCGAACGCTGTGCGAGGAGCTGGGCGCCCTGGTCGCGGTGGAGGGCGTGGAGACCGAGCTGCAGTACGCCGCGGCGCTGTCAGCCGGGGCGCAGCTGGGCCAGGGCGAGCTGTTCGCGCCGCCGGCCCGGATCCCGGCCGCGGACGTATACGTTCCGCCCCGCTCCCCGGGCACCGTCGGTGTGCCCCGGTCCGGGCCGTCGGTGCGGGAGTTCGTGCGCCCGGCCGCCGTACTGCCGGTGACCGCCTCCGCGGGGCAGGTGCGGGCCCTGCTGACCGGATCGCCGGACGTGTCCGGTGTGCTGCTGGTGGACCAGGCCGGCCGGCCCGTGCGCTCGGTGCACCGCTCACGCTTCCTGCTGTCGATGTCGGGCCGCTACGGGCACGCCCTGTACGCCGACCGGCCGGCCTTCAAGCTGGGGGACGCGCCCCGCACGGTCGGCGTCGACGCCACCGCCTGGGAGGTGCTGGACGTCGTCGCGGTCGGCGGCCGGGACCGGACCTCCGACGATGTCGCGGTGGTGGACCGGCACGGCCGGTGGGTGGGCGTCGTACGGCTCGCGGACCTGGTGCGGGCCCTGGCCGAGAGCCGGGTCGAGGAGGCCGCCGGGCTCAATCCGCTGACCCGGCTGCCCGGTTCGGACGCGATCACCAGCGAGGTGGACCGGTGGATCGCGGACGGCCGGACATTCGCGCTCAGCTGGCTGGACATCGACCACTTCAAGCAGGTCAACGACGGTGCCGGGTTCGCCATGGGCGACGAGCTGATCCGGTCGGTCGGACGAGCGCTGCAGCAGGCGGCCTCGGGGCACGCGCGCGTGGGGCACATCGGCGGGGACGACTTTTTGGTGCTGGCCGAGGAGGAGGCGCTCGACCCGCTGGTCACGGCCGTGCTCGACGCGCCCTGGTCGGCGGGAGACCGGTCGGTCACGCTCTCCCTCGCGACTGTGGTGTGCGCGCCGGGAAGCGTGGGCGACCACCGCCAGGCCGCCGCCCACCTCGCTCCGCTGAAGCAGGCGGCCAAGGCGCTGCGGGGCGCGAGCTGGGTGCTCGGCCGGGCCGGGCTGCCCGGTCACGAGGTCCGGCGCGGCGCGGGGGCGGCGCCGGCGCAGGCCGGGTACGCGACCGTCGAGCCGGGGTGGTGAACGTCCTCCCCGGACACCCCCGTTGCGGCCCGGCAGCGGTGACCTGGGCGGCGACTGAGTCGCCGGCACGATCGCGCCCGCGCCACGGGGCAAGTCGCCGTCACCGTCGCCGTCGGCAACCTTGACGCCCCCGTGGCGCCGGTGAACACTTCCCGGTGTCAGTCGACATCGCCGTACATTCTCGGCGTTATCAGGCGCACCGCGCCACGGGTCCGTCCTGTTCCACTGCCCTTCCCTCCCCGGCGATACGGCTGCGACGGCACGCTCGGCACGGACGCCGGGCGGGGCGCGGGGCTCCCTGCCTACGGCTGAAGACGCCAACGGAACGTTCCTGCACGGAGGGCCGGGGCTGACCGCCCCCACCGGCGCCAAGGGAGCCGCCATGAGCAACGGAGACATCTTCGTCGGCGAGGTCATAGGCACCGCGATCCTGATCCTCTTCGGTGCCGGCGTCTGCGCCGCCGTCACCCTCAGATACTCCAAGGCGCGGGCCTCGGGCTGGGTCGTCATCGCGTTCGGCTGGGGCTTCGGCGTGCTCGCGGGCGCGTACACCGCCGCTCCCCTCTCCGGCGGCCAGCTCAACCCCGCGGTCACCATCGGCATCGCCATCGACACCGGCAAGTGGGGCAAGGTCTGGGTGTATCTGCTGGGCCAGCTCGTCGGCGCGATGCTCGGGGCCGTACTGGCCTACCTGGTCTATCTCGCCCAGTTCCAGGCCAACGTCCGCAAGGAGGGCACGACGGAGGGCACCGCCGACGAACCGGTGCCCACGCTCGGCATCTTCTCGACCATCCCGGAGATCCGGAACCCGGTCGCCAACCTCATCACCGAGATCATCGCGACCATCGCGCTCGTGCTGCCGATCCTCGCGTTCGGACTGACCAAGGGGCTCGGCGAGTCCGGCACCACCGTGCTGATCGTCTCCCTGCTCGTCGTCGGCATCGGGCTCTCCCTCGGCGGGCCCACCGGCTACGCCATCAACCCGGCCCGCGACCTCGGACCGCGGATCGTCCACACCTTCCTGCCGATCCCCAACAAGGGCACGTCCGACTGGGGGTACGCCTGGATCCCGGTCATCGGGCCCCTGATCGGCGGCGCACTGGCCGGCGCCATCTACAACGCGGCCTTCTGATCACCCCGTACGTCACTTCCGAGCCCGTACGCCCACTCCCGGCCCGTGCGCGTCCTCCCCGGCCCGTACGCCACCCTCCTCTCCCCGCACGCGCCCCTCTGACCAGCTACCCGACCCAGCGACCCAGGGGACTGCCATGACGGACACCGCCGACACCTACGTAGCCGCCATCGACCAGGGCACCACGTCCAGCCGCTGCATCGTCTTCGACCACAGCGGCGCCATCGTCGCCGTCGACCAGCGCGAGCACCGCCAGATCTTCCCGAAGCCGGGCTGGGTGGAGCACGACGCGACCGAGATCTGGTCCAAGGTGCAGGCCGTGGTGGCCGGTGCGCTCGCCAAGGCCGGACTGCGCGCCGACCAGCTGAGCGCGCTCGGCATCACCAACCAGCGGGAGACGACCGTCCTGTGGGACCGCGCCACGGGCAAGCCCGTGCACAACGCGATCGTCTGGCAGGACACCCGCACCGCCGCCCTGTGCAACGAACTGGGCGGCGCGGACGGCCAGGACCGCTTCCGCGAGCAGACCGGGCTGCCGCTGGCCAGCTACTTCTCCGGGCCCAAGGCGGCCTGGCTGCTGGACCACGTGCCCGGCCTGAGGGAGCGGGCCGAACGCGGTGAGATCGCCTTCGGCACGATCGACTCCTGGCTGATCTGGAACCTCACCGGCGGTACCGAGGGCGGCCGGCACGTCACCGACGTCACGAACGCCGGCCGCACCATGCTGATGAACCTGGAGACGCTCCAGTGGGATCCCGCCATCCTGTCCGCCATGAACGTGCCGGAGGCGGTGCTGCCCGAGATCAGGTCCTCCGCGGAGGTGTACGGCACGGCGGTCGGGCAGCTCGCCGGGGTGCCCGTGGCCTCCGCGCTGGGCGACCAGCAGGCCGCCGTCTTCGGGCAGGCCTGCTACGACGTGGGCACCGCCAAGAACACCTACGGCACCGGCAGCTTCCTGCTGCTGAACACCGGCACCCGGCCGGTGCCGTCCAAGAGCGGGCTGCTGACGACGATGGGCTACAAGATCGGCGGGGAGGCGCCGGTGTACTGCCTGGAGGGGTCCATCGCGATAACGGGCGCGCTGGTCCAGTGGTTCCGCGACCAGCTCGGGATCATCAGCGGCGCCGACGAGATCGAGACGCTGGCGGGGAGCGTCGCGGACAACGGCGGCGCCTACATCGTGCCCGCGTTCTCGGGCCTGTTCGCGCCGTACTGGCGCTCCGACGCACGCGGTGTCGTCACCGGCCTCACCCGGTACGTCACGAAGGCCCATCTCGCGCGCGCGGTGCTGGAGGCGACGAGCTGGCAGACCCGGGAGGTCGTGGACGCCATGTACCAGGACTCCGGGGTGCGGATCACCACCCTGAAGGTCGACGGCGGCATGACGAAGAACAACCTGCTCATGCAGCACCAGGCGGACGTCCTCGGGGTCCCGGTCATCCGGCCCCGGGTGTCGGAGACGACCTGCCTGGGCGCCGCCTACGCGGCCGGCCTGGCGACGGGCGTGTGGAACGACCTGGACGAGCTGAAGTCGCACTGGCAGCAGGACGCGGAGTGGGTACCGGCGATGGAGCCGTCGGTACGCGACCGCGAGTACCGCAACTGGCGCAAGGCCGTGGAGAAGAGCTTCGCCTGGCTGGAGGAGGACGGCGCGTGACGGCGCGCGGCACGCGCGCGTGAGGGTTCATCCCCTGGCACGCGCGCGTGAGGACTCCTCCCGCGGCACGCGCGCGTGAGGACTCCTCACCGGACCACGGCCCGTACCCCGGTCGGCGAGGGTACGGGCCGTGCCCGTGGGTCAGCCGAGGGCGGCGTGGCGGCGGTCGGCCGCGTAGTCCATCGCGTGCCGGACGACTCCGATGAGCACGTCCTTGACGGACTCCCGGTCGCGCGCGTCGCACAGCAGGACGGGGACCCCCGCGTCCAGGTCGAGGGCCTGCCGCACCGCCTCGGCCGGGTAACGGGCCGCTCCCTCGAAACAGTTGACGCCGACGAGGAAGGGGATGCCACGCCGCTCGAAGTAGTCGACGGCGGCGAAGCAGTCCTCAAGACGCCGTGTGTCGGCGAGGACGACGGCTCCGAGCGCGCCCTCGGACAACTCGTCCCACATGAACCAGAACCGTTCCTGCCCGGGCGTGCCGAAGAGGTACAGCACCAGGTCCTCGCGCAGGGTGATACGGCCGAAGTCCATGGCCACGGTGGTGGTGTGCTTGGCCTCCACACCGCTGGTGTCGTCGACGGGGCGGCCGGCCTCGCTGAGCGGTTCCTCGGTGCGCAGCGGCCTGATCTCGCTGACCGCGCCGACGAGGGTCGTCTTGCCCACGCCGAAACCGCCGGCCACCAGGATCTTGAGCGTGACGGGCTCGACCGGGGGCTCGCCACGCTCCGAACGCCCGAGGATCATCAGTTTCTTCTCCTGCTCGAGAGGTCTTGCCGAACGGGGTCACAGCGCCCTGAGGCCGTTGATCACGTCGCGCAGAATGCTCTCGTCCGGCAGCTCGGCCGGTGGCACCGGGCGCGTGACATGGACGAGTTCGGCGTGCACC
The DNA here is from genome assembly GCF_044456925.1 of Streptomyces sp. NPDC050743. Lineage (NCBI taxonomy): Bacteria > Bacillati > Actinomycetota > Actinomycetes > Kitasatosporales > Streptomycetaceae > Streptomyces > Streptomyces sp. NPDC050743. The sequence goes on from NZ_JBITGJ010000001.1 coordinate 18,941, forward strand.
AGGTCGCCGATGAGCACCCGCACCACGCCGATCGGCAGGTCGAGGCCGGCCGCGAGTTCGGCGACCGACTGCGGTTCGCCGCGGCAGAGCCCGACGATCTCCACGTGCTCGGGCGACAGCACCGGATCCGTCTCCGGGTCGCCCGCGTGGGGTTCCGTGACGACCACCGCGATCAGATCGAGCCGGTGCTGGGCCGCACTCGTGGTACGGCCGCGTGTCATGGCGTACGGACGGACGACCGGTCCGGCCTCGTCGTCGAACCAGTGGTTTCCTGCCTGACCGTCTGCGCTCATGACATCCCACTACCCGCCTGCGGGCAGATCGGTGCGCGGGCTGGTGCCCAGATGTACGCCGACCCGCTTGACCAGGAGCGTCATCTCGTAGGCGACCTGTCCGACGTCGGAGTCGGCGTCGGACAGGACGGCGAGGCAGCTGCCGTCCCCGGCGGCGGTGACGAACAGGAAGGCGTCGTCCAGCTCGACCACCGTCTGCCGGACGCCGCCCGCGTCGAAGTGGCGGCCCACGCCCTTGGCGAGGCTGTGGAAGCCGGATGCGACGGCGGCGAGATGCTCGCCGTCCTCCCGGGTCAGGGCCTTGGACACCCCCGTCGGGAGCCCGTCGCCGGACAGGACGACGGCCTTGCGGATGCTGGCGACCCGGTCGACCAGGTCGTCCAGGAGCCAGTTGAGCCCGCCGTCGTCGGTCGTCGTGTGGCCGGTCGCCTTCGGTGCGGTCATCGACCGTCCCCCTTAGTGGTTCCTTGTGCTGTGCCGTCGTGGTCTGCGTCGCCGCCGGCGTTCTCCTTCCGGCCGCGCTGCCAGCCGCGCTGCAGCGAGGCCATCCGGCTGCGGACCTCCTCGGCGTCGCGGTCGGCGGGCTGGGGCGCGCGCTCGGCGCGCCCTGTGGTGTCCTGCTTGAGCTGCGGGGCGAGGCTGGCCTGACGTATGCGCCGGGGCAGGGGTCCGGTGGCCGGGTCGTCGCCCGATGCGCTGGCGGGCTGTGCGTCCAGGTGGCCGCTGGTGTCGCCGGCGCCGGACGACTCGCCGGAGCGCCCGACCGGGCCGGCGCCGGACAGGCCCGTGGCACCCGGGTCCTCGGCGGCGGGAGGCGCGGGCGGCCGGGTACGCCGGGGCAAGGCGGGGACGTCGGGCGCCGCGCCGGTGTCGTCCGCGGGGGCCGCGTCGTGTTGCCGGACCCGGTCGGTGAGTTCGGCGGGGCGGCGGGAGGCGGTGGTGCGCCGGTGGGCGGGCAGGGGGGCCGGTCCGTCCGTCTCAGGGCGGCCGGAGGCGGCGGAGGGCTGCTGGTCCGGATCGTCGCGGCGGGGGCGCTGGTCGGTGACGGGCCTGCCGTGCGAGCTGACCAGTTTGGGGGTCTGCCGGCGCGGCAGCGGTATGGGTCCGCGATCGCCGGCCTCTTCGAGCGGCACGCGGTCGGCGGACGGGGACGGCGCCTGGTCGTCGGAGCGGGTGCGGGTGCGGCGGGGGCGGAACAGTCCGCCGCGCTCGCTGTCCTCCTCCCCCAGGACGCCGGGATAGCCGTCGATGGCGTCGAGATCCACCGGCGCCTCCAGCTCGAACGGGCCGTCCAGCAGCGAGGTCGGCACGCCGGGCAGCTGCGCCGGCGCCGACCGTCCGGCTCCACGGCCCGCCTGCCCGATCCCCTTCGCCGGGCGGTCCCGGTCGAGGCGGAAGCCGAGGCCGTTGGTGTCCGGTACGTCGTCGCTCAGCAGCGCGTCGGGGATGAAGACGACCGCGGTGGTGCCGCCGTAGGGCGAGGGCTGGAGCGAGACCCGGATGTTCTGGCGCTGGGCGAGGCGGCTGACCACGAACAGGCCGAGCCGGTCGGTGTCGGACAGTTCGAACTCGGGGGTCTCGGCGAGGCGCAGGTTCGCGTCCAGCAGCGCCTCGGCCGTCATGCCCAGACCCCGGTCGTGGATCTCCAGCGTGAAGCCGTTGGCCACCCGCTCGCCGAGGACCTGGACGGCGGTGTGCGGAGGCGAGAAGACCGTGGCGTTCTCCAGGAGTTCGGCCGCGAGGTGGGTGAGGTCGGCGACGGCCGGGCCGGTGACGGCGACACGGGGCAGCCGCCGTACCTCGATGCGTTCGTAGTCCTCGACCTCGGCGACGGCGGCGCGTACGACGTCCATCAGCTGCACCGGGCGACGCCACTGCCGGGAGGGCGCGGCGCCGGAGAGGATCACCAGGCCCTCCGCGTGCCGGCGCATACGGGTGGTGAGGTGGTCCAGGCGGAAGAGGTCGGCGAGTTCGTCGGTGTCCTCCGTGCGGCGTTCCATGGTGTCGAGCAGAGTGAGCTGCTTATGCAGCAGCACCTGGCTGCGGCGCGCGAGGTTGACGAAGACCTCGGAGACACCGGAGCGCAGTTCGGCCTGTTTGACGGCGGCCTCGACGGCGGCCCGCTGGAGGGTGTTGAGGGCCTGGCCGACCTCGCCCATCTCGTTCTTGTCGTACTCCAGACGCGGCACCTCGGTCTCGACGTCGACCTGCTCGCCCGCGGACAGCCGGCGCATCACGCTGGGCAGCCGGACGCCGGAGGCCTCGTGCGCCTCCAGGCGCAGCTGGCGCAGGTCGCGTATGAGGCCGCGGCCGATCCGGACGGACAGGAAGAGGGAGAGCACAAGCGCGACCAGGCCGAGCAGGCCCGCGAAGACCGCCTGCAGGATGACGCCGATCGCCACGGGGCGCGTACGGTCCTGGAAACGGTCGCCCACCTGGTCGTCGAGGGAGCCGAGTTCGTCGAGGACGCCGGCCGCCGCGGAGTCCCAGCTGCGGGCGGTGACACCGCGAGGGGTGCCGGAGCCGGTGCGGACAACGGTCTGTTCGGCGGTGCGCAGCGGGGCGGTGGTGGCGTTCTGCCAGAAGCCTTCGTAGCGGTCGCGCTCGGCGGCCGGCAGCAGCGGCAGGCTGACGTCGTAGAGGACGGTGCGCTGGGCGACGAGGTCGGAGATGCGCCGCGTCTCGTCGCGGGTGAGCCGGCCGACGACGAGGGAGGAGCCGAGCAGGGCGTCCTCGCGGGAGAGCAACTCGCGGGCGCGGCTGACGTCGACCAGTGCGCGGGTCTGCGCGTCCAGTTGGACGTCGTCGATGCCTTCGAGGGAGGCGAGCAGCGCGTAACAGGGGTCGACGAGGTGGTTGTAGCGGTCCAGGGCCTGGGCGCGGGTGACCGTGCGCTGCTCGACGCTGCGGCGCAGGGAGCCGAGGCCCTGGAAGGCGTCGAGGACGGCGGTGAGACGCTCGTCGTCCGCCACGTCCAGGCCGTCGAAGACGTGCTCGTCGTCCGCCACGTCCAGGCCGTCGAAGACGTGGTGGCCGTCGGCGTTCTTGCGTATCTTCGCGATCGCGCGGTCGGTGGCGGCACGCGTGCGCTGGAGCGCGGAGAGGGCGTCGGCGGCCCGTGGGTCGGCGAGGTAGACGAGGGCCTGGCGCCGCTCCTGCTGGAGGACGCGGACCGTGTCCTCGGCGGGGTAGCCGATGTTCTGCTTCACGTCCGATGCCTGGAACAGCCGGGCGGCCTCTCGCCCTGTGAGTACCGTGGCGAAGCCCCAGATGACGGTCAGGGACACCAGCGGCACGAGAAGCAGCGCCACGATCTTCCGGCGGATCGACTTCCCGCGAAAGCGCATGGCCTCCCCCAGCTCGACCCCCGCCGGTCGGGGGTGCACATGTGCGTCAACAAACGGCGCGAGCCTACTACCGCCTCACAGTTAACTCGAAGACATGTCCGGAGGGTGAACTTCCGTTCCGGCAGCGAGAGATGGCGAGTTGTCCTGGCATTGCGGGAGATTGCCACCGCGATCCGGCCCCCACGCCCGGCCGGATGGGGATGCGCTTACCGGGCGGTTGGCTGGATTTCTTCCCCGGTCGGGAATCATCCGGCGAAGTCGTTCGTCCTTCTCTACGGGAAATGGGGGCGGAATGGGCCACAGGAGCCGCATCCCGCACCCGGGCGGCGTAAAACAGCGCAAGCCGGGCAGCCACTGGGGAGCGGAGTCTTGTGACACCGGGGCGAGCGGCCTGCCGGCGGTGGGGAGGGACGCGGTGATGGGCACGGCACAGTGGCGCGAAGCGCCCGAGGAGAGCGTGGCGGGGCGCTCGGCGGCGCGGCGGGGCCCGGAGGAACCGGATCGCGACATTCGGGCGCGTGGGCGCGCCCGGGAGTCCGCCGGCGAACAGCGGGAGTACTACCGGCCGTTGTGGGTCGAGGAGCCGGCCCGGCGGCACCCGTTGCCGGATCCGGTGCGTACGGCGGCGGTGCGGGCCCTTCTGATCATCGCGGTGACGCTGATCCAGGCGATGGTGGCGTTCCTGTGCACGCTGGCCGAGTCCTGGCTGGCCTTCCCCATGGTGATCAGCAGTGTGGCGAGCACGGTGGTGGCCACCTGGGCCGTGGTCGACGTGTGGGTGACCCGCCAGGTGTGGAACCAGCGGTACGGCGTGGTCTCCGAGCCGAGCAGCACGGCCCGGGCACTGCGCCGCGAGCGGCGCGCCCGCCGGCGTGCGGAGCGCGCGGCCCTGCGCGAGCAGGAACGCATACGCCGGCGCGGCGGCACCGGGCAGCTGTCGCACTCCTGAGGCCCGGCGGCTCGCCGCTAGGGCGTGTTCGACACCGGCTTCTTGAACATCCGCGTCGCCGTGATCTCGCTGTGCACCGCCTCTCCGGCCTGGGGCTGCTGGGGCAGCCCGGGCCGAAGGTGCTCCTCGACGCTGATGTACTTCAGGCCCGCCCTGAGGTCGGCGTCGTTGCGCAGGCGGATGACCAGCGGGAACTCGGCCAGGGCTGTCGTGTCGAACAGGCCGGTGGTGTACAGCAACTGCACACCGAGCGCGTCCGACACGGCCCGCTGGAGCTCCAGCAGGTAGGTGGCGTTGGCACGGCCGATCGGGTTGTCCAGGAACAGCGTGCCGGCGTGCCGGTGCTTGTCCCGGCCCCGGTCGTTCGAGCGGAGGGCGGCCATCGTGCAGTACAGGGCGATCGCGGCGGTGAGCAGCTGGCCGCCGGAGAAGACGTCGCCCATCTGGCCCACGGGTACGCGCTCGGCGCGCAGTACGGCGTCGGGCTTGAGGATCTCGACGGCCACGCCCTTCGGCTGCAGCGCGGCCGCGACTCCGCGCAGCAGCAGCGACATGCCGTCGCGGCGCAGGTCGGAGTTCTTCTTCACGGCCGCACGGGTGGCGTCGTCGATGACCTCGCCGAGCCGTTCGGTGAGGGTGGCCTGGTCGGGCTCCTCGAAGCGGATGCGCAGGAACTCCTGGCCGGACCACTCGCCAAGTCCCTCGGGCAGCCGGGACAGGCGCTGGGCGGACCGCAGGGTGGCGAAGGCCGACTCCACCAGGCCCCTCAGGCGGTCCACGATCGAGTCGCGGTTGCGCTCGAGCTGGGCCAGCTCGTCGGTCAGGACGCGCAGCCGGGGTGCGAAGGCGTCGGCCCATTTCTGCGCGTGCTCCGGCAGCGCCGACGCGGGCAGTTCGCGGATCTGCTGCCGGGCGGGGGTGCGGACCTGCTCGTAGCGCGTGGAGTTGGCGTGCCGGACCAGGACGTCGCTCGCCTCGCGCACGGCCGCCTCGGCGGCGGACAGGTCGGCGGCGCAGCCCCGCAGCGAGCGGCGGGCCTCCGCCGCGGAGTGCCGGGCCTCCTCCAGCCTGCCGGGGTACGGCTCCGGCTCCTCCTGTTCCTCCTCGGGGGCGTGCTCGCGCAGCAGGTCGCGGAGCATCGCGGCGATCTCGTCGAAGCCGGCGGCCGCGTCCTCGGCGGCCCGGTGGGCCTCCAGCAGCTCGGCGTGGGCCTCGCGGGCCCCGGCCAGCGCCTCGGTGCGGGCGGCGAGCTCGCCGGTGGCGGTGCGCAGCAGTGCCTGGGCGTGCTCGGCGTCGCGCGGGACGAGCTCCTCGGGCAGCTCGGTGTGCGCCTCGCCGTCCTCGGGGGCGTGCCGTTCGGCCTCGCCGCGCAGTCGGCCGAGCTGCTCGCTCGCGGTGGACATGCGGGTCTCCAGCAGCTGCACCAGCTCCTCCGCGCGGGCGGCGGCGGCCTGCCGGGAGGGCCCGTCGGAGCCGTCGGGCGACTGAAGCAGCTGCTCGGCGCGGGTGCGGACCTTGTTGCTGAGCCGGTCGAGCTCGGCGCGGGCGGCGCTCTCGTCGCTCTCCGCGCGAGCCTGCTCGGCGCGCAGGTCGGCGCCGACGCCCACCTTCTCGTACACCTGGGAGGCGGCGCGGTAGGCCTCGCGGAGGGCGGGCAGGGACGCCTTGGGGGCATCGGCGTCCTCGACGGGTACGTCGTCGGGGGCGCCGGCGATCTCGGAGCGCTCGGCGCGCAGGGCCCGTGCGGTCCGTCGGGCGTCGTCGGCGGCGCGCTGGGCGGCGCGGCGGTCCTCGTCGGCGGCGCGGGCCCGCTCCAGGCAGGCCTGGGCCCGGGCCTCGGACTCGGCGGCCTCGTCGGCGAGTTCGCGCAACCGCACCTGCCAGCCGGCGCGCTCGCGCAGCCGGTAGGCGAGCCCGGCGAGGGCGTCGGCGGCGCGGCGGGCCTTCTGCGCGGCCTCCTGCCGCTCGTCGCGGACCTGTGCGGCCTCGGCGGCTGCCTCGTCGGCCTCCGCGCGCACCGTGCGGGCCTCGGCCAGCTCGGCCTCGGCCTCCTCGGCGAACGCCCGGGTCTCCTCGGCGGTCCGGGCCAGCTCGGTGAGGCGCCCGGCGGGGCAGCCGGTGCGCCAGGAGGCGAGCCGGGCGGCCAGTTCGCGGTCCTTGCCCAGCCGCGCGGCGAGCGTGCGGATCTCCTCGTCGCGCTCGGTGGCCCGCGCGCGCAGTTGCTGCCGTTCCTCGTCGGCGGCGTGCTCGTCGTGCATGGCCGGGTTCGGCGGCACGAGGAAGACGTCCCCGGAGGCGGCGCTGTCGGCGGGCGGCGGGGCGAGCAGGGCGGCGGCCGTACCGACGGCGACGGCGGAGCGCGGCAGCAGGGCTGCGTCGCCGAGCGCCTCGCGGGCACGCGCGTGCGTGGCCGGGTCGGTGATGATCACGCCGTCGACCAGTTCCGGGCGGGCGGCGAGCACGCGGGCGTGGTCGGCGGGGTCGACGGCCTGGGCGAGATAGCGCCAGCCGGGCAGCGCCGGGATGCCGTGCTCGCCGAGGAACTCCACCGTGGCCAGGACGTCGGGTCCCGGCGGCAGCAGGCCGCCGTCACCGAGCGCGCCGAGGATCCGGGAGTCGTCGGCGGCGGCGGTGCGCAGCTCGAAGAGGTGCCGTTCGGCGGTCGAGACGGCGTCGTCGAGGAGTTCGCGCAACTCGTCGGCGAAGCGGTCCAGTTCCTCGGGGGTGAGGGGGCCTTCGGCCGGGGGCCGGGCAGGGCCGCAGGCGCCCTCACGGGAGGTTGCCGTACCGGCCCGGCCGGCGGGGCCGTCGTCGGCTCCGCTCCGGGGTCCGGGAACGTCGGCCCGGCCCGTCCCGGGGGCGCCCGGCAGGCTGAGCAGTTCCGCCAGCCGCTCCTCGGCGGCCAGGGACTCGGCGAGGCGCCGCTCGGCCTCGTAGGACCGCTCGGCCGCCGTCGCGGCGTCCGCCGCGCGGGCGGCGGTCAGTTCCGCGCGGGACTCGGCGGAGGCCGCCTCGCGCGCGTGCTCGGTGGCCTTGCGGGCGGCCTCACGGGCCGTGTCCCAGGCGGCGACGGCACTCTTCTCGGCGTCGCTGGCGGCGAGCGCGGCCCGCGCCGGGTCGGCGTCCGGGGCGCTGTCGTCGAGCCAGCCCGCGCGGACGGCCTCGGCGGTCTCCTGCTCGACCTCGGTGAGGCGCTGGCGCAGATGCCCGGCCTCGCTGCGGGCGCGCTGTGCCTCGGTCGCGGCGGTCGTCGAGTCGCGGTAGGCGCACTCGCCGACCTCCTGCAGCGCGGCGGAGCGCTCCTCCCCCTCGTTGGCGAGGGTCTCGGCGCTCTCGGCGGCCGCGTGCAGGGCCCGTACCAGGTCCACGGCGGCCTTGGCACGGGCGGCGAGCGCGGGCGCGGCGTCCCGCTCGGCCTCCTGGATGGCGGCGGACACGCGCGCGACGCGGTCGGCGGCGGCACGGTGGCGCAGCACGGCCTCGGCGGCCTGCCAGGCGGAGTGCAGGGTGCGGGCGTCGGCCAGCTCGCGCTTCTGCGCGGCGGCGGCCTTCTCGGCGGCGGCGAGCGCCAGGGAGGCGTGCCGGTAGGCGAGTTCGGCCGCAATCAGCGCGCTGCGCTCGCGGGCGCCCTCGGAGTGCGTGACGGCGTAGGCGGCGGCCGTGACCCGCTGGGCGAGGTCGGCGGCGCGCACCCGCTCCTGGACGGCCCGCGCGGACAGCCGCCGGGCGAGGGTGCGGGTACGGCGCTCGGCGCCGGCGTGGATGTCACGCGCGCGTGCGCGGGCCTCGGCCGCCTCGACGATCCGGCCGAGCAGGTCGACCGACCCGGCGGTGAAGTCCCGTTCGGCGATCAGCTCGGCGCGGCGGCCCAGCTTGTTGCCGAAGCCGCTGACCAGGTCGGCGAGGCCGTCGGTGTCGCGGGTGTCGGTGACGGCGCGCAGCAGCAGGTCGGTGAAGTCGGAGTCCTTCTTCACCGCGAAGAGACCGGCCGCCTCGCCCTCGTCGGCGTTCATCTCCCGCTGGTAGCGGAAGAGTTCGGGATCGAGGCCGAGGTCGCCGAGGTGCTCGATCCAGCGGTCGTGGATCTCCTCCCAGTGCACCTCCAGGTGCGGGTAGGCCTTGCCGGCCTCCATCAGGGCGTCGCGGAATCCCTTCATGGTGCGGCGCCGGCCCTGGGCGCCCGAGGTGCCCTCCACGGGCGGCCGTACGGCGGTGGACTCGGCGACGGGCAGGTTGTCCAGGCTCAGTCCGGGGCCGGGCCGGAACGAGTACCAGGCCTCGGCGAACTTGCGCGGGTCGTTGGACACCTGCCGTCCGCGCCACTCGCTCACCTTGCCGACGACGACGCACTCGCCGGTCTGCACGTGCTGCCACTCCAGCGCCACGTGCCCGCAGTCGTCGGCGAGCAGGAACTTGCGCAGCACACCGGAGCTGGCGCCGCCGAGGGTGTTGCGGTGGCCCGGCAGCATCACCGAGAAGATCAGCTTGAGCAGGACGGACTTGCCGCCGCCGTTCTCCAGGAAGAGCACGCCCGCGGGCGCGGGGCGGCGCGGCGGGCCGGACGGCTCCTCCTCGAAGAACTCCGCCTGTGTGGGCGCCGGGTCGGGCACGGGCTCGCCGACACCCCGCAGGTCAAGCACGGTGTCGGCGTAGCGCGCACCGGCGGGACCGATGGAGTAGAGGCGGACCCGGGACAGCTCGTACATGGCGGACTCTCGTAAGTCTGGTGAAAGGTGCGGTGGTTCAGGATTCAGCGGGAGCTCGGCGGCCCTCAGGAGTGGAACGGCAGCCCGGCGTCGGCGACCAGCTCCAGGTCCTCGGTGTCCTCGGCGGGCAGCAGGCTGGCCGTGCCGTCGGTCACCGGTACGACGCCCAGCTCCAGCAGTTCGGCCATGGCGGCGCTGCCGGCCATGTCGCGGACCTGGAGCTGGTAGCGGGCCGTGGTGCGGTACGTGCCGCCGCCGTCGTCGCCGGTGCGCTGCAGGAAGCCCGAGTCGGTGAGGAAGGTCAGGGCCTTGGCCACGATGCCGGTGGTGGAGGCGGCCGGGCGCCGGGCGTCCTTGGTGGCTCCCGTGGCGCTGCGTCTGGCCCAGATGCGCCAGGCGGCCTCCAGGCCGGGCGCGTCGGTCGCCGGGTCGGTGTTCTCGCCCAGTTCCTCGGCCCGCTCCTCCAGGCGCCGGCAGGCCTGCCGTACGAAGGCGTCGACGCCGTTGACGGTGAGGCGGCCGATGTAGGTGTCGTCGGCCAGGTCCTCCGGGCGCGGGAAGGCCAGTGCGGCGACGGCGAGATGGGCGAGCCCGTGCAGGAAGCGGTCGCCGGAGTCGGCGGCGGTGCGACGCGCGTAGTCGCTCATACGGACGGCGAACACCGAGTCCTCGGCGGCCGTCACGGCCATCCCCGCGCGCGGGGACACCTCCAGTACGACGAGACCGAGGCCGGTGGCGACGGCGTCGGCGAGCCGCGCGAACGCCGGGTCGTCGCGGTACCGGCGCAGCAGCTCCGTGTACTCCTGGTCCCGCGCGGGCTGCAGCTTGGGCTGCAGCCCGAAGGCGACGAGCCGCGCCGCGTCGGCGGCGTCGGCGGGGGTGACGGCGGCGGGCGCCGACGGTGCCGACGACTCCGCCTCACTCCACTCGACGTGCTCGCTCACGGTTGGGGCTCCTTGTCGCGCTGTTGTTGACTCATGCTGCTTCCGTCCGGTCCGCCGCCATCCCGGCCGCGTCCAGCAGGGCGGTCCCCACGATCAGGTCCGCCCCGCCGAACTCGGGGTCGTCCAGTTCGGTCCCGTCGTCCACGGCGAACAGCAGCTTCTCCTCGCCCTGCCGGTAGGCGGTGCCCACAGCGGGACTCGCCGCGTGAACCGCCAGCAGGGCCACCAGATAGGCCAGGTCGGGGTCACCGGTGCGCCGGGCCTCGGCCAGCAGTCCGGACAGCCTGCGCGGGGCGTCGGCCGGCAGGTCCAGCAGCTCCGTCGCCGCGGCCAGTTGCTCCTCGCTGAACCGGCTGTCGTCGGGCGTGGCGATGAGGTCGGGCTCGGGCATCTCCGCGCCCAGGTGCTCGCGCTCGACCGGCGGCGTCAGCAGTATGTCGACGAGGTCCGCCACCCGGACGGACACCGGCGTGCGCAGGCCCGTGCCGCCCGCGAAGAACGCGTCCGTGACCCGGATCGCCTGCTCCAGGGGCAAGGGCAGGACGGGGGCGACGAGATGGCCGTACAGGTCTATCCCGGACGTCGTCGCCGGTGTGGCGAAGGCCTGCCGGTCCTGCTCGGCGCGGAACAGCGGGCCCGCCTCCAGCAGCCGTGACTGGAGCTGGGTGTGCCGCCGGATGCAGTCCTTGACGATGTCGACCAGCTCTGCGGCGCGGCGCTTGTGCTCGGGCTCCTCGGTCTCGTCCCGGGCCCTGCGGATGTTGGTGAGGATCGCGTTCTCGTGGCGGTAGCGGTCGGCCACGTGGTCCAGGGCCTCGGCGATCATGTCCGGCACGGCGCTGAGCCAGTCGACCGCGCGGACGTTGCGCCGGGTGGCCTCCAGGGCGCGGCGCAGGGTCTCCGAGTACTGCACGGTGCGGTAGCGGGCCTGTTCGGCGGCGAGCTGGGCGTCGGCGAGCCGGCCGCGGCTGATCAGCACCTCCAGCTTGACCTCGGCGGCGATCTGGGCGCTGGTGACGTCGGTGTCGAGGGCGCCGACCAGGACGTTGACCGCCTCGTCCGTCGTGCGCAGGTACACCGTGCCGCCGGGGCCGGGGACCTCTTCGATCAGCTTGAAGTCGTAGTCCCGGCGGACGTACGTACCGTCCGGCGCGAAGGTGCCGTAGACGGCGCGGAAGCCGCGGTCCACGCTGCCGACGTTGATCAGGTTCTCCAGGACCCAGCGGGCCACGCGCTCGTGCTCGGCGGTCGGGCGGTGCGGTGCCTGGGCGGCGATGCGCGGGAGGAGCCGGGCCACGATCTGCTCGTGGTCGGCGCCGGTGTCGAAGTCCATGTTGAGCGTGACCAGGTCGATGGCGGCGAGGGCCACCTCGGCCATGCCGTACACCGAGTACTCACCGGCCAGGTTGGCCTTGCGGGCGTCGAGGTCGTGCAGCGGCGCGGTGCAGGCGAGCGCGCGCAGCCGCCGCGCCAGCCCCTCGTCGGCGGCCGGGCCCAAAGCAGGGCGCGGCCCCGCGCTGAGCTGGGGCGGAACGCTGTCCGTCGATGCAGGCGAAGTCACGGTGCACAGACTAGGTCCTGGGTCTGACATCGACCCAAACGAGAGGCTCTGCCGGTTTGACCGACCGGGCCGCTGCAAACCTACGGGGCGCTTTCCTCGCCCACCCTGCGCCGGTATACCTCCACGATCCGCTCCAGCGAGTCCGCGAAGTAGGTCTCCAGCAGTCGTTCGGCCTCTCGCTTGTCGCCGGACTCCAGCGCCTGCAGGATCCTGCGGTTGCGGGCGAGGTAGGGCTCGTGCAGCCGGCGCGGGTCGTCGACCACGTGGAAGGCGAGCCGCAGTTCGGCGAAGACGCTGCGCATCAGTTCGTCGGTGCGCTCGCTGCCCGCCAGGGCGACCAGTTCCCGATGGAAGTGGATGTTGGCGGTGCCCAGCGCCTTCCAGTCGTTCTCCGCGGTCGCCCGCTCTCCTTCCCCGACCGCCGCGGCGACTCCCTCCAGCGGGTACGGCGGCTCGCCGAGCCCGCGCACGACGGCGCACTCGACCAGGGAACGCGTGCGGTAGATGTCCTCGACGTCCTCGACGGTCAGGACCCGTACGAACACCCCGCGGTTGAGCTCGTGGACCAGCAGGCGTTCATGCGTGAGCAGCCGGAACGCCTCGCGCAGGGTGTTGCGGGAGACCCCGAGCGCCCCGCCGATGCCGTCCTCGGACAGCCGGGTGCCGGGCGGGAAGTACCCGTCGGCGATACGCGTCCGGAGGATGTCCGAGACCCGCTCCGCCGTGCTGGTACGCCCCAGGAGCGCACGGTCGTCGGCCAGTGCCGTCAGCTGCTCTGCCATGCCCGGAATTCAATCGCACACTCCAGGACGAAACAACATGGGTATTGAAGGATCGTTGAACGATCCTCTACGGTCGTCCGGGACGGCACTGCTCACGTTCCCGAGGAGCTGGCATGACGCAGACACCGCGTACCGAGGACCTCCCCGTCACAGCAGTCGACCAGCGCGCGCACGCGTGGAGTCCGGAAACGGCCCGGGCCCGCTTCCGGGACGGCCTCGCGGGCCCGACGGCCGGGGTCGCGGCGGGCCACACACAGGCCAATCTGATCTCGGTGCCGGCCGACTGGGCGTACGACATGCTGCTCTTCTGCCAGCGCAATCCCAAGCCGTGCCCGGTGCTGGACGTCACGGACGCCGGCTCCACGTCGACCGTCCTCGCCGAGGGCGCCGACCTGCGCACGGACCTGCCGCGCTACCGGGTGTGGCAGGACGGCGAACTGGTCGAGGAACCCACCGACGTGCGCGCGTACTGGCGGGACGACCTGGTGTCGTTCCTGCTCGGCTGCAGCTTCACCTTCGAGTGGGCGCTCGCCCGGGCGGGGGTGCCGATCCGGCATGCCGAGCAGGGCCGCAACGTGCCGATGTACGTCACCACGCGCGCGTGCCGGGCTGCGGGCCGGCTGCGCGGGCCGATGGTGGTGTCCATGCGGCCGGTGCCGCCGGAGCACCTTCGGGCAGCGATCCGGGAGAGCAGCCTGATGCCGGCCGTGCACGGCGGTCCGGTGCACTGCGGGGACCCCGCAGCCCTCGGCATCGAGGACCTGAGCCGCCCCGACTTCGGCGACCCGGTGACCGTCGAGCCCGGTGACATCCCGGTGTTCTGGGCCTGCGGAGTGACCCCGCAGGCGGCGGTGATGGCCTCCCGGCCGCCGTTCGCCATCACCCACGCCCCGGGCCGGATGTTCCTGACCGACGCCCGCGACGAGCAGTACCGGCTGGTCGGCATCGTCTGAGGCCGCCTCCCGCCGGATGCGGTCCGGTGGGAGCACGCGCGCGTTCGGGCTGCGCAGCCGCACACGTGAGCCCCGGCGGGGCCTGGACCTCGACACGGACCAGGCCCCCTCGGACAGGCGTCCGGTCACCTTCCCGGCGTGCCCGTCGGGCGCTACCCGGCGGCCACGGTGGTCCGCGCCGACTGCGCCCCCACGGCCGCACAGGCCTCATCCGGCACCGCGACCGCGCCCGCCGGCCCCGGCACGGTGGCCTCGCCGACCGGATCCGCCGCCGTGGCCACGCGGACCTTGTCCGCCGTGACGACCTCGCCGACCGGCTCCTCCACCATGGCCGCCGTCACGGCCGCACGGGCCGTACCCGCCCTCGTGCCCGCCCCGCTGGGACCAGGTGTCCCCGCCGGATGCGTGCCCGCAAGGCGCCGCTGAGCCTCGGCGTCATGGTCGGGGTCCTCCGCGAGGGCGGCCAGGGCGGCGGACACCGCTGCCGAGGCGCTCAGGTCGAGGCGGGCGCTGGTGCCCCGGGCCCGATGGTGCAGTTCGTCCGCGGCCAGGCGCAGCAGCTGGGGCAGCAGGTCCTTGCAGCGCCGGGCCACCCAGGCGGTGCCGGCCGTGGCCAGCCACAGCAGGCTCGCCGCCCGGGTGGGCGCGGGGAACTCCGGTTCCGGGGACGGCGGTTGTCCCGTCGGACGGCCCGCCTCGGTGAGCAGGGCGTGGAAGCGGACGGCGAGCTCCCGGTGCCCGCGTTCGCCCGGGTGCAGCCGGTCGGAGCTCCACAGGGCCCGGTCGGTGATCCAGGCACCGTCCGCGGCGTGCAGATGGACGGCCCCGTAGCGCTCGGACAGCGCGTGGACGATCGTGTTGACGGCCCGTTGCCGGCGGGCCAGCGGCCGGGCCAGGGCGCTGGGCAGACCCAGCATCGCGCCGGGGTCGGGCAGGCAGGCGGTCAGCAGGGTGGCGCCCTGCCGGGTGAAGGCCGCGTAGACCCCGTCGAGGTGGGCGGCCACCGCCTGGATGTCGAAGGTGCGGCGCAGCGTGTCGTTGACGCCGATCACCACCGACACCAGGTCGGGACGGAGTTCGAGGGCGGCCGGAGTCTGCCGCTCCAGCACGTCACGGGTCTGCGCGCCGCTGACCGCGAGGTTGGTGAACTCCACGGCCTCGGGGGTCGCGGCGAGGGAGGGCGCCAGCAGCGCGGCCCAGCCCCGCCAGCCGTCCCCGACGGGGTCGCCCACGCCCTCGGTGAGCGAGTCCCCGAGGGCGACGAAGCGGACGAGGCTCATGCCACGCCCTCCGGCACGGTGCGACGGACGCCGGCCGGGCGGAGCACCTCCGCGTCGTGGGCCGCCAGGAACGCCTCCACGGCCGTACCCCAGCCGAAGCACTCCGCACGCGCGCGTGCCGCCTCCCGCCGTGCGCGCTCGCCGCGGTCCAGGAGCACTTCCACGGCGTCCGCGAACGCCTCGCCGCGGTCGGCCGCGGTCGCCCCGGCGGAGCCGATGACCTCGGGCAGCGCGGACGACCTGCTCGCCACGACGGGCGTGCCGCACGCCATGGCCTCCAGCGCGGCCAGCCCGAAGGTCTCGGCGGGCCCGGGCGCGAGGGCGATGTCGGCGGTCGCCTGGAGGGCGCCGAGCGCGGCCCGGTCGGAGACGTGCCCGAGGAAGGTCACGGGCAGCCCGTGCTCCCGCGCGTGCTGCTCCAGCCGGGCCCTGAGCGGCCCGTCCCCGGCCACCACGAGCACCGCCCGGCGCCCGCGCCGTATCAGCGCCTCCAGGGCGTCCAGAGCGGTGCCGGGCCGCTTCTCGACGGACAGCCGGGAGCACATCACGAGCAGCACCTCGCCCCCGCGCGCGTGCTGGGTGCGCAGGCCCGGGTCGCGCAGCGTGGGATGGCGTTCCGTCAGATCGACGCCCAGGGGGGCGCGTACGACGTTGCGCGCGCCGATGCGCACGAACTCGCGCTCGGCGAACTCGGTGGTGCACACCACTCTTGAGTAGACGTGCGCGGTACGGGTGTTGAGGGCGTCGGCGGCCCGCCGGGAGAGGTGCTCGGGCAGGCCCCAGGTGCGCAGCACGCCGTCGGCGGTCTCGTGGGAGACCATCACGGCGGGCACGCGCGCGCGGCGGGCCCAGCGGCCGGTCCAGCGCAGGGTCGTGCGGTCGGAGACCTCCAGGCGGTCCGGGGCCAGCTCCTCCAGGAGGGCGGCCACGCGCCGCTTGTCGGTGAGGACGCGGTAGCCGCCGGTGCCGGGCAGCAGCGGGCCGGGCAGGGTGATGACCCGGCCCTGCTCGGTCTCGCGGTCGGTGTGCCGTTCGCCGGGCACGATCAGGACGGGTTCGTGGCCCGCCGCCTTGAAGCCCTTGCCCAGCTCGCGCAGGGCGGTGCGCAGGCCGCCGGAGGACGGGGCGACGAAGTTGGCGAGCCGGACGATGCGCAGGGACTGACCGGTCATGCCGCCACCGCCGTCCTGCGTGCCGAGAGAACGTCGTCGTAGTGGGCGATCAGCTGGTCGACGATGGCGGCCCAGGTGCGGCCCTCGACCATCGCGCGCGCGGCGGCGCCGAACGCGGTCCGCCGCGCCGGGTCGGCGGCCAGTTCGCGGACGGCCTGGGTGACAGCGCTGACGTCGCGCGGCGAGACGAGGAGCCCGGTGCGGCCGTGGGCGACCAGGTCGAGGGGGCCGCCGGCGGCGGGGGCGACGACCGGAACCCCGCTGGCCATGGCCTCCTGGACGGTCTGGCAGAACGTCTCGAAGGGGCCGGTGTGCACGAACAGGTCCAGCGAGGCGAAGATCCGCGCGAGGTCGCCGCCGGTGCGGCGGCCGAGGAAGACGGCGCCGGGCAGGGCCTCGGTGAGGTGCGCCTGGCTGGGCCCGTCGCCCACGACCACGACCTTGACGCCGTCCAGGCCGCACGCGCCGGCGAGGAGTTCGACGTGCTTCTCGGGGGCGAGCCGGCCGACGTAGCCGACGATCAGCTCGCCGTTCGGGGCGAGTTCGCGACGCAGCGCCTCGTCCCGCAGATCTGGCCGGAAGCGTACGGTGTCCACGCCGCGCGGCCACAGCCGGACCCGGGGTATCCCGTGCGCCTCCAGGTCGCCGAGGGCGGCGCTGGAGGGGGCGAGGGTGCGGTCGGCGGCGGCGTGCACGGAGCGGATCCGCCGCCATGCGGCCGCCTCGCCGGCACCCATGTAGGTGCGGGCGTATCCGGCGAGGTCGGTCTGGTAGACGGCGAGGGCGGGGATGCCGAGCTTGGCGGCGGCGGCCATGCCGCGCACGCCGAGGACGAAGGGGCTGGCGAGATGTACGACGTCAGGCCGGTGTTCGACCAGCGCGGCGGCGAGCCGCCGGCTGGGCAGGGCGACGCGGACCTGGGGGTAGCCGGGGAGCGGGAGGGAGGGTATCCGGACGACCGGGCACGGGGCGTCCGTGTCCGGTCCGCTGCCCGGAGCGGGGGCGGGGGCGACGACGAGCGGATGGTGACCGCGATCTACGAGGTGCCGGGCGGTCTGGAGCGCGCAGTGGGCCACGCCGTTCACATCGGGGGGAAAGGATTCGGTCACGATGACGACACGCATACGGGTGTTGTCGCCGCGCCGAACGTGGCGGCGTCAACGTGGATCTTTCCGCCCGGGGAACGTCCCATGAGCGTTGGGCTGCGCACCCGAGCAGGTCAGACGGCCGTCATGACCGCCTGACCTGCGGGACACCCGGTGTTCACACGGCGGGCGGTCGTCCGCCCCGAGCCGTGTGCGTGGGTGGGGTCAGCCGAGGGCGGCGTCGGGTCCGAAGCGGCTGCGCACCGCCGTCTGCACCTCCGCCTCCTCGGCCGGATCGGCGGCCAGGCGGCGCAGGCGCTCCACGACCCGGGCGTCACCGGTCTCGGCGTGCCGGGCGGCGAGTTCGCGGGTGGTCTCCTCGCAGTCCCACAGGCATTCGACGGCGAAGCCGGTGGCGAAGGAGGGATCGGTGGCGGCCAGGGCGCGGGCGGCACGGCCGCGGAGATGGGAGGAGGCCGTCTCGCGGTAGATGTGGCGCAGTACGGGGGCGGCGCAGGCGATGCCGAGGCGTCCGGTGCCGTCGACGAGGGTCCACAGTGCGGGCGCGTCGGGGCCCTCGCCCCGCACGGCCTCGCGGAGGGCGCCGAGGACGAGGTCGCGGTCCTGGACGCCGCCGCGGCAGGCGAGCATGCGTCCGGCGGCGGCGCCGAGCGCATCGGGGCGCTGGGCCCAGCGGCGCGCGCGGTCGACGGCGGCGACGCTGCGCATCCGTTCGAAGGCGTCGACGGCGGCCTCCACGACGACGGACGTCCCGTCGGCGACGGCGGCCTCGATCAGGTCGAGGGCGTCGGGGTCGTTGCCGTCGGCGAGATAGCGCAGCGCGGTGCAACGGGCCCCGTCGATGCCGGTCCGGGCGGCCTGGACGATCTCCGGCCGGTCCTCGGGGCCGGCCACGGCGACCAGACAGCGGGCGGCCGGCACATGGAGGGCGGCGCCGCGGTCCATGCCCTGCTGGGCCCATTCGAAGACGGCGCGCACGCTCCACCCGGGCCGTGGGCCGGTGGGCCGCATCTGCCGCTGCCAGCGGTCGAAACAGCCGGTCTCCTGGGCGGCACGCACGCGTGTGGCGATGGATTCGCGCGGGTCCTCGGCCCACAGCCGCCAGGGCCGCGGCTCGAAGGCGTCGCGTACGGCGGCGGCCAGCTCGGCCTCGCCCTCGGGGTCGGTGCCGAAGCGGGCGAGAACGGGTGCGGCGAGGGCGCGCAGGCCCGCGTCGTCGTCCCTGAGGGCCAGCTCGTCCAGGGCCCAGGCCCAGTTGGAGCCGTGGGCGGCGTACCTGCGCAGCAGGTCGAGCGCGTCCCGCCTGCCGTAGGAGGCGAGGTGCCCGAGGACGGCCAGGGCGAGGCCGGTACGGGACTCGTCGGTGTCGAGGACGTCCTCGGGGTCGAAGAGGTGCGCCTCGATGGCGTCCAGCTCGCCGTTCAGGTCGAGGTAGAGCCGGGCGTAGTAGAGGGAGCGGTTCTCCACCTGCCAGTCGTGGCGGGGGTCGCGCAGCACACAGTGGTTCAGGGCCGCGAGCGCCTCCGCGCGCGGGGCGGTGAGCGCGTGCAGCGTGCCGTCGCCACGGCCGCGCTGAAGCAGGCCGAGCAGCGTACCGCTGGGCGCTATGACCGGATCGAACATGGGAAACAGCCTCACATCAAGCGTCGACGCAACCGGAGAACACGCACTACCTGGCCGCGTGACACAACGTCGGAGCGCCCGCCGTCTCTTGCTTGCTGAAGACCATCTCTCTCTGCCTCTCGTCGGTGGCCCATGCGGACCGCATCACGGCCCGCGCGGTGCGGCAACACCTGCCCAGCCATCGCGTCCGTGAATCACGTCGTCATGATGACCCGGCGGTTTGTGCTGCCGCGACCGTATTTCCGGCGGCCCTTTACCGCCTCCCCCGTTTTCCGTCTCGTAGCTGGTCAGGACGTGCGCGTCAGTGCGCGCCGAACAGCTCCAGGAGTTCCGTCTTGCCGAACATCCGGGCGGTGTCGACGGCCGACGGCGTCCCCGCGCCGGGGTCGGCTCCGCTCTCCAGGAGCGCCTTGATCACTTCCGTCTCGCCCTTGAAGACGGCGCCCGCGAGCGGCGTCTGGCCTCGGTCGTTGACCTGGTCCGCCGCGGCGCCCCGGGCGAGCAGGGCGCGGACCGCGTCGGCATGGCCGTGGTAGGCGGCGAGCATCACCAGGGAGTCGCCGCGGTCGTTGGTGAGGTTGGCCGGAACGCCGGCGTCGACGTACGCCACCAGCGCCTCGGTCTGCCCCTGCCGGGCCAGATCGAAGATCTTGGTCGCCAGCTCCACGACCTCGGGGTCGGGGGCTTCACTCATCGGGCGGACCGCCTCTCCTGCGAACTTCGGGGACTTCAGGGAGCGTACGGCAGCGAGAGCGGAGCACGGCCGTACGAGTGAATCGCCAGCGTACTGGCTCGCGCGGCACATGACCCGATGTGCCCGAGGTAAAGATCACCAACAGCCCCCACCGGAGGCGATCACCCAGCTCGACCGGGCCCTTACCGCGCCGCCGACCGGGTGATATCTGGTGGATTTCACCCAGTTGCACCTTTAATCATATGGATACATCCTGTGATCCTGGAAGAACTCATGGTGACTGTCCCCCCTCGACACCAGGAGGCCCCAAATGATCCTCTCCATCTCGGGCGTCATGCTGCTCGGCACCGTCACCTTCCTCTTCTTCCGCAAGGACGGCCTCAAGGGCACACATGCCTGCACCTCGGCCCTGTTCGGGTTCTACCTGGCCAACACGGGCATCGCCCCGAGCATCAGGGCCGGCGGAGAGAGCCTGGCGAGCCTCCTCGGCGGCATCAAGTTCTGACCCCGCCCGTCCCGCCCGCACGCACCTTCAGGAGACAGCAGTGGCCCGGCGCCCTCTCCCCCGCATCCTGAGCAAGGACAGCGCCCAGATCGCCCGGACGCAGCTCGCACGGAGCCGGGAGCTGGCCCGGACGGCGGCCGACAGCGCCACCGACGTCCTCCACCCGCTGATCACCGTCACGCGCGGGCTGCGCCGGCTGGCCTCGGCCGGACGGCGCCGATGGGCCGACACGCCCCAGGACAAGCGTGGGCCGCTGCTGTTCCTGACGGCCTCCGTGATCCTGGCCGTGGCACTGATGCCGTACGGGCCGCTGCTCGCCGTCATCACCGTGATGGCGGCGGCAGCCTGGCACGGCCGCGACCGCACCCCACCGGCCCCCGAGGGCCCCGACGAGTCCCAGGCCGAACGGCTCCAGTCCCTGTACGAGGCCCTGGTGCCCTACTTCTCCACCCCCGAGGACCCGGCGCCGCTGTACGCGCACGGCGGGGAGTGGGAGAAGGCTTTCACCGCCCACGAGTTCGACGGCGACGGGCGCGTCGGCCATCTCGTGATCCGTTACCCCGCGTACTTCCCGGACGGCGAGTCCGAGGCCCGCATGCGGATCGAGCAACTGCTCACCGCGAAGGCCGGCCGGGGCCGTGAGTACCGCTTCGGCTGGGACGAGGAGGGCAACCAGCTCACCGTCACCGTCCTGCCTCCGCTGCCCGCCGACATCCCGGCCCAGCACTTCGTCACCGCGCCCGGCGAGACGGTCCTCGGCTTCACCGACCCCAGCGAGGTCCAGCGCACGCTTCCTCTCTCCTACGGAGAGGAACAGATCGACGTGCCGCCGGTCGTCTGGCGCACCGGCATCCGCTCCACCGAGCCGCACCTGCTGGCCATGGGCCACCCCGGCAGCGGCGTCTCGACCCTGCTGCGCTCCATCGCCCTGCAGGCCCTCCAGTACGGCGACGTCCTGATCGTCGACGGCGGCGGCACCGGCGAGTACGCGTGCCTGACCGGCCGGGACGGTGTCCTGTCCGTGGAGTGCGCGCTGCCCGGTGCGCTGGCGAGCCTGGAGTGGGCGGCGCAGGAGACCGAGCGGCGGCTCATCGCCGTCAACCTGGCCCGGCAGGCGGGCGACCCGCCGCCGGGCGACGCCCGGCGCCCGCTGTGGATCGTGCTGGACCGCCCCTCCGTGTTCGCCCACCTCGCCGCGACGGACGGCCGCAAGGACCCGCAGGCGCTGCTCCAGGTGCCGCTGCGGCACGGCCGCGCGGCGAACGTGACCGTCGTCGTGGCCGAGCAGTTCGACAGCGAGGAGGCCTTGAGCGACGCGGTACGGCAGCACACACGCGCGCGTGTCGTCCTCGGACCCGCCACGCCCCGGCAGGTGGAGGCGGTACTGGGCGCTCCGCCGCACACGACGCCGCTCGGGCACGTACCGCCGGGGCGGGGGTACGCGCGGCTGGGATCGGGCCCCGTGCACCGGCTCCAGGTGCCGCGCACGCCGGATCCGTACGACGACGCGACCAGCGACGCCGACCGGCAGGCGGTGCTGGAGTTGCTGCCCGCGCGGACCACTGCCGCGGAGGCCGAGCCGACGGATCTCACGAAGCCGGCGGTTGGCATGGCGCCGGCGACCGCAGAGGCGACGGGGTAGCGCCGCCGCCGAACCACACCGCGCCCCGAGTCGTCAGGCGCTCGGCCTAGGCCACGAACGTGCCGGGCGCCTCCACACCCCCCGTGGCACCCGTCTCCACCAGTCGGACCGCCGCGGCCAGGCGGACCGCCGCCTCGTCCGCCACCGCTCCCCCGACGGTGAACGGCAGCCGGAGATAGCCCTCGAACGCGCCGTCCACGCCGAAGCGGGGGCCGGAGGGGACGCGGACGCCGGTCCGCTCGCCCGCTTCGGCGAGCCGGGAGCCGGACAGGCCGCCGGCGCGGACCCACAGGGTCAGACCGCCGTTCGGGAGGTCGAACGCCCACGTGGGCAGCTCACGCCGGATCGCCGCCACCAACGCGTCCCGGTTCTCCCGGGCCTGCGCCCGGCGCAGCTCCACCGCCTGTTCCCAGCCCCCCGTGCTGAACAGCCAGTTGACGGCGAGCTGTTCCAGCACCGGCGTACCGAGGTCGGCGTACGCCCGCGCGGCGACCAGGCTGCGGATGACGTCCGGAGCCGCCCGGACCCAGCCGATCCGCATGCCCGCCCAGAACGCCTTGCTCGCCGAGCCGACCGTGATGACGGTCGAGCCGGCCGGGTCGAAGGCGCAGACCCGGCGCGGCATCCCGCCGGCCGCGAGCTCCTCGTCGAGCCACAGCTCGCTCATCGTCTCGTCGGCCACGAGCACCGTGCCGGCCGAACGTGCCGCGTCCACCAGCCGGCGCCGCTGGTCCTCGTCGGCGAGCGCGCCCGTGGGGTTGTGGAAGTCGGCGACGACGTAGGCGAGGCGGGGCGCGGCCTCGCGCAGGACCTGGCGCCAGCGGTCCATGTCCCAGCCGGACAGCCCCTCGGCCATCGCGACGGGGACCAGACGGGCGCCCGCCTCGCGCATCAGCTGCAGGATGTTGGCGTACGACGGGGACTCCACCGCGATGCGCTCGCCACGGCCGGCGAAGAGATGACAGATCGCGTCGATGGCGCCCATCGCACCGGTCGTCACCATGATCTGCTCGGGCATGGTGGGGATCCCGCACGCGGTGTACCGCTCGGCGATCATCGAGCGCAGCGCGGGCAGGCCGGCCGGGTAGTCGCCGTGCGTGTGGGCGTACGGCGGCAGTTCCTCCAGGGCGCCCTGCACGGCGCGGGTCAGCCATGGCTCGGGGGCCGGCAGCGAGGCGCAGCCGAGGTCGATCATCGAGCCGAGGGCCTCGGGGGGCAGGGGTTCCAGGCCCCGGGCGGGCAGCGGGTTGCCGGCCGGTACGGCGGTCCAGCTGCCGGCTCCGCGCCGGGACTCCAGGAAGCCCTCGCCGCGCAGCGCCTCGTACGCGGCCGCGACGGTCGTACGGCTCACGGACAGCGCGAGGGCGAGTTCGCGTTCGGCGGGCAGGCGGGCTGCCACCGGGACGCGCCCTTCGAGCACCAGCAGCCGGATGCCGTCGGCGAGGGCGCGGTAGGCGGGCGGACGGCGGGTGCCGGGACCGGCCGGGCGGTCCTGCTGGGACTTGAGGAGCCGGGCGAGCTGCGCGGCCCCCATGGCAGAGGTCCACTGAGCCATGAAGATCAGTCCACCTTCCCCGAATTGGCCATGGATGGCGATTGTTCCCAAGCCACAGAGTGTCATGCGTCAGGCCACCGCCACCACTCAGGGGGGTACTTCGTGTCCATTCGGCGCCGTCTCGGACGGCGATTGATCCAGCTGTACGCCGGGCTCGCGCTCTACGGCGCGAGTTCCGCACTGCTCGTCGAGGCGGGCCTGGGCCTGGAGCCCTGGAACGTGCTGCACCAGGGCCTCGCCGAGCTCACCGGGCTGACCATAGGGGTGGTGTCGATCATCGTGGGAGCGGCGGTGCTGCTGCTGTGGATCCCGCTGCGCCAGCGCCCCGGGCTCGGCACGGTCTCGAACGTCTTCGTCATCGGCCTGGCCATGGACGCCACGCTCGCGCTCGTCCCGGACGCGCACTCCCTCGCCGTACGCGTCCCGCTCCTGCTCGCGGGGATCGTGCTGAACGGCGCGGCGACCGGCCTCTACATCGCGGCGCGCTTCGGTCCGGGCCCCCGCGACGGCCTGATGACCGGGCTGCACCGGCGCACCGGCCGCTCGATCCGGCTGATGCGGACGGGGATAGAGGCGGCGGTGGTGGTCACCGGGTTCGTGCTGGGCGGCACGATCGGCGTCGGCACCGTGCTGTACGCGGTGTCCATCGGGCCGCTCGCGCAGCTGTTCCTGCGGGTGTTCGCCGTTCCGTCGGCATCGAGCCGCAGCACGCTCGTTGCCGGCGTTTCACCGGAACGCGCGATACTGCGTCCGTGACCCTCGCGACGCCGCCCATACGCCACCCCTACCTCGACCATCCCGTCCCGATCGCCTTCGCCCACCGCGGCGGGGCCGCCGACGGGCTGGAGAACACCGTGGCGCAGTTCCGGCGCGCGGTCGAACTGGGCTACCGCTACATCGAGACCGACGTGCACGCCACGGCCGACGGCCGGCTCGTCGCCTTCCACGACTCGACGCTGGACCGGGTCACCGACGGTGCGGGCCGCATCGCGGACCTGCCGTGGGAGGACGTACGGCAGGCGCGCGTGGGCGGCCGTGAACCGGTGCCGCTGTTCGAGGAGCTGCTGGAGGCCTTCCCCGAGGTCCGCTGGAACGTCGACATCAAGGCGGAGCCCGCCCTGCGCCCCTTCCTGGACCTGATCGAGCGCACGAACGCCTGGGACCGGGTCTGCGTGGGCTCGTTCTCCGAGGCGCGCGTGCTGCGCGCCCAGCGGCTGGCCGGGCCGAAGCTGGCCACCTCGTTCGGCACCCGGGGGGTGCTGAACCTGCGACTGCGCTCCTGGGGCCTGCCGGCCGCCGTGCGCCGGTCCGCCGTCGCCGCGCAGGTGCCGGAGGCCCAGTCGGGCGTCCCGGTGGTCGACCATCGCTTCGTCCGCGCCGCCCACGCCTACGGGCTGCAGGTGCACGTGTGGACGATCAACGAACCCGCGCGCATGCACCGGCTCCTGGACCTGGGAGTCGATGGCATCATGACCGATCACATCGACACGTTGCGCAAGGTCATGGAGGACCGCGGCGTCTGGGTCTGACCACCCGGCCGCCCGGATCGAGCCTTCGCGCTTGAGCACTTGAGCGGGGAAGCGAGGGCACGGGTGGGCACGGACACCCTGCGGAAGGACGCGGCGGACGACACCGCGGGCCTCCGGCGCGAGCAACGCGGCTGGTACTTCTACGACTGGGCCTGCTCGGTCTATTCGACGAGTGTGGTGACGGTCTTCCTCGGGCCCTACCTCACCGCGGTCGCCGAGCGGGCCGCGGACGCCGACGGCTATGTGCACCCGCTGGGCGTCCCGGTCCGGGCGGGCTCCTTCTTCGCCTACTCGGTGTCCCTGTCGGTGATCCTGGCGGTCGTGGTGATGCCGGTCGTGGGCGGCGTGGCCGACCGCACCGGCCGCAAGAAGCCGCTGCTCGCGGCGGCGGCGTACATCGGGGCCGCCGCGACCACGGGCATGTTCTTCCTGGACGGCGACCGGTATCTGCTCGGCGGGGCGCTGCTGGTGGTGGCCAACGCGGCGCAGTCGGTCGGGATGATGCTCTACAACTCCTATCTGCCGCAGATCGCCCCGCCCGAGGAACGCGACGCGGTCTCCTCCCGGGGCTGGGCCTTCGGCTACGCCGCGGGCTCCACGGTCCTGGTCGCCAACCTGGTCCTGTACTCGGCGCACGACTCCTTCGGCCTGACCGAGACGGCCGCCGTCCGGGTCTGCCTGGCCTCGGCGGGCCTGTGGTGGGGTGCCTTCACACTCGTGCCGCTGCGCAGGCTGCGCGACCGGCACGCGCGCGTGGAGCGCGCCCCGGCAGCCGGGCTCAGACAGTTGGCGGCGACGGTCCGGGACATGCGCCGGCACCCGCTGACGCTCGCCTTCCTGCTGGCGTACCTCATCTACAACGACGGCATCCAGACGGTGATCACCCAGGCCTCCGTCTACGGCTCGCAGGAACTGGGGCTCGGCCAGTCGACGCTCATCATGGCGGTGCTGCTGGTGCAGGTGCTGGCCGTGGCCGGGGCGCTGGCGATGGGGCGGCTGGCCCGGACGTACGGCGCCCAGCGGACGATCCTCGGCTCGCTGGTGGCGTGGACACTCACCCTGGCCGCCGGTTACTTCCTGCCCGCGAACGCCCCGGTGTTCTTCTTCGTGCTGGCCGCCGGTATCGGCCTGGTCCTCGGCGGCAGCCAGGCGCTGTCCCGGTCGCTGTTCTCCCATCTCGTGCCGCCCGGCAAGGAGGCCGAGTACTTCTCGGCGTACGAGCTGAGCGACCGCGGGATGAGCTGGCTCGGGCCGCTGCTGTTCGGCATGACCTACCAGCTGACCGGAAGCTATCGGTCCGCGATCATCTCGCTGGTGGCCTTCTTCGTGATCGGCTTCGTGCTGCTGGCGCGCGTCCCGGTGCGGCGGGCGATCGGCGAGGCGGGCAATCCCGTTCCGGGGAAGATTTAGGACTGATTTAGCGCTCGGGGCCAAAGGGCGGTAGTGTACGCCTTTGGCCTGCCAGGCGTACCGTTACTGCGCGTCAAAGATGCCGAAACGCTGGGTGACATCTGCTAGCAGATGTGACAAACCGGGCGCCGGTGGGTAGAACAAGGGGCGGCTACGACGGCGACGCATGACCCGGAACGGGACACGGAACGGGAATCTTTACCGCCGACCGGACGTTGACCGGATGACGACGACAGCGACACCTGTCCTGTGGGCGACAAGCCCGGGAGGCACGATTCATGAGTGAGCGAGCTCTTCGCGGTACGCGCCTCGTGGTGACCAGCTACGAGACGGACCGCGGTATCGACCTGGCCCCGCGCCAGGCCGTGGAGTACGCATGCGAGAAGGGGCACCGCTTCGAGATGCCCTTCTCGGTCGAGGCGGAGATCCCGCCGGAGTGGGAGTGCAAGGTCTGCGGGGCCCAGGCACTCCTCGTCGACGGCGACGGCCCTGAAGAGAAGAAGGCCAAGCCCGCGCGTACCCACTGGGACATGCTGATGGAGCGGCGGACCCGTGAGGAACTCGAAGAGGTCCTCGAGGAGCGCCTGGCGGTTCTGCGCTCGGGGGCGATGAACATCGCGGTTCACCCTCGGGACAGCCGCAAGTCGGCCTAGTCCCTGCTGGCTGGGCGAAGACACAGCTACACAAAACCGCGGGCGCCGTACGTGATCCACGTACGGCGCCCGCGGTTTTCCGCATGTCCGGGGGCGTGCTCAGCGGGTCAGCGGCGGACGCTCCTGCTCCCCCGGCTCGGGCCGGTCCTCCTGGATGACCTCGCCCTGCACCACCTTGCCGTCGGGACGGTGGATGCGGGCCTGCTGGAAGGCGTCGCCGAAGCTGCCCGGGGCCGCCGTGCGCAGCCTCTTGTCCAGGGCGTTCTCCGCGTACCGGCTCACGGCCTGCTGCACTGGCGGCAGCAGCAGGAGCAGGCCGGCCGCGTCGGAGACCAGGCCCGGGATCATCAGCAGCAGTCCGCCCAGCATCATCAGGCCGTTGCCGCCGCCGCGCTCCGGCGAGCCGCCCCGCTGCAGCGCCTCGTTCAGGCTCTGGAAGGCACGGCGGCCGGCCCGCTTGATGACCACGGAGCCGGCCACGAAGGCCGCCACGAGCAGCAGGAACACGGCGAACCCCCCGGCCGCCCCCGCGACCAGGGTCAGCAGCCAGATCTCCAGCACCAGCCAGGCGGCGACGCCCAGCGGCAGATACCTGCGCAGCCGGGAGCGCCGGGGCCGGGCGGTGTACGGAGAGGTCGGAGCGCCAGTCGTCATGCCCCCAGTGTGCCTGGCGGCTGCTCAGCGCGGGATAAGGGGATGTCCGCCGAGGGCCGACGCGGGACTACTGGGCCCGCTTGCTCTTGCCGGTGAGCTTGGCGACCCGCTCGCTCGCGCCCCAGGCGGTGACCCGCCACAGCGCCTCGACGAGGATGTCCTTGCTCATCTTGGAGTCGCCGAGTTCGCGCTCGACGAAGGTGATCGGCACCTCGACCACGTGGAAGCCGGCCTTGACCGCGCGGCGGGCCAGGTCGACCTGGAAGCAGTACCCCTGCGAGGCGACCTGCTCCAGACCCAGACCCTGCAGGGTCTCGCGGCGGAACGCGCGGTAGCCGCCGGTGATGTCGCGCAGGGGCAGGTCGAGGGCGAGCCGGGAGTAGAGGCTGCCGCCACGGGAGATGAACTCACGGGACTTGGGCCAGTTCACCACGCGGCCGCCGGGCACCCAGCGGGAACCGAGCACCAGGTCGGCGCCCTTGAGCGCGGTGAGCAGCCGGGGCAGTTCCTCGGGCTGGTGGGAGCCGTCGGCGTCCATCTCGATCAGCACGCCGTAGTCGCGCTCCAGGCCCCAGCGGAAGCCCGCGAGGTAGGCGGCGCCCAGGCCCTCCTTGCCCTTGCGGTGCATCACCTGGACGTTCTCGTCCTCGGCCGCCAGCTCGTCGGCGAGCTTGCCGGTGCCGTCCGGGCTGTTGTCGTCCGCGATCAGCACGTGCGCCTCGGGAACGGCCTTGCGCACCCGGCCGACGATGGTCTTGATGTTCTCCGCCTCGTTGTAGGTCGGAATGATCACCAAGGCCGTGCCGAGCGGACCGAACTGCCTCCCCTGGGCCTTGGCCGCGAGGGTCCCGTCGCCGTCGTTCACTGCTGCCCCTTCTGGTCGTACGCAGGCGTCCACCATAGTGGCCGCTGCCTGGTATGACGTGCCGACTCATGCCTTTGGTGGTGTCGATTCCACAAGAGTGGGGTAAGAATGCGCTTTTCGGCACCTTTCACAGCACACGGGACCGCTTCCCCGTCACGGCGGATGGGGGCCCGGCGCCCTTCGGGCCGACCTGGGACCCGCTGGCTGCGGATCGACCGAAAGCCGTTGTCTACTGAGCGCACGGGCCCCACCCGGGTCACACCTTGCCGACCGGCCGGAACGTTCCCTCGTCGGCGCGGGCGCTGAGCCTGGCTCCCAAGCGACGGTGCCCCGGTGCGGCACACCGTCCCTGACCCAGCAGCGCTGCGACGAGTTCGCGAACATTCCCCGGTCGGGCGTCCGGTGGTGGACTCGGACGAACCTACCGGCCCTCGGCCGTCGACTGTCAACAGCCCTCTGGCCTGCGACGACGGCCCCAAAGGGGCGGCCTCGGGGGAGGATGCGCAGGTCGGGCGGCGGGGCGCCGGCGAGCGAGCGCCGCCCCGCCACCCCCGTAGATCACTCGCCCGGCCGTACGAAAACGGTCCGTCCGCCGACCACGGTGCGCAGGCAGACCGGCAGGTCACGGCCAGGGGTGAGGTCCGGCAGGCCGGGCGTGCCGGAGCGCGGGTCCGTCGACCAGCGGGCCACCCGGTCGTCGGGGGCCTGGACGACCAGCTCGTCGGTGCGCCAGACCGCGTAGTCGGCGGGCGCGCCCGGCACCAGAACGCCGGCGTCGTCCCGGCCCACGGCCCGCCAGCCGCCGCGCGTGTGCGCGGTGAAGGCGGCCCGGACGGAGACCCGGTGCTCGGGCGTGCGGTGGAACGCGGCGGCGCGGACGGTGCCCCACGGGTCGAGCGGGGTGACCGGGCTGTCGGAGCCGAAGGCGAGGGGCACACCGGCGCGCAGCAGGGCCGCGAAGGGGTTGAGGGTGCGGGCCCGTTCCACGCCCAGCCGCCGGGCGTACATGCCGTCCTCGCCGCCCCACAGCGCGTCGAAGGCGGGCTGCACGGAGGCGATCAGGCCCAGCTCGGCGAAGCCGGCGACGGTCTCGGGGGTGAGCATCTCGGCGTGCTCGACGCGGTGCCGGGCGGCGCGGATCCGGGCGAGGCCGAGCTTCTCTGCCGCGGCGCGCACGCCCTCCACGACGGCGGTCACGGCGGCGTCGCCGATGGCGTGGAAACCGGCCTGCAGGCCCGCCTCGGTGCAGGCGACGACATGGGCGGCGACGGCTGCGGCGTCCAGGTAGGCGGTGCCGGTGTGGCCGGCGTCGTCGTACGGCTCGTGCAGACAGGCGGTGTGCGAGCCGATCGAGCCGTCGGCGAAGAGGTCGCCGGCCGCGCCCACGGCGCCCAGATCCCGGGCCCTCGCCACGCCTTCGTCGGCCCGTTCGGCCCAGTAGCCGACGACGCGGGGGCCGGGCACCTCGGCGGCCAGCCTCAGCAGGCCGGTGAAGTCGTCCTCGGAGGAGATCCGCGGGCCGCCGCACTCGTGCACCGAGCCGATGCCGAGGGAGGCCGCGTGGGCGAACGCGGTGCGCTGGGCCTCGGCGCGCTGGGCCGGGGTGATGGCGGCGAGGGCGGCCTCGCGGACGGTGTGGTGGGCGTCGGCGGTGAGCGGGGCGTCCTCGCGGGGGGCGCCGGGGATCAGGTCCAGCAGGGCGGTGGTGACGACCGCCGAGTGCACGTCGATGCGGGAGAGGTACAGCGGACGGCCGCCGGTGGCCTCGTCGAGTTCGGCGCGGGTCGGCGGGCGGCCGCCGGGCCAGCGGGCGGCGTCCCAGCCGTGGCCCAGCAGGACGCGGTCGTCCGGGCGTGCGGCGGCGAAGTCGCGGACCAGGGCGAGGGCCGCCTCCAGGGTGGGGGCGTCGGACAGGTCCAGGCCGGTCAGGGCGAGGCCGGTGGCGGTGGTGTGCACATGGGCGTCGGTGAAGGCCGGGGTCACCAGGGCGCCGTCGAGGTCGATCACCTCGTCGACGCCGTCGGCGAAGGCGTCGGCGGCGCCCTCCGAACCGACCCAGGCGACTTGGCCGCGCTCGACCACCATCGCCGTGGCGAAGGGATCCGCGGGGCTGTGCACCTCTCCTCGGCGCAGGAGGACGGTCTCGGGGGGCTGGGGGTCGGCGGTGCGGTCGCTCATAGCGGACAGTTTCCCCTGCCGCCGGGGAGGACCTGCACCTGGGGCGTGCTGGGAGGCAGCGATCAGATCCGGGGTGGCCGTGCCTCGTACGGCGTCGACAGGACCACCGTCGTCCGCGTCGAGACGCCCGCCAGGCTCCGCAGCCTCGCCAGCAGCTCCTCCAGCTCGTGCGGTGTCGCCACGCGCACCTTGAGGATGTAGTTCTCGTCGCCCGCGACGCTGTGGCAGGCCTCGATCTCGGGGACGCCGGCGAGGCGGTCCGAGATGTCGTCGGGGGCGCTGGGGTCGAAGGGTTTCACCGAGATGAACGCGGTGAGCGGCAGCCCGACCGCCTCGGGGTCGACCACCGCGGCATAGCCGCGGATGACGCCACGCTGTTCCAGCCGCCGCACCCGCTGGTGCACGGCGGACGTGGACAGGCCCGTGGCCTTGCCCAAGTCGGTGTAGCTCATCCGCCCGTCCTTGACGAGCAGCTGCACGATCTGTCGGTCCAGCTCCTCCATGGCGCCAAAACCTACAGTGCGCTTGATCTCCTGGGATAGCCGAGAGCGCAGGTCATAGCCGGTTCGATACAAAAAGCGGCGCATAAGGCCCGCAGCACGCACCTGCACGCGGCATGTGACGAACGCCACACATCCCGAACGGGCTCCGTGATGTTCTCGTGATTACCGCCGAGGGCGGACGGGAAGTGCTTGCTGTGGTCGAGGCCGCAGCGCCGTAACGGCCCAGCCTTAGGGGGAGAATCCCATGCAGAGTGTCCATCGCCCTGGTCGATCCGCGTCCAAGCGGCAGCAGCCGGTCGTCGAGCCCGAGCCGGAGGGCGTCGAACCCGACGCCTTCGACGACGAACTGGACGCCTACGACACCTTCGAGATGTACCGGGTGATCTGCCCGGACTGCGCCCAGCCGATCGCGCTGCTGGCGGACGAGCAGGTGCTGCCCGAGCACGCGCTGTGCGCCTCGCCGTGGAACCCGTTCGGTCTCACGGTGTGCGCGGGCACGGGCCGTTCGGCCGCCGACGCCCGCCCCGCGGACGAGTCCGCCGAGCCGCAGGAGCAGGACACCGCCCTGCTGCTGACGCTCCCCCAGACTCTGGACTGGCGCACGCAGCCGTTCTCGCACGTCGGCGGCCCGGGCTCGCGCCCGATGCGCGTGCCGGCGATGCGCCGCCAGGCCGCCTGAGCCGCCTCACCGCATCCAGTACGTGCCCTGCACCATGGCGCGCAGGCTGTCGTGGTGCAGGATCAGTGTGTCCGGGTCCGCCGGGACGGCGACCTCCCCGAAGTACGCCTGCCGGTAGGCGATGCGCAGCATGACGATCGCGTGCCGGAGGGCGGCGTAGAGGGTGTGGAAGTCCATGTCCCGCGGGGTGTGGCCGGTCAGCCGGGCGTAGCGGGCCTCGACGCGGTCCCGGCGCAGGAAGTCCGGCAGTCCGCGCTGTCCGAGGGCGACCGTGAGGTCGTGGAAGAAGCGGTGCAGATAGACGAGCCAGCCGAGGTCGACCTCGCGCGGGGCGAGTGCCGCCATCTCCCAGTCCAGGACGGCCACGGGGTCGAACCCGTCGTAGACGATGTTTCCGACGCGTGCGTCGCCCCAGCTGAGGACGGGTTCGCCCACCTCGCGCGGCCACAGTTCCTCCAGCCGGTCGAAGGCGGCCTCGATGAGGGGTGAGGGGAACAGGCCGTCGATCACCCAGGAGTAGTAGGCCCGCTGGGCCGTCACATGGCGGCGCAGCGCGTCCTCCGGGCCGGGCTGGGTGAGGAACCGGGCCTCGGCCGGGGGTACTTGGTCGTGCAGGCGGGCCAGCAGTCCGACGGTCTCCACCTCCAGATGCTCGCGTTCGGCATCGCTCGCCGCGTGCAGCCAACTGCCCTCGTAGGTGTACGGCATGACGTCCGGCGGCACCCGGCCGGCGACCCGCTCCATGACGAAGAACGGCGCCCCGAGCGGGCCGGGGTCCTCCTCCAGCCACAGCACCCGGGGCACGGGCACGTCGGTGCGCTCGGCCACCAGGCGCAGGGTGCGGTACTGGCGGGCCATGTCGTACTCGGGGAAGACGGTGTACGCCGCGGGATCCGCCGCGAGCCGCAACGCGCAGGTCGCGCAAGGCGCTTGAGGGTGTCCGAGGTCGAACAGCAGGGTCTCGCTGGACATGCCGTTGGAGGCGGGGACGGTGACGCCGGTCGCCTTGGCACCGGGTAGCCGGCTGCCGAGCCAGACGGTGAGGCGCCGGGCGAGCTCCTCGGGGTCGCGGGTGGTGGTACGGGGACGCGGTGCCGTGGCCATGGGGGCTCCTCCCTCGGGTGCGGCTGATGTCTCAGGGCGCGATCGGTGCCTCAGGGAGCGACCGAGTCGAAGCCGGTGAAGCCGCTCGGGTCGTGCCGGCCGAACGAGCCGTGCTCGAAGATGCCGTACCCGCTCTGCCCGTCGAGCCGGAAGCGGGCGGAGTGGTCGGTGACGCCGTAACCGGCGAGCGGGTGGGGCAGGTTCATGTCGTAGGTGCGCCGGTCGGTCCAGCCGGGCCCCCGCCAGGTGCCGTGCTGCCAGTCGTCCGCCGGCGGATAGCCCGCGCCCAGGGCGAGCGGCGAGGAGGCCAGGATCTCGACGTCCAGCTTCCGCGATTCCCGCGCGTCCCCCAGATGGACGACCGCCCGTTCCGGGTGGCGGGTGCCGGAGCGGTAGCGGATCTCGGCCTGCGGCCAGCCCAGCTGGCGGTCGCGCCGGCCGGGGCGGACCAGGGTCGCCTCGTTCAGGGAGCGGTGGCCGTCGGCGTCCTCCTGGGTGATGACCATCAGGAAGCGGTCGTCGAAGCGGACCGGGCACCAGATTCAGTGGAAGCCCTCGGTGGGGTGGTCCGCCGCGAGCCGCCCGCCGTCCTCGCCGGGGACGGGCCGCACGCCCCAGCTGCGGTCCCGGGTGCCGGTCCAGCCGTCCGCGGTGACCCGGAACTCCTCTCCCCCGGCCCGGATCACGCCCTGCGCGGTGCCCGCCTGGACGAAGCGGCGGCCCTCCAGGGTGAGCCGGTCGCCCCGGCGCTGGAGGTGGTGCGGTTCCCAGAGGGCGGGGAAGGCGGCCGTCCAGGTGAGGTCGTACGACAGCCGCTCGTCCGCGCAGATGAGTCGCAGTTCCCGGAGCGGTCGCGGGACCTCGATGCGCAGCGGGCCGACGGCGAGCCGCATCCGGTCCTCGCCCAGGGCGTCCGAGGCGCGGACGGCGTGCAGGGTGTCCCCGGTGCGCAGGGTGGCGTAGGCGTCGATCACGCCGAGGTTGGGGTAGACGCCGAGGCCGAGGATGAGCAGGGCCCGGCCCGCGTGGTCGAAGACGTGGAAGATGCAGCGGTCGTAGGCGTTACGTCGCCGGTCGCCACGTGCTTCATGGACAGCGGTACCTGGTGCACCGGGTACTCGTCGAGCGGTACGGGACGGTCGTCGGCCACGGGCACCCCCTGAGCGTCGATCGGCTGACGGTACGTCAGATGACCGGAGGAGGCCAGAGCGGGGACGGGACGGGTCTGGACTGACGCTCGATTCCGCCGGGCGGTGACCTGCCCGGGCGCTGCCGCGTTGATCGGGCATGACCCCCATGCACGCGGCCACCGGGCGTCAGCGCCGCATTCTCGTCCCCCGACCCGCAGAATCGGTTCCGCCGCCGCCCGCCCCGCAGGACCCGCCCATCTACCGCGACCTCATGCGGACGTGGGCCGACCGGGGCCGGACCCTGCCGGGCCGCCACGACCCGGAGTGGATCAGGCTGGTGGCCCCGACGGTCCGCACGGGGCAGTTCAGTGAGCTTCGGGTCCCGCCACGTGACGGGCGATGACCATCCGCTGGATCTGGTTGGTGCCCTCGACGATCTGCAGGACCTTGGCCTCACGCATGTAGCGCTCGGCCGGGAAGTCGGTGGTGTAGCCGTACCCGCCGAGTATCTGCACGGCGTCCGTGGTCACCTTCATGGCCGTGTCGGTGCAGTGCAGCTTCGCCATGGCGGCCTGCTTGGCGAACGGCTTGCCGGCGTCACGCAGCCGGGCCGCCGCGAGGTAGAGCGCGCGGCCCGCCTCGATCTGGGTGGCCATGTCGGCGAGCATGAAGCGCAGGCCCTGGAAGTCGGCGATGGGGCGGGCGAACTGCCGGCGCTGGGTGGCGTAGGCGACCGCCTCGTCCAGGGCGGCCTGGGCGAGGCCGATCGCGCAGGCGGCGATGCCGAGCCGTCCGGAGTCCAGGGCGGACAGGGCGATGAAGAAGCCCTGGCCCTCCTCGCCGATCCGCCGGTCGTCGCCGACGCGGACGCCGTCGAGGTGGACCTGCGCGGTGGGCGATCCCTTCATGCCCATCTTCTTCTCGGGCGCCGCCCCGCTCAGCCCGGGCGCGTCCCCGGGGACAAGGAAGGCGCTGATCCCGCGCGGCCCCTCCTCGCCGGTGCGGGCCATCACGGTGTAGAAGTCGGCGATGCCGCCGTGCGTGATCCAGGCCTTGGTGCCGTTGATCACCCACTGGTCGCCGTCACGCACGGCCTTCGTGCGAAGTGAGGCCGCGTCGGAGCCGGAGGACGGCTCGGAGAGGCAGTACGCCCCGAGCAGGCCGCCGCCGAGCATGGCGGGCAGGTGCTCGACCTGCTGCTGCTTGGTGCCGTAGGTGGCGAGCGCGTAGGAGGCGAGCGTGTGCACGCTGACGCCGAGGCCCACGGTGAGCCGCGCCGCGGCGAGCTCCTCCAGGACCTGCAGGTACACCTCGTAGGGCTGGTCGCCGCCGCCGTACTCGGAGTCGTACGGCAGGCCGAGCAGGCCCGATTCGGACAGCAGGGTGAAGACCTCGCGCGGAAAGCGCCCCGCGTCCTCCTCCTCGGCCGCCTTCGGCGCGATCTCACGCTGGGCGATGTCACGGACGAGAGCGAGCAGATCCCGCGCCTCCTCCGTCGGCAGCTGACGCTCCACCGGCTGCGGGTCGCGGTCGGACATGGCGTCGGTCTCCTCCCTGGTCGGGCACCGGCGGTCTGGCCCTGGGGGTGGGGGCGGCTCCGCCTGGTCTTTCCGGATGGCCGAAGGCGCCCTCTCCCGGGTCTCGGAAGCGGCTGACCAGCGGCTGTGCGCTGTGAGTATGCCCGATCAGCGACCTCCAGTCACCAGTTAACGACCGCTTACTTCAAGAATCCAGTCGGGCCGCCCAGCGACCGCACAATTGGTCCGAACCATTGACTCAGTGGTCTAGTCCTCCTACTGTGCATGACCAACGCTTTACCGCGTTCATGCCAATCGGCGCGCGTTTCCCTCCCCCCACGAGGAGACACCCGATGCACACTCCCCACCGCTCGCGGCTGCGGGCGTTCGTCGCGACCGCGTGTACCGCCGTCCTCGGCGCCGGACTGCTCGCCGGCGCGGGCACCGCCACCGCGGCGGCCCCGGCCGCGCCGCAGGTCAAGGCCGGCTCGAAGGTCGTCGGCTACTTCACCGAATGGGGCACCTACGACCGCAAGTACTACGTCAGGAACGTCGAGACCTCGGGGTCGGCGGCCCGGCTGACCCACATCAACTACGCCTTCGGCAACGTCACCGGCGGCAAGTGCGCCATGGGCGACTCCTACGCGGCCACCGACCGCACCTACACCGCCGCCGAGTCGGTGGACGGCGTCGCCGACACCTGGGACCAGCCCCTGCGCGGCAACTTCAACCAGCTGCTGAAGCTGAAGAAGAAGCACCCGGGCCTGAAGATCCTGTGGTCCTTCGGCGGCTGGACCTGGTCGAGCGGCTTCGGCGAGGCCGCGAAGAACCCCGCCGCCTTCGCCCAGTCCTGCTACGACCTGGTGAAGAACTCCAAGTGGGCCGGGCTGTTCGACGGCATCGACATCGACTGGGAGTACCCCAACGCCTGCGGCAACACCTGCGACACCAGCGGCCGGGAGGCGTTCCGGAACGTCATGGCGGCGCTGCGGTCGAAGTTCGGCGGCAGCGCGCTGGTCACGGCGGCGATCACCGCGGACGCCTCAGGCGGCGGCAAGATCGACGCGGCGGACTACGCGGGCGCCGCGCAGTACGTGAACTGGTACAACCCCATGACGTACGACTACTTCGGCGCCTGGGACGCGAGCGGCCCGACCGCCCCGCACTCCCCGCTGACCTCCTACTCGGGCATCCCGAAGGCGGGCTACAACACCTCCGCGACCATCGCCAAGCTCAAGGGCCTCGGCATCCCGGCGTCCAAGCTGCTGCTCGGCATCGGCTTCTACGGCCGCGGCTGGACCGGGGTCACACAAGCGGCGCCCGGCGGGACGGCCACCGGACCGGCGGTGGGGACCTACGAGCAGGGCATCGACGACTACAAGGTGCTCAAGTCCAAGTGCCCGGCGACCGGCACCGTGGGCGGCACGGCCTACGCCAAGTGCGGCAGTGACTGGTGGAGTTACGACACCCCGGCGACCATCGCGACGAAGATGACGTACAAGAACCAGCAGGGCCTCGGCGGCACCTTCTTCTGGGAACTGAGCGGCGACACCGCGAACGGCGAGCTGATCAAGGCCATCGACTAGCCCGGCACCAGGGGGACTCGGGAGCGGAGGACCACGAGCCTGAAGTCCCCCGGTGTGTCAGGTGTCGCGGCGGGCCGGCTGCGGCGCCGGGTAGGCCGGGTCCAGTTCCTCGACGGCCCGCAGGGCTCCGCCGAGCGTCTTCACCAGCAGCTCGCGCATGGTGTCGCGGGACAGCTCGGGGCGGTCGATCCAGTCCAGGGTCGCGCCCTCGACACTGCACACCCAGGAGAGCAGGCCCATCCGGGCGAGCGGGGCGATGTCGCTGCGGCCGTAGGCCCCATCGGCGATGGTGGCGATGATCGCCTCGCGGACGCCGTCCCGGATGGCGTGCACCTCGGCGTCGAAGCCGACGCCGCCGCTGACGATGGTGCGGTAGGCGGCCTGGTGGTGCTCGGCGTAGCGCAGATAGCCGTCGATGGTGCGGTGGACCCGGTCCACGGCGGGCAACTCGAGACCGTTCGCCGCGAAGGTGACCAGGTCGGCGACGGAGTCCTGGATGATCGCCAGGTAATAGCCGCGCTTGGACCGGAAGTAGTAGTAGATCAGCCCCTTGGCGACATGCGCCTGGCGGGCGATGTCGTCCATGGACAGCGCGTCGTAGGAGGTGTCGGCGAACAACTTCCGCCCGATGGCGATGAGTTCGGCGCGACGGGCCGTCGAGCGCTCGGTGCCGCGCATCCGGGGACGGACGGCGGCACGCTGATGCGGCACATTCAATTTCGACCCTGTTCCAGGCGGTCGGCGGGACCACCGCAGTATGTCAGAACATGCCGCACACGTGAGCGGGTCGATGCGGAGCGGGCCGAGCCCGGGTGTCAGAGCAGGCCGAGCTGGGTCACGAACATGGCGACGACGGCCACGAGGACCCAGCCCATGACGTGCTCGAGGATCTTCGGGCCGTCCTCGCGGGGACCGCCGGTGCGCGCGCGGGTGGCGGAGGCCGGGTGTGTGGTCATATCCATTTGTCCACCTTGCCACCCGCGACGGCGTCTGCGGCGATGAGCTTGCTCACACGGTCAGTGCACACCCACCGCCGCAAGCGCCATGCCCTGGCTCGGGCTCGGGTGGGCCGGGAAGTAGAGGTAGCAGACTCCCCCGGTGCCGGAGACGACCTTGCCGGAGGCGTTGTACCGCTTGGTCCTGAGCCAGATGTTCTCGAACTCCCGGCGCAGATAGACCCGTCGTACCGCCTCGTCGCTCGGCGAGGCCGGGTCGTTGGCGATCACGTCGCCGTCCGCGGTGAAGCCGATCACGGTCATCAGGTGGCCGGAGGTGCCGTAGCCGGCGCCGGTCAGCTCGGTCTTCAGGAAGGACTGGGACGTTATGGCCGGGATGCCGGCCGCGATGAGGGTCTCCAGGTCGGTGAGCGAGGCGAGTCGCGTCACCACGCCCTGCAGGCCATCGAACGTGGCCGCGTACGCGGCGTTGAACGGCCAGTTTCCGCAGCCCTCGTACTGGGCGTCGTAGGTGAAGCGGGCGGCGTGGTCCACCTGCGGGTCGGCGTACGTCGGGTCGACCCAGGACAGCTGCTCTGGAGTGAGTCGGCCGCCCCAGTACTCGATGATCATCTGCGAGGAGGTGGGGCTGCACCACGCCTC
The DNA here is from genome assembly GCF_044456925.1 of Streptomyces sp. NPDC050743. Classification (NCBI taxonomy): domain Bacteria; kingdom Bacillati; phylum Actinomycetota; class Actinomycetes; order Kitasatosporales; family Streptomycetaceae; genus Streptomyces; species Streptomyces sp. NPDC050743. The sequence continues at coordinate 57,459 of NZ_JBITGJ010000001.1, forward strand.
GCCGCCGCCGTCGTACTGCGGGTACTGGCCCTTGTGGATCTCCTGCGAGTAGCGCGGGACGGCCAGTTCCTGGGCGAGGCCGGGGGTGGAGGCGGGGACGGTGAAGCGGTCGGGGATGTCGGACCCCATGGCGCCCAGCCGCCACACGGTCGGCGTCAGATGCGTCCCCGGCCTGCGGTAGAGGGTGAGGCGCAGCCGGTACGACGCCAGGCGCAGGCCGGTGCTCGCGTCGTCGATGGCGAAGGTGTCGGTCCAGATGCTGCTCTTGCCGTCGGCCTGGCCGTCCACCGAGGTCCGCTTGATGTCCTGGTCACCGGCCGCCCAGCGGCCCATCACGTACCACGGGGTCTCGGTGCCGTCGGAGTACGTGCCCTGGAGTTCCACCTGGAGCCAGGTGCCCTCGGGAGTGTGGGCGTTCCAGGAGGAGACGACCTCGGTGGCGGGGACGGTGAGCCGGTGGACCGGGGAGGTCCAGGTGGCGTACTCCCAGGTGGCGGTCGTGCCGGTGTGCGGGTCGGTGTAGTCGGTGCGCCCGGCCGGGGCGCCGATCAGGACGCCGGGGCGGGCGCCGGCGACGGCCCGGACACCCTGGGCCACGCCGAGGCGCCACTCGCGGTACGTGGTCCAGGAGTGGTAGTCGATCGGGCGGGCCGGCGCCTGGCCGGGGTCGTCCGCGGCGGTGGCTCGCTGCGCGGCGGCAGCGGGGACCGTTCCACCGGCCACCGCCGCGGCGACGGCTGCGGTGAGGACGGTTCTGCGGGACGGCTGTTGGGCTCTGCTCATGGGCGCGATTACCCCCAGGTGTCCGATGATCCGGTGCGGTGTGTGCGCCAACTATGGAGCAGGCGGCATGGGCGCTGCCAGCACTTCTGCCCATGCGGCGCCATCAATATTGGTCTCGTCCACTGGAACGGCAGAGGGGAGCCCGCTCGAGACGCCGAGCGGGGAACCGCGCGACCGGCCCGCAGTCGCACAGCTCCCCGCAGCCACCCCGGCTGGACGCCTCCTGCCGTGGTGCTCGGCGTCAGACGAGATCCATCGCGGCGACCTCGTCGGGCCGGCCGTAGCTGATCGGCCCCTGGAAGCGGCGGCGGGCGGTGGCGAACCACCACACCGTCGCGACAAGCAGGACGACGGCGAGCGCGATCGGCGCGTAGTTGAAGGTGTCGACGGTGATCGGCGAGGCCTGCGGCAGCATGAACAGCACGCTGCTGAGCACGATCCAGATCACCGCGAGCCAGCCGACCGGCCGGCCCCAGCGGCCCAGGTGCCAGGGCCCGGGCTGGAACTCGCCGCCGAGCCGCAGCCGCAGGAAGATCGGCACGGCGTAGGCGAGGAAGAGGCCGACCACGTTGACGCTGACGATCGCGGTGAACGCGGTGTGCGACCACCAGCCGGGCACGACCAGGGCGACCGAGCAGGCCACCGCGAGCCACACCGCCTTCACGGGCGTACGGGTGCGCGGCGAGACCGAGTGCCACCAGCGGGAGCCGGGCATGGCGCCGTCCCGGGAGAAGGCGAAGATCTGCCGGGTGTTGCTGGTGAGGTTGGCGAGACCGCAGAAGAGCATCGCGCCGATGACGATGAGGAGCATGACCTTGGCGGTGCCGAGACCGAGGCCGTCGATGAGAATCTGGACGGGCGGCGCATCCGAACCGGCCACCTTGGCGTAGTCGCCGATGCTGTAGACGAGTGCCAGCATCAGGATCAGACCGGTGATCGCCGAATACCCGATGGCGCGGGTGATCCCCTTGGGCGCGTTGACCGTCGCGTGGACCGTTTCCTCGGACATGTGGAAGCTGCCGTCGAACCCGGTGAACGTCCAGCTGGTGACCAGCAGGCCGAGCATGCCGCCGTAAAGTCCGCTCGTGAAGCCGGTGTTGTTCTCGAAATGCGTCACGAAGGACGCCGGCTGGTGGTGATCGGGCATCACTATGAGTGCGCCGACGATCACCACGAGTCCGACCAGCAGCCACCACACGGAAATGCGGTTCAGTACGGCGACGAGCTGCACGGTGTACGTGTTGGCGAGGCCCTGCACGACGATGATCAGGGCCGTGATCAGCACCGTCTGGTGCGTGGTCGGCTGGTAGGAGGGCCACTGCAGGTGGATGAAGGCCTGGATGAAGGTGGCGGCCGCATAACCGGTGGCGGCGGTGCCGCCGATCTGGCCCACGAAGTTCAGCCAGCCGGTGAACCAGGACCAGGCGCCCTTGTGGCGCTTTGCAAGTTTACCGGCAGAGAAATACAGGGCACCGCTCGTCGGATAGGCCGAGGCGACTTCCGCCATGGCCGCACCGATGAGGAGCACCATGACGCAGACCCCGATCCAGCCGAACACGAGAATTCGCGGGCCGCCCGCGTTCATCCCGAATCCGAAGGACGAGAAAATACCCGAGAGGATATTGATGATGGTGAAGGAGATCGCGAAATTGTCGAACGCCTGGAAGCGGCGGGTGAGTTTCCGCGGATAACCCATCGCGTGCAGGGTCGCGTCGTCGTCGAGCACGACCGCGTCCTCACCCGCGCGGGCCTTCGCCCGTGGCGTCGATGTCCGTTCCGACACAGTTCGGCCTTTCTCTCGATGGGGTGAAACTCGATGGGGGTGGAGATGGAGGTGAAAGGGACGAGCCGGGGTCAGTCGGGCCGCGGCACGGGCAGGCCGCAGGCGCGCCGGGCCCGGGAGAGCTGCTCGGCGGGGTCGCCGAAGGCGCTCCAGGGCATGCGCGAGGCGTACGGGCCCATCGCCGTGAACACCGCCCGGGCCTCGAACTCGCGCCGGGCCATGACCAGGGCGTGCGCGAGGTAGGCCAGGTCGAGCACCGGGGTGAAGCGGTAACGGGCCACCGCGGGCAGCCAGTTCCGGTAGATCGCCAGCGCGGTGGAGCGCCACTGCGGCTCTTCCCAGACGCGGTCGGCGAGCAGCTGGGTGGGGTTGTAGCTCTCCACCAGGGCCACCAGCGGCAGCAGCCGGAGGGCGGAGTCGGCGGGCGCCCGCTGGCTGAGGAAGGCGGCCACGTCCCAAGCCGCGTTGACCGAACCGCCGTGCCGCGTGAAGAAGAACGACAGGAAGCGGTGGTGGCCCTCGCGGTGCCAGGGGTCCAGCGACAGGACGTGCGCGAACAGCCGCCAGGGCCCGGCCGGGGCGGTGAGCAGGCCCCGCGGTGCCGGGTCGCTCGGCCGATGCAGCCGGGCCATGGCGAGCTTGGCGACCCAGGGCGTGGGGTCCTCGGGGGCCATGGCGGCGGCGCGGTCGCAGGCGGTCAGCGCGATCCGCTCCAGCGCCTCGGCGCGCTCGTCGCGGGCGTCGGCGGCCCGCAGGGCGCGCTGCACGGCGACCCGGGCCCACATCAGCGTCGCCTCGGGCGTCGGTTCCTCGGCGAGCCAGCGCTCGACCAGATCGGTGCCGGCCGCCTCCGAGGCGAGGACCAGCGAGCGATGGGCGCGCAGGGCGTGGTCGGTTCGCGACTCGGCGAGCGCCTCGGACGCGTATCGATAACGTCCGACACGCACATCGACGCATACGCTCGCCAGGACACGGTCGTCGGCCGCCGGATGCCACACGTAGTGCCCTTCGAATAACTCCGCGGCCATCTCCCCCTGCCAGTCCCCGTACGGCGCACAGCGGTTGCGCTGGAGGCACCCTACTCAGCGACAGGCACACCCGGAACGCCTAATTCGACATATCGGTCAGGGGATTCGCGAATGTTTATCCGGGCCATTGACTGGCTGCCAGCCGATGATTCAAAACGCGACCACTACTACACTGTTTCCGGAAAACCGCCCACACCGACCACAACCGGGGGAACCATCATTCGCGACCTCGCCGCCCGGCTGCGCGGGCTCGCCCCCTCCCTGGGGCCGGTCCGGCTGATCGGCGTCGACGGACACGCCGGCTCGGGAAAGTCCACGTTCGCCGGGCACTTGGCCGCCGCGCTCGGCGGGGCTCCCGTGCTGCACCTCGACGACGTCGCCAGCCACGAGGAGCTCTTCGAGTGGACCGACCGGCTGATGGCTCAGGTGATCCACCCGCTCGCCCGGGGCGAGAACGCGTCCTACACACCCTACGACTGGCGCGCCCGCGGCTTCGGCGCGCCGCGCCCGCTGCCAGCCGCGCCCGTGGTCCTCGTCGAAGGGGTCGGTGCCGGCCGCCGGGCGCTGCGGCCGCATCTGGCCCGGCTGCTGTGGATGGAGCTGCCCCGGGAGGAGTCCTGGACGCGCGGCCGGCTGCGGGACGGGGCGGAGCAGCGGGAGTTCTGGGAGGGCTGGGTCGAGGCGGAGCGCGCGCACTTCGCCGCGGACCCGACGCGCCCCCATGCCGACCTCCTGGTGCTGCAGGAACCCGAGGGGTATGAGGTACTGCCGGGTCCTGAGACAACCCGTGGACCGGACCAAAGCGTGACCCAGAGTGACGGGGCGTCCGCGTTGTGGTGAACGTGTGAAGACCCTTGCGGGGGAACTTCTCCCAGTGCCTCAACTCCGCTTGACCCGGGGGCCGTACAGGTCTTACGTTCTCAATGAGCGGTCATTCGGGACCGCCCCCAGACGCGAAGCCCCCGGTTGTTCCCCCGTGACCGGGGGCTTCGTTCTGCCCACGCGGCTCTTTCCGGGCGCCCGGCGCACCGATCCGCTCACCCTCGGTCACCGATCCGTGTGCGCCCCGTCCGCCCCCACCTCGTCAAACGTCCCGTGCGGCACCCTTCGGCGCGCGGTCATGGCGCGGGTACGATGCCCTCGGTGCGACCTTCGAGGTTGATCGCGCACCTGTAACTCCGGTCCGCGGCACGGCGGTTCGACCGCGGCGGCCGTCGGGCGACTGCCCGGTGGTGAACCACGGGGACACGGTCTGTGGGGGGACGGGATGGACTTCGGCACGCAGGGCCCCGAGGCCCCGGCCGACCTGGCCTGGCTGCGGGGTGTGGACGCCTACACGATGGGCGCCTATCCGCAGGCGGAGGAGGAGTTCCGCACCGCGGTGCGGATGGACCCCGGGATGGCCGACGGCTGGCTCGGGCTGCACGCGCTCCGGGTCGACACGACGACCGCGCTGCTCAGGATGTTCCGGCACCGCGACCGCTTCGGCGAACAGCGCGCCCGGCACCGCCGGACCCTCAACTCCTGGTACTGGCTGGGCTGGTGGGTGCAGCCAGTGCTGGAGAGCCCGCGTGATCTGCTGCTCGCCCACGCCTCGCACTGGCTGGACGGCCGGCACGTGCCCGAGCTGGACCGGGCCCTGGCCGGGCTGCCCCCGGTCGACACCGACCCGCAGGTCCGCTTCCTGCACGCCTGCCGCGCCTATCTGGTCAAGGACTGGGAGCAGCTGATACGGCACACCGACCCGCTGCTGGACGATGCCATGCTCGGCATCGAGGCGGGCCTGTTCGGCGGCATGGCCCGGGTCCGGCTGGAGATGTACGGGCAGGCCGAACCCCTGCTGTCGGCGGCCCTGATGCGCTGCCGCAGCGAGCAGCCGCAGCGCAAGGAGCTGCGCTACTGGCTGGCGCGGGCGCACGAGGGCACGGGCCGCTCCGCCGCCGCGCTCCCCCTGTACCGGGCCGTGCACCGCGTCGACCCGGCCTTCATGGACACCTCGGCACGGCTCGCGGCGATCGCCGAGGGCGACGGGTACGACGACACCGCCGACCTGGCCGCGATCACGCTGACCGGTGCCGGGCAGGACAGCGTGGACGGGCCCGACGGATTCGATCCGCTGTTCGGCACCGAGGGCCGTGACCTGCGGCTGCCGGAGCCGGATCTGCCCACGGGGCCCCTGCCGTCGGTGAGCGATCCGGGGGTGCGGGTGAAGACCGGCGTCTCCTCCCCCATTCCGGCCGGGCCGACCGATCCCGCCCTGTTGGAGGAGGCGCTCGCCGAGCTCGAGCGCATGGTGGGGCTGGAGCCGGTGAAACGCCAGGTCAAGGCGTTGTCCGCGCAGTTGAACATGGCCCGGCTGCGGGCCGGGCAGGGGCTGCCGGTGCAGCCGCCGAAGCGGCACTTCGTCTTCTCGGGGCCGTCGGGGACGGGGAAGACCACGGTGGCCCGGATCCTGGGCCGGGTCTTCTACGCCCTGGGCCTGCTCGGCGGGGACCACCTGGTGGAGGCCCAGCGGGCCGATCTGGTCGGCGAGTACCTCGGGCAGACGGCCGTGAAGGCCAACGAGCTGATCGACTCCGCGATCGGCGGGGTGCTGTTCGTGGACGAGGCGTACTCGCTGTCCAACTCCGGATACGGCAAGGGCGACGCGTACGGCGACGAGGCCCTGCAGGTGCTGCTGAAGCGGGCCGAGGACAACCGGGACCACCTGGTGGTGATCCTCGCCGGCTATCCGGAGGGCATGGACCGGCTGCTGGCCGCGAACCCCGGACTGTCCTCCCGGTTCACCACCCGCGTCGACTTCCCCTCCTACCGGCCGCAGGAACTCACCGAGATCGGGAAGGTGCTGGCCGCGGAGAACGGGGACCAGTGGGACGCGGAAGCGCTGGAGGAACTGCGCTCGATCGCCGGACACGTGGTCGAGCAGGGGTGGATCGACGAGCTCGGCAACGGACGGTTCCTGCGCACGCTGTACGAGAAGAGCTGCGCGTACCGGGATCTTCGGCTGTCGACGTACGCGGGGTCGCTGTCCCGGGAGGACTTGGCCACGCTTCGGCTGGCCGACTTGATGCAGGCGTACGGGGAAGTGCTCTCGGGGCGGGGGCCGCAGGACCCGTCGGGTATGTGACGCGCCCCGAAGGGGCGCGGGGAACCGCGCGACCAGCCACGACGCACCGGCAGCCGCGCTGCTCCCCGCACCACCCCGGCTAGGAGGCGAGCACCTGCTCCGGCTCCCCGCTCATCCGAGGCTCCGGCATCTCCCGGTGGGCCGGGTCACGGACCTCGCCGACCAGGAGTTCCAGGACGTCCTCCAGAGCGACGAGCCCCAGCACCCTGCCGGAGGCGTCCGCGACCTGGGCCAGGTGCGTGGCCGCCCGTCGCATGACCGTGAGGGCGTCGTCGAGCGGCAGCTCGGCCCGCAGGGTGGTCATGGGACGCCAGACGTACTGCGGGACGGCGCGGTCGGAGTGCTCCAGGTCGAGGACGTCCTTGACGTGGACATAACCCATGAAGGAGCCCTTGTCCGTCGCCGAGACCGGGAAGCGGGAGTAACCCGTGCGGGCCGTCAGCTCGACGATCTCGCCCGGGGTGACCGACGGGTTCACCGTGACCAGCGACTCCCGGCGCAGCAGGACGTCGGTCACCGGGCGGGAGCCCAGTTCCAGGGCGTCCTCCAGGCGCTCCCGCTCCTCGGGGTCGAGCAGGCCCGCCTGGCCGGAGTCCTCCAGCAGGCGGTTGAGCTGCTCGCTGGTGACGACGGCCTCGACCTCGTCCTTGGGCTCGACCCGGAAGAGCCGCAGGATGCCCTGGGCGCAGGCGCCGAGGGTCACGGTGATCGGCTTGCACAGGCGGGCGAAGTAGACCAGGCCGGGGCTCAGCCACAGCGCCGCCTTCTCGGGGGCCGCCATCGCCAGGTTCTTCGGCACCATCTCGCCGATGACCAGGTGGAAGAAGACCACCGCGGCCAGCGCGATGACATAGCCCAGCGGGTGGACCATGCCGTCGGGGAGGTGGACCGCCGCGAACACCGGCTCCAGCAGATGCGCCACCGTCCGCTCGGCCACCGCGCCCAGCGTCAGCGAGCAGACCGTGATGCCGAACTGGGCCGCCGCCATCATCTGGGGCAGGCGTTCGAGCCCGTAGAGCACCTGGCGGGCCCGGGCGGTGCCGAGCGGTTCGATCTGGCTGCGGCGCACGGAGACGAGCGCGAACTCGGCGCCGACGAAGAAGCCGTTGGCGAGCACGAGAAGCGCGGCGAAGACCAGTTGGAGGACGCTCATCGGACGGCCTCCATCACGTTCACCGCCGGGGCCGTTCGGACCAGGCGGACCCGCTCGGCGCGGTAGTGGCCGACCTGGCGGACCGAGAGACGCCAGCCGGGCAGTTCGGCCTGGTCACCGGGGACCGGGATACGGCCGAGCAGGTCGGCGACGAGGCCGGCGACCGTCTCGTACGGCCCCTCGGGCACGTCGAGGCCTATGCGCTGGAGGATGTCGACGCGGCAGCTGCCGTCGGCGTCCCAGGCGGGCCGTCCGTCCTCCGGCGGGGCGGGGGCCAGCTCGGGGATGTCCTTGGCGTCGTGCTCGTCGCGGACCTCTCCGACCAGTTCCTCGACGATGTCCTCCAGGGTGACCACGCCCGCCGTGCCGCCATACTCGTCGACGACGACCGCGATGGGCTGCTCGGAGCGGAGCCGGGCCAGCAGGGGCTGCACCGGCAGGGTCTCCGGGACCAGCAGCGCCCTGCGGGCGATGCGTGCCACCGGGGTGCGCAGCCGGTCGTGCACCGGGACGGCGAGGGCGTCCTTCAGATGGGCCATGCCGACGATCTCGTCGATCTTCTCCCGGTAGACGGGGAAGCGGGACAGACCGGTGGCCCGGGTGAGGTTGACGACGTCCTCGGCGGTGGCCGTGTCCTGGAGGGCGCTGACCTTCACGCGGGGGGTCATGACGTGCTGCGCGGTCAGCTCGCCCAGGGACAGGGTGCGGACGAACAGGTCGGCCGTGTCCTGTTCCAGGGCGCCGGCCTGCGCGGAGTGCCGGGCCAGGGAGACGAGCTCGCCCGGGGTGCGGGCGGAGGCCAGCTCCTCGGCGGGTTCGACGCCGAGGGCCCGCACCAGCCGGTTGGCGACGGTGTTGAGCGCGGCGATCACCGGCCGGAACAGACGGGCGAAGCGGTGCTGCGGGCCGGCCACGAACCGGGCGACCTGCAGGGGCTTGGACACCGCCCAGTTCTTGGGCACGAGCTCGCCGATCACCATCTGGATCGCGGAGGCCAGAAGCATGCCGACGACCACGGCGACACCGGAGACGGCGCCGTCCGGGACACCGACGGCGGCGAAGGGGCCGTGCAGCAGCCGGGCCAGGGCCGGCTCGGCGAGCATGCCGACGACCAGGGAGGTGATGGTGATGCCGAGCTGGGTGCCGGAGAGCTGGAAGGACAGCTCCTTGAGCGACTCGGCCACCCTACGGGCGCGTCGATCGCCCCCGGCGGCGGCCTGCTCGGCGTCCGTCGCCTCGACGGTCACCAGGCCGAACTCGGCCGCCACGAAGAATCCGTTGGCGAGGATCAGCAGGAAAGCCGCTCCGAGGAGCAGCAGGGAGACGGTCACGCTGCCACCGCCTTCCCGGTATGTCGGGTCGGGGCGGCGCAGGTACTACAGGACGATCCGTCCATCGCTGGAGGGAGTCACTCCTCGGGTAGCAGGAACCCCTGTGCACCGGGTGGCGCGCCAGGGGCGGGGCCGCAGCGAAACGGCCTCCGTCACCAGATTAATCAAGACATGGGCCACTCGGGCAGGGTGGACGCCCCCGAGTCAGCCCGGATCCGCCCCCGAGTCAGCCCTGATCTTCCACCGGATGGGCCGTGGAGCGGGCGTCGGCGAGGGCCCGCAGGGCCTGCGCGTCGGCGATGGCGCGCCGCTTGGCCAGGCCCGGCTGGATGCCGAGCGCGGGCAGGCTGGTGCCGTCGCTGAGGTTGAGGAACACCCAGGGATCCCCCGGACGGAGGTTCACCTGGACGATCTCCGCCCACTCCAGGCGCCGCCTGCTGGCGATGTTGACCACGGTGACACCGGACTCGTCGGCGACGACCTTCACCCGGGAGATCTGGGCCAGCGCCCAGAAGATCAGCGCCCCGGTGATGAAGAAGCTCGCCCGCTCCCCCGGGCCGAGCTGCTCCAGCAGCATCGAGATCCCGGAGATGGTGAGGAAGATCACGACACCGGCGGTGAGCAGGATCGCCCGGGTGTGGCCCGGCCGGAACGTGACGGGAAGGGTGGGCAGGTCGGACATCGGTCGGCGTACCCCTTACAGGCGGCAGGCGTGGATGGCCGTGGTGAGGATGGCGCGCGCGCCGATGGCGTAGAGGTCGTCCATGATCCGCTGCGCCTCCTTGGCGGGGACCATGGCGCGGACCGCGACCCAGCCCTCGTTGTGCAGCGGGGAGACGGTCGGGGACTCCAGGCCGGGGGTGAGCGCGACGGCCTTCTCCAGCTGCTCGACGCGGCAGTCGTAGTCCATCATCACGTAGGTCCGCGCGACCAGGACGCCCTGGAGGCGGCGCAGGAACTGCCGGACCTTCGGCTCCTCGCCGTCGGTGCCGGTGCGGCGGATGACGATCGCCTCGGACTTCATGATCGGCTCGCCGAAGACCTCCAGGCCGGCGTTGCGCAGGCTGGTGCCGGTCTCCACGACGTCGGCGATGACCTCGGCGACGCCCAGCTCGATCGCGGTCTCCACCGCGCCGTCGAGGTGGACGACGGAGGCGTCGACGCCGCTGTCCTCGAGGTGCCCCGCGACGATGCCCTCGTAGGAGGTGGCGACCGTCTTGCCCTTGAGGTCCTCGACGCCGTTCGCGGTACCCGGCTTGGCGGCGAAGCGGAAGGTGGAGCGGGCGAAGCCGAGCGGCAGGATCTCCTCGGCGTCGGCGCCGGAGTCGATCAGCAGGTCGCGGCCGGTGATGCCCACGTCGAGGCGGCCGGAGGCCACGTAGATCGCGATGTCACGGGGGCGCAGGTAGAAGAACTCGACCTCGTTCACCGGGTCGACGATCCGCAGCTCCTTGGACTCGCGGCGCTGCTGGTAGCCGGCCTCATGCAGGATCTCCGCCGCAGGGCCGGACAGTGAACCCTTGTTGGGGACGGCGATGCGCAGCATGAGGTCGGCTTCCTTTGCGTGAAGGGGTTTTCTACGGCTTTTGCAGCAGGCGGCTTACAGGTGGGCGTAGACGTCGTCCAGGGAGATCCCGCGGGCGACCATCATCACCTGGATGTGGTACAGCAGCTGGGAGATCTCCTCGGCGGCCGCCTCCTTGCCCTCGTACTCGGCGGCCATCCAGACCTCGGCGGCCTCTTCGACGACCTTCTTGCCGATGGCATGAACGCCCTTGCCGACCAGCTCTGCGGTGCGGGAGGTGGCGGGGTCGCCGTGGGCGGCCTTCTGCTGGAGCTCGGTGAAGAGCTCCTCGAACGTCTTCTTGGACATGGTGGTCCTTACCCTACGCGCTCCGGTCGGTGCCTCAGTGCCAGGGTTCGGATACTGAGCGGAGCGTGGCGGCGGTCGCGACCGCCGCGGTCACCGCCTCGTGGCCCTTGTCCTCGTTCGAGCCCTCCAGGCCGGCCCGGTCCAGGGCCTGCTCCTCGGTGTCGCAGGTGAGCACGCCGAAGCCGACGGGCACTCCGGTCTCCACACTGACCTGGGTGAGGCCCTGGGTGACGCCCTGGCACACGTAGTCGAAGTGCGGGGTGCCGCCGCGGATGACGACGCCGAGGGCGACCACGGCGTCGTAGCCGCGCCCGGCCAGCACCTTGGCGGCGACCGGGAGTTCGAAGCTGCCGGGGACCCGGATCAGCGTCGGCTCGTCGATCCCCAGTTCGTGCAGGGCGCGCAGGGCGCCGTTCACCAGACCGTCCATCACCTTCACGTGCCACTGCGCCGCGATGACGGCGACCCTGAGGTCGCTCGCGTTGCGTACGGACAGTTCCGGTGCACCCTTGCCGCTCACGTGTCTCCTAAGTGCTTCTTGCTTACTGGTTGCCGCAGCCGGACGTGACCGCGGCCGCGGAAGCGGTCACGGCGGGCGTCTCCAGCCAGGGCAGGTCGTGTCCCATACGGTCGCGCTTGGTGCGCAGGTAGTGCAGATTGTGCTCGCCCGCCTGGATGGGCATCGACACGCGGCCGGTGACCCGCAGGCCGTGGCGCAGCAGCGCGTCCGTCTTGTCCGGGTTGTTGGTCATCAGCCGGACGCTGTGCACGCCGAGGTCGGCGAGGATCTGCGCGCCGGCACCGTAGTCGCGGGCGTCGGCGGGCAGGCCGAGTTCGAGGTTGGCGTCCAGGGTGTCGCGGCCGCGCTCCTGCAGCTCGTACGCCCGGAGCTTGGACAGCAGACCGATGCCGCGCCCCTCGTGGCCGCGCAGGTAGACGACCACGCCCCGGCCCTCCTCCTGGATGCGCTGCAGGGCGGTGTCCAGCTGGGGGCCGCAGTCGCAGCGCAGGGAGCCGAAGACGTCACCGGTGAGGCATTCGGAGTGGACGCGGACCAGAACGTCCTCGCCGTCGCCGAGATCGCCGTGGACGAGGGCGACGTGTTCGACGCCGTCGACGGTGGAGCGGTAGCCGTAGGCGGTGAAGGTGCCGTGCTTGGTGGGCAGGCGGGTCTCGGCCTCGCGGCGGACCGTGGGCTCGCTGCCGCGGCGGTAGGCGATCAGGTCCTCGATGGAGATGATCGTCAGGCCGTGCTTGCGGGCGAACGGGATCAGCTCGGGCAGGCGGAGCATGCGGCCGTCCTCGCCGGCGATCTCCACGATGGCGCCGGCCGGGCGCAGACCCGCGAGCCGGGCGAGGTCGACGGCGGCCTCGGTGTGGCCGTTGCGGGTGAGGACGCCGCCCGGCTTGGCGCGCAGCGGGAAGACATGGCCGGGCCGTACGAAGTCCGCCGGCTCCGCCGTGCCGCTCGCGAGGAGCTGAAGCGTCGTCGCGCGGTCGGAGGCCGAGATGCCGGTGCTCACACCGTGAGCGGCCGAGGCGTCCACGGAGATGGTGAACGCGGTCTTCATCGACTCGGTGTTGTCCTGGACCATCTGCGGCAGCCGCAGCCGGTCCAGTTCCTCGCCCTCCATGGGGGCGCAGATGAGTCCCCGACACTCGCTCATCATGAAGGCGACGATCTCGGGGGTCGCCTTCTCGGCGGCGATGACGAGGTCGCCCTCGTTCTCCCGGTCCTCGTCGTCCACGACCACGACGGGGCGGCCGGCCGCGATGTCGGCGATGGCCTGCTCGACGGGGTCGAGCCCAAAGCTCTCGATGGCGTCCGTGTCGTACAGGGGCGGTGCCGAGGTCATGCCGGGGCTCCTTCCAGGACGGGCTGCGAGCTCCTGCGGGAGCGCAGCCACCAGTCGCGCATGCCCCACAGGACGAGTGCGCCGTAGATGACGTAGACGAAACCGGAGAAGGCGTAGCCGTTGGCGAAGTTGAGGGGTACCCCAACGAGGTCGACCAGCAGCCAGGCGATCCAGAACTCGACCATGCCCTTGGCCTGGGCGTACATGGCGACGACGGTGCCGACGAATATGTAGGCGTCGGGCCAGGGGTCCCAGGACAGCGACGGGTAGGCCGTGAAGAGCAGGGCCACCGCGACCGTGCCTGCGGCGGCCGCGCCGAGCATCGCCGCGCGCTCACGCCAGCTGGCGAACCGGGGGGCGATGTGCCCGTCCTCGGCCCGGCCCTGGTCGCGCCGCCACTGCCACCAGCCGTACAGCGCGACGGCCATGACGACGGCCTGCTTACCGGCGCTGCCGGTCAGATGGCCGTAGAAGGCGGCGAAGAGGACGAGGCCGGAGAGGAACTGCACGGGCCAGGTCCACAGGGAGCGGCGCCAGCCGAGGGCGAGGGTGATCAGGCCGAGGATGTTGCCGACCATGTCCGACCAGATGATGCGCTGGCCGAAGAGGGTGAAGGCCTCGGAGTTCAGCCAGTTCACTTGGCGGCTCCCTGGGCACGGTCGCCGAGGAGCCGCTCGACGTACTTGGCGACGACGTCGACCTCCAGGTTGACCGGGTCGCCGGGCTGCTTCAGGCCGAGCGTGGTCAGGGCGAGGGTGGTCGGGATGAGGCTGACGGTGAAGTGGTCGGGGCCCGCGTCCACGACCGTGAGGCTGATGCCGTCGACGGTGATGGAGCCCTTCTCGACGACGTAGCGGGAGAGGTCCGCCGGGAGGGAGATCTTCACGATCTCCCAGTTCTCCGAGGGCTTGCGCTCCAGCACCTCGCCGGTGCCGTCGACATGACCCTGCACGATGTGCCCGCCGAGGCGCGCGCCCACGGCCATGGGGCGTTCGAGGTTGACCCGCGAGCCGACGCCGAGCGCGCCGAGGCTGGAACGGTTCAGGGTCTCGGCCATGACGTCGGCGGTGAACTCGTCGCCCTCGTGCTCCACGACGGTGAGACAGACCCCGTTCACGGCGATGGAGTCGCCGTGCTGCGCGCCCTCGGTCACGACGGGGCCACGGAGCCGGAAGCGGGAGGCGTCGCCGAGGTTCTCGACGGCGGTAACCTCACCCAGCTCTTCGACGATTCCGGTGAACACTTCCCGGGTCCTCCTGCCTCTTGGGGCACGGACTCCGGGGCCTGTCGATGACGACAGAATGTACGGGTGAGCACACCGGGCGACGCCGAAAGAGGCCCGTCCACATGCGGACAAACCCCAGATACGGCGGCGCGCACGGATACACGTGCCCGCCCGCCGCGCACTGCCTCCCATCCGGACTTTAACCGTCGGTCCAGGAATTTCACCTGGTCAACCGGCCGCTGGAAGCGACCGGGTCGCGGACTGTAACCGCCGGTTCGGACTTTCACCGACCCCGGAGTGCGCTGCTTCTGGTACAGGGCCAGTGTGCCACGCCGGGCGGCGCTCCAGACAGACGGAGGGTGTGGGCTCCCTCACAGCATGTGTCTCCGGCCTTGCGCGACACGATCGGGTCACGCAACTGCCGGATTTCCAGGGCACCTTGACTATTGGTCCAGACCTATTGACCGAACTGGTCTAGTCCTCTTATCGTGCGGGCGGGTCCGGTGGCGGTGACGACGGCCCTTGCCCGCCGCCGGGCCGCCAGGACCTCGGGACGCCGCCGGGGCGTCTGGCAGGCTGAGGCGCATGACGCCTTCGCCGCTCTCCGACGAGTTCGAGTCCCACCGGCCCCGGCTGTTCGGTCTGGCCTACCGCCTGCTGGGCTCCGCCCACGAGGCGGAGGACGCGGTGCAGGACGCGTATCTGCGGTTCAGCGGCGCCGATCGGGCGGCGATCGAGCACCCGGGGGCATGGCTCGCCAAGGCCGTCACCAACCTCTGTCTGACCCGGCTGACCTCGGCCCGGGCGCGGCGCGAGGAGTACCCCGGGACCTGGCTGCCCGAGCCGGTGGCCACCTCCGACGGGACGCTCGGCCCGCTGGAGTCGGCGGAGCGTCGCGAGCAGGTCTCCATGGCCCTGCTGGTCCTGCTGGAGCGGCTGACGCCGACCGAGCGGGCCGTGTACGTGCTGCGCGAGGCGTTCGGTTACGCCCACCGGGAGATCGCGGACGTCCTGGCCCTGAGCGAGTCCAACTGCCGCCAGCTGTACCGGCGGGCGGCGGCCCGGGTCGCCCTGCCGGAAGGCCGCTTCGAGCCGGCGCCGGAGCGGCAGGAGGAACTGCTCATGTCCTTCCTCACGGCGGCCCGCGAGGGTGACCTCGCCGGTCTGGAGAAGCTGCTCGCGGCGGACGTCACCTACTGGGGCGACGGCGGCGGCAAGGTGTCCGCGGTCAGGCGGCCGGTCGAGGGACGCGAGAAGGTCGTGCGCTTCCTGGTGGGCGGGGCCGAGCGGTTCGCGGGCGGCCTGGACATCGTGGTGGCGGAGGTCAACGGCGCGAGCGCGCTGGTCGCGTGGGCGGGCGACGTGCTCGCCGCGGTGGCGTCCTTCGAGCTGCGGGACGGCCTGATCACCCATGTGCGGACCGTGACGAACCCGGACAAGCTCTCCTACGTGCAACGGCAGCTGCAGCGGTCGTAGCGGAGCCGGTCCGGGCCTGTCACATTTCCGGGGGCTGCCTGGTCTGAAGCGGGAGAGGGCGCTCCGTCCGGGGGCACCCGAGTGCGGAGGGACGGGAACGGCATGACGATCCTGGTGACCGGCGGGACCGGCACGCTCGGCCGGTGCGTGACGGAGCGGCTGCGGACGGACGGGCACGAGGTGCGGGTGCTCAGCCGGCACACGCAGCCGTACGCCGTCGATCTGCGCGTGGGCGGCGGTGCGCTCGACGCGGCGCTGGAGGGCGTGGACACCGTGGTGCACTGCGCGACCACCCAGCGGGGCGGGGACGAGACCTCCGCCGATCATCTGATCGCGGCGGCGCGGCGGGCCGGGGTGGGCCATCTGGTCTACATCTCGATCGTCGGCATTGACCGGGTCCCGCTCGGCTACTACAAGACCAAGCTGGCCGTTGAACGCCGGATCGAGGCGTCGGGCCTCGGCTGGACCATCCTGCGCACGACCCAGTTCCACGACCTGCTGGCCACGCTCCTCGGCGGACTGGCCAAGCCGCCGGTCATGCTGGTCCCGGCCGGGGTCCCGGACCAGCCGGTGGAGGTGACGGAAGTCGCGGACCGGCTGGCCGAGTTGGCACTCGCCGCGCCGGCCGGGCGGGTGGCGGAGATGGGCGGCCCCGAAGTGCGGTCCCTGGACTCGCTGGCCCGCGCCTACCTCCGCGCGACCGGACGGCGCCGGGCGGTGGCACGGGTGCCGCTGTTCGGCCGGGCCTATCGCGCCTGCCGGGACGGGGGACTGGTGACGCCGGAACAGGCGGTGGGCAAGACGACGTTCGAGGAGTATCTGGGGCGGCGCTTCGGCGGCTGACACGGCGGCCGTGGCAAAGACGAGGGGGACGCCCAGGCGTTGCCGCTCAGCAACGGCCGGTGGGCGGTCAGTTGCGGTCCGGGGGTGCGAACAGCTCGTCCTGGGCGCGGTCGCGGGCGGTCAGCAGGGCGCCGCGCAGGACCGCCGTGCCGCCGAGAGTGCTCGGCCGCACCTCTGTCAGCAGGGGCGACATGCGGCGGAGCCGCTCCTCCACCAGCCCCGCGAGCACGGTGCCGCCGGCCTGGCCGGCCTCTCCGCCGAGCACCACACAGCCGGGGTCGAGCACGGCCACCACCGACGCGGCGCCGACGGCGACCCGGTCGGCGAGGGCGTGCAGAAACCGGCCGGCGGGGCGTTCGGCGTCCGTATGGGACGCCTCCCCGGCCACCTCCGCCACGGCCTCCCGGATCACCACCGCCGCGCCCGGTCCGTCCATCGTGGCCGGTACCGGCAGGCCGTGCCCCGCCGCCAGGGCGCCGATCGCCGCCGCGCCCGCCAGCGAGTGGAAGCCGCCGTCGCAGTCCCTCGCCGAAGGCAGCGCGTCGGTGCCCGGCACCGGCAGGAAGCCGATCTCGCCCGTGCCGCCCGAGGCGCCGCGGCGCAGCGTGCCGTCGAGGACGACCGCCGCGCCCACGCCGTGGCCCAGCCAGAGCAGGACGAAGGTGTCCCGGTCCCGGGCCGCGCCCTCGCGCTGTTCGGCGAGAGCGGCGAGGTTGGTCTCGTTCTCCACGGTGACCCGGGCCCCGGGCAGCCGTTCCTGCAGGGCCGCGGCCAGGCTGCGGTGCCACTCGGGCAGCCCGCCGGAGTCGCGCAGGTCGCCGGTGGCCGGGTCGATGAGGCCCGGCGCGCCGATGCCGACGGTGTGCAGCCTCCCCCACGCTCGAACGCCCTCGCGCGGGGGCGCCCCGATCGCCCCGGCCTCCTTGGCGGTCCGCTCCACCGCGGCCACCGCCTGCTCCACGGCGGGACCGGTCCCGGTGTCGCCGCCGATCGGCACGGACGCCTCGGCCAGCACCCGTCCGACCAGGTCGGAGACCAGGACGAAGACCCCGCCGGTGCGCACGTCGAGCGCGGCCAGGTGGGCACGGTCGGCGACGATGCCGTACAGCCGGGCGTTGGGCCCCCGGCGCTGCTCGCCGGACTCGCCGACCACCGTGATCAGCCCTGCGGCGCTGAGCCGTTCCACGAGGTCGGCGACCGTCGGCCGGGACAGGCCCGTCAGCTGCTTCAACTGCCCGGCCGTGAGCGGGCCTTCCTGCTGCAACAGGCGCAGGGCCAGCCGGTCGTTGATGGCCCGGGCGGTGCTGGGTGATGCGGGCATGACGGGAATCCTCCCAGATCGACGCGCCGAGGAACGCCGACCGCGGCCGTAAAACCGTCTATCTATCAGGCAGGGTCCCTGATAGTTTACGACGCGTGCCGCGAGGGCGACCTGTGGGGAGGGAACGGAACATGAGTGACGTGGGCTTCGCGCGCGACGAGGTGAGGCGCGCCCGGTACGCCGTGGCGGCCGTGTTCGCCGTGCACGGCGCCGTGACCGGCACGTTCGCCACCCGGGTGCCGTGGGTCCAGGACCACGCCTCGCTCAGCGCGGGCCAGTTGGGGTTCGCACTGGCCTTCACGGCGTTCGGCGCCTCGTGCGCGATGCCGCTGGCGGGCCGGATCAGCCACCGCTTCGGCAGCCGTACGGCACTGCGCGGCCTGATCGCGCTGTGGACGCTGTCGCTGGTCCTGCCGTCCCTCGCGCCGAACCTGTACACCCTGTGCCTGGCGATGTTCACCTACGGCGCGAGCGCCGGCATGGCCGACGTGGCGATGAACGCGCTCGGCGTCGAGGTCGAGCGGCTGCTGGACAAGTCGATCATGTCGGGGCTGCACGGCATGTGGAGCGCGGGCGCCCTGATCGGCTCGGCGGCCGGCACGCTCGCCGCGCACCTCGGCTCGGACGCCCGCCTGCACTTCTCGCTCGCCGCGGCCGTGCTGACCGTGCTCGGACTGGTGGCCTGCACCTGGGTGCTGGACCTGCAGCCGGCCGAGGACGAGGAGCCGCCGCCGCGGTTCGCGCTGCCGCCGCGCTCGGCGCTGCTGATCGGCACGGTCGGCTTCTGCGCGGTGTTCGCGGAGGGCGCGAGCCTGGACTGGTCGGCGGTGTTCCTGCGGGACCGGCTGGACAGCTCGGCCGGCGTGGCCGCGGCCTGCACGACCGGCTTCATGCTGACGATGGCGGTGGCCCGGATCGCCGGGGACGCGGTGGTGAACCGGTTCGGCGCGGTCCGCACGGTCCGGGCCGGCGGCGTCCTGGCCGTCCTGGGCGGCCTGCTGATCGTGTTCGCGGGGTATCCGGCGGTGGCGATGGGCGGGTTCGCGCTGATGGGGCTCGGCATCGCGGTGGTCGTGCCGCTGTGCTTCGCGGCGGCCGGGCACGCCGGGCCCAACCCCAGCCAGGCCATCGCGGGCGTGGCGACGATCACCTACACCTCGGGCCTGGTCGCGCCGAGCCTGATCGGCGGGGTGGCCCAGGCGACCAGCCTGGTGGTGTCGTTCTGCGTGGTGACGGCGCTGGCGAGCGGGCTCGCGGTGTTCGCGGGCGTCCTGCGCAGCGCCGAGCGCGGCGGCCGGACCGAGGTCAGCCGGCCGGCCGCAGCAGTTCCCGACCCACGGCCCTGAAGGCGTCGGACCAGGGCGCCGGGCGCAGGGTCGTGGCGTCGAGCCGGACCAGCACCCGGGTGCCCTGGGCGTAGGTCCGCGTGCCGTCGGCCGAGCAGAGGCGGAAGCCGTAGGTCAGACCGGTGGTGCCGAGCCGGTCCAGCCAGAGGTGGACGGCGTAGGCGCCGGGGCTGGTCACGGGTGCCTCGTAGCTGATGCGCAGTTCGCGGACCGCGTTGCAGGCGTCGCCGGCCGCCTGCCAGTCGCCGTCGAAGCGGACGCCGTGCGCGTTCCACAGTTCGGTCCAGGCGCGCTCGACCAGCAGCGGGTAGCGGGCGTTGTGCAGGAGGCCGAGCGCGTCGAGGTCGTCGAAGTGCACGGTGACGGGGATCAGCCGGCCGTAGGAGACGACGGGCGCGATCGGGGCTTCGGCTGTCACGGGGGCGGGCTCCTGAACATCGCTGCTGGGACGGATCCATACTAAGCGACCGCTCAGGAGCCCTGGCCCAGGGCCGGTCAGCCCGCGATCGAGTCCAGCTGCTCGGCGGCGGGCCGCAGCGCCCACAGGTCTCCCCCGGGCGGCGCCTCCAGCCCGGTCACGGCCGCCTTCGCGGCGGTGTCCCCGGCGTCGGCGGCCGCGTGCACGACGTCGGTGGCCGCGTACCGGTGGAACTCCAGCTCGGGGTACGGCCACGCGGCGGCGCCGGTCGCGGCCGGCAGCAGGTAGTCGACCGCCTTGAACAGGCTCTGACCGTCCGGGCCCCGGTACGACCACAGGTTCACACCCACGTGCCGGCCGATGGCCGCGAGCCGGGTGTAGGCGACCAGGTCGAAGGTGGAGTAGTGCCAACTGCGGGTGCGGGCGAGCTCCTGCGGCTGGCTGCCGTCGCCCGCGATCTGCGGGTCGATGCGCCTGCCGCGCGCGTCGAGCACGGTCCGCCGGGCCAGGGCGGTGTCGCCGGTGACGTAGGCGAGGGCGGCGAGCTGCATATCGTAGAAGGTGCCGTGGTTGTTGGCGGCCGCGCCCTCCTGCTCGCCGAAGTCGCTGTTCTTCAGCCAGTTCAGGAAGTCGGCGTTCCACTTGCCCATCGCCGTACGGTCCCCGGCGCTCCAGCCGGGGGCGCCGGCGGCCAGGATCGCCTGGGCGTCGAGGACGCTGGTGTACGACTGGGAGAAGTCGATGATGCCGATGGCCCGGCCGTCGTACTTGCACGGGATGAACTGGGCGTGGTCCAGGTCGGGGTTCATCCGGGTGGCCGGGTCGAGGAACCAGGTGCGCAGGATCTGCGCGGCCTTCTCGGCGTAGACGCGCTTGCCGGTGTAGTACCAGGCGAGCGCGAGGTCGTACGCCGAGTCGAAGACCTTCTCGGCGTCCTGCCGGTCCGTTCCGCTGTCGACCTCCGGGTTGCGCTGCCCGTCGCGCTGGACGTACGGGCAGCCCCAGGGGTTGTCGGCGGTGGGGGTGGTCGTGGGCCACCAGTAGGGGGCCTGGCTCAGGTACTCGTGGACGTCGCCGCCGGGTGCGGGTCTCGGCTTGTCGACGACCGTCCAGGGGCCCTGGTCCAGCCAGGTGTCGGCGCGGGTGGTCAGGTCCCGCAGCGCGTGCTGGAGTCGGGGGTCGTGGTCCAGGCCGGCGCGGGTCCGCAGGAGGCGGTCGCCGTCGAGGACGGCGGTCCTCGGGGCCCTCGGCGCGGAGTGCGCGGAGGGGGCGGCGGGGGCGGACGCCGCGTGCGCGGACGGGACGAGCACGGCCCCGAACGTCACCACCGCGGCCAGCAGCGCGGCCGCACGGGATCTTCCACTCATCGGGCACTCCGATCTGTCTTCGATCAGCGTGGGTCAGATATATGAACCATGTTCATGAGTAGGACCGTGCGAGCGTAGAACCGCTCGTTACCCGTGACAATGGTTCGGACCGTCTTCACGTACGTAAGAAAGCGAAACTGCACCATGGATCTCGGCGTGCGCTGGAAGCTGCACGGTGACGGGCGTACGCCCGCGCCCGGAGCGGTGGTACGCCCCGACGAACGGCTCTCCTGGCCGCGCACGGTGGGCCTGGGCGCCCAGCACGTGGTCGCGATGTTCGGCGCGTCCTTCGTGGCGCCCGTCCTGATGGGCCTCGACCCGAACCTGGCCATCATGATGTCGGGCGTGGCGACCGCGATCTTCCTGCTCGCCACCCGCGGCCGGGTGCCGAGCTATCTGGGCTGTTCCCTGTCGTTCGTGGGTGTGGCCGCCGTCATCCGCGCCCAGGGCGGCACGAGCGCCACGGTGACCGGCGCGGTGTTCGTCGTCGGTGTAGCGCTGTTCCTGGTGGGACTCGCGGTGCAGCGCTTCGGGGCGCGGATCATCCACGCGGCCATGCCGCCGGTCGTCACCGGCGCGGTCGTCATGCTGATCGGCTTCAACCTCGCCCCGGTGACCGCCTCCACCTACTGGCCGCAGGACCAGTGGACGGCCCTGCTGGTCATGCTGTTCACGGGGCTGGCCGTGGTCTGCCTGCGCGGCTTCTGGTCCCGTATCGCGATCTTCCTCGGGCTGGTCTTCGGCTACGGCATCTCCTGGGCCTTCGACCGGATCTTCGGCAAGATCCACTCCATGAGCCCCGGCGGCAAGGTCACCGACCACTGGCGCCTGGACCTCTCCGGCGTCGCCAAGGCCGACTGGATCGGCCTGCCGCACTTCCACGGGCCGTCCTTCCAGTGGTCGGCGATCCTGGTCGCGCTGCCGGTCGTCATCGCCCTCGTCGCGGAGAACGCGGGCCACGTCAAGGCGGTCGGCGAGATGACCGGCGATCCGCTGGACGACAGGCTCGGCACGGCGATCTCGGCGGACGGCGTCGGGTCCATGCTGTCCACCGCGGTGGGCGGCCCGCCGAACACCACCTACTCGGAGAACATCGGCGTGATGGCGGCGACCCGCGTCTACTCCACCGCCGCCTACTGGGCCGCGGCCGGCTTCGCCCTGCTCTTCGGCGTCTGCCCCAAGTTCGGCGCGGTCGTGGCCGCGGTCCCGGGCGGTGTCCTCGGGGGCATCACCGTGATCCTGTACGGCATGATCGGCCTGCTCGGCGCCCAGATCTGGCTGCACGGCAAGGTGGACCTGCGCAACCCGCTGAACCTGGTGCCGGCCGCCGCGGGCATCATCATCGGCGTCGGCAACGTCAGCCTCAAGTTCACCAGCACCTTCTCGCTCAGCGGCATCGCCCTCGGCACCCTGGTCGTCATCACCGGCTACCACGCGCTGCGTGCCTTCGCCCCGGCCCACCTGAAGACGCAGGAGCCGCTGCTGGACGAGGGCACCTCCGCCTACGACACGCAGGCCGAGGGCGAGGGGGCTCCGCCCGCCAAGTCGTAGGCGCACGACGGCGTGAACGTCCCGGCCGCGGGTCGGCGGCCGGGCCAGGGTCGCCACGGCGGTCCGTTACCCCGTTCCGGCGAAGCACCGGACCGGTCGGCCCGCCCCTCGGCCCAGGGCTGGGACCCTTCCCCCATGGCGCAGTTGGAACACCTCACCACTCCCGTCGACGCGGTCGTCTCCCGGATGCGCGTCCTCGACGCGACGCTGCCCGAGCGGGACGGCGTCGCCGTGTTCAACCGCGTGTACCTCACCGTCACCGAGGAGATCGACCGGCGCCTGGACGGCGGGGACTTCCCGGATCCACGGGCGGCGATCGCGCTGGACGTGCGGTTCGCCGAGCGCTATCTGGCGGCGGTCGACGCGGCGGCCGCGGACCGCCGTCCGCCCGCCTGCTGGCGCCCGCTGTTCCAGCTGCGCCGCCACCCCGGGGTGCGGCCGCTGCAATTCGCGCTGGCGGGCATCAACGCGCACATCGGGCACGACCTGGCGCTCGCCGTGGTGGACGCCTGCCGCACGCTCGGCTGCGAACCGCCCGAACTGGAGGACGAGTTCGACCGGGTGGGCGAGCTCCTCGTCGCGCTGGAGGAGCGCATCCGCGAGGATCTGATGCCGGGCCCCGATCTGCTGCAGATCGCCGACCCGCTCACCCATCTGCTGGGCTCCTGGAGCCTGGAGCGGGCCCGCGACGCGGCCTGGGTGGCGGCACGGACCCTGTGGACGCTGCGTCGCTGCGCCGACATGGCCGAGGAGTTCGCCGAACGGCTGGACACGGCGGTGGGGTTCGCGGGGCGGATGCTGCTGACGCCGCTCGCCGACTGAACCTGGCCGGATTCCGCCCCTGCGCGAGCCGTCCCCGGAACACCCCGGTGATCGCCGTACGTTGGCTGCGCGTATCCGATCCCATCACAGAGGAGCAGCGGTATGCCGACCCGCCTCGGACTGAGTCTTCCCCAGATGCGGCAGTACTCGATCGGCACGGACGTGCCCGCGGTGGCACGCGCCGCCGAACGGATCGGCTACGACAGCCTGTGGGTCTTCGAGCGCGCCCTGTTCCCGGAGCCCGCGACCCAGGGTCTGTACGGCGTCGAGGGCCTGCCCTGGCCCGACCAGTACCGGAACGTGGCGGACCCGCTGGTCACCCTCACCCTGGCCGCCGCGGCCACCGAGCGGGCGGAGCTGGGCTCCAGCGTCCTGGTGGCGCCGCTCCACGTGCCGTTCCAGCTCGCCAAGGCCCTGGCCTCGCTGGACGCGGCGAGCGGGGGCCGGGTCATCGCGGGCCTCGGCACCGGCTGGTCCCTGGACGAGTACGCGGCCTCGGCCGTACGGCCGTTCGAGGAGCGGGGCGCGGCCCTGGACGAGATCATCGCGGTGTGCCGGGCGGTGTGGGGTCCGGATCCGGTCGTGTACGAGGGCGAGTCGACCAGGATCGCCTCCGCCGTGGTCGGGCCCAAGCCCGCCCGGCCGATCCCGATTCTGCTCGCCGCGAGCAACCGGCGGGCGTGGCGGCGGCTGGTGGACCACGCCGACGGATGGCTGCCGGTGGGCATGGGCGCCGACCAGGTGGCCGCGCAGTGGCGCCGGTTGCAAGAGCTGGCCGAGGAGCGGGGACGCACCGAGCCGATCCGGACGGTCCTGCGGGTGAACACCAGCCACCTGCCCAAGGCGTACGAGGGCGCGGACCGCCAGCCGTTCCAGGGCAGCGTGGACCAGATCGTCGAGGACCTGGTGGAGCACGCGCGGATCGGCCTGGACGAGATCCTCATCGATCTCCAGGGCAGCGCCCGGGACGCGCGGGAACTGACGGACGTCGCCGCGGAGGTGTTTGAAAAGGCGCGGGCGGCCGGAGTCTGAGGCCGGCCGCCCGCGCCTTGGTCCTTGCTCGCTGCTCTGGTCAGTCCTCGGGCAGCTCCACCGGGGCGATCTCGTCGTACACGTCACCCGGACCGGGGTTGGCCGGGTCGGTCTCGCCGCCGAAGTGGTGCATGACGCCCCAGACCGCGTTCAGCGCGGTCTGGACGGCGCCCTCGGCCCAGCCGGCCGTCCAGGAGATGTCGTCGCCGGCGAGGAAGATGCCCCGCTTGTCCTCGGGCAGCCGGTCCTGCATGAAGTGGGTGAACAGGCGCCGCTGGTAGCGGTAGTGGCCGGGCAGGTTGGCCTTGAACGCGCCCATGAAGTAGGGCTCGTTCTCCCAGGAGACCGTCACCGGGTTGCCGATGATGTGCTTCCTGATGTCGACCTTCGGGTAGATCTCGCCGAGCGACTTCAGCATGACCTCCATCCGCTCGTTCGCGGACAGCGGCAGCCACTTCAGGCTGTCGTCGCACCAGGTGTAGGAGAGGCAGATGACGGCGGGCTGGTCCGGGCCGTTGTCGAGGAGGTAGGTGCCGCGGGTCATACGGTCGGTGAGCGTCATCGACATGACGTCCCGGCCGGTCGGATTTCCCCTGTCGTCGACAGCCTTGTCCAGCCAGAACGGCCGGTCCACGGGCACGAAGAGCTTGCTGGACTCCATGTAGTGGGTGCGCTCGATCGCCGTCCAGTGGTCGATCGGGAACAGCGAGTCGTCACAGGCGATCTTGGACAGCAGCATCCAGGACTGGGCGGTGAAGATCGCCGCCTTGTAGGTGCGGATGTCGCCGTTCGCGTCCGTCACGGTGATCTGGTTGCCCGCGGTGCGGTGCAGCCGGGTCACGGCCGGGCGCGGCTCGCCGTCCACGTGCAGGGACTTCAGCGAGGTGCCGTACGGCCAGTGGACGATCTTCTCCGGCTCGCGCTCCCACAGGCGCAGCGGCAGCTGCTGGGAGCCGCCGACGATACCGCGGTGGTGGTCGTCGGCCTCGGTGTAGACGACGCGCAGGATCTCCAGGATGGAGTTCGGGAAGTCGGTGTCCCAGCCGCCGGTGCCGAAGCCGACCTGGCCGAAGATCTCGCGGTGCCGGAAGGACTTGAAGGCCTCGGAGTCGCAGAGGAAGCCGTAGAAGGTCTGGTTGTCGAGCTTCTCGACCAGCTTGGCCCAGATCTCGCGGATGCGCGGGACGTCCCGCTCGCGCATGGCGCGGTTCATGTCGGAGAAGTCGGCGCCCTCGTCGAGGCACTTGTTCCAGGCCTCGGCGACGTCACGGTAGACCTGGGGCAGGTCGTCGATGGTCTCGGCGTAGTGCGACTCGCCCTTGAGGTCGACGACGGTCGAGGGGGTGGCCTCGGCCAGCGGGTTCGGGAAGGGCCTGGTCTCCAGGCCCACCATGTCGATGTAGTGCTGGAGGGCGGTGGAGGACGGCGGGAAGCGCATCGCGCCCATCTCGGCGGTCAGCGACTCGTCGCAGCCCTCGAAGCCGACCGTGCGCAGCCGGCCGCCGATCTGGTCGGCCTCGTAGACGACGGGCTTGAGGCCCATCTTCATCAGCTCGTAGGCGGCCACGATGCCGGACAGGCCGCCGCCGATGATCGCGACCTCGGTGCCGTGCTCGGTCGCGGGTATCTGGCCGAGGCCCGCCGGGTGGGCGAGGAAGTCGTCGTAGGCGTAGGGGAAGTCCGGGCCGAACATGGTGATCGGCGGCTGCTGCTCGTCGGTGTGCTCGACGGCGTTGGGCACCGTGGACGTCATGGGGTACGGACTCCTTGCGCGTGGTGAAACAGGGGGGAGGCTTTTGGGGCGGCGGCTCAGCCGAGCGACCCGTACAGACCGGGGCGGCGGTCCTGCAGATACGGGTTGGCCTCGCGGGAGGCGGCCAGGAAGGCGGGGTCGGCGTCGGCGACCACCAGCTGCTCGGCGCGGCCGGCGCGGGTGCGGGCGACACCGTCGGGACCGGCGAGGACGGAGAGGCCGACGAACTCGAACTCCCCTTCCTGGCCGACCCGGTTGACGTACGCGACGTACATCTGGTTCTCCCAGGCGCGCACCGGCACCAGGGACTCGGCGACGAACTGGAAGGGGTGCATCTGCGCGGTCGGGACGACGAGGAGGTCGGTTCCGGCCAGGGCGTGGGCGCGGACGTTCTCCGGGAACTCGACGTCGTAGCAGATCATCAGGCCGACGGTGAGGCCGTTCAGCTCGGCCTGGACGACCGGCTGCTCGCCCGGCGTGAAGTGGTCGCGCTCGAAGCAGCCGAAGAGGTGGGTCTTGCGGTAGTTCGCGAGCCGGGTGCCGTCGGCGGAGATCAGCTGGGCGGAATTATGGACGGTCTCTCCGTCGCGCTCCGGGTAGCCGTAGACGATCGCCAGACCGTGCCGGTGGGCCAGCTCGGCGATCGCGTCCGCGCTGTCGCCGTCGGCGGGCTCGGCGAGGCGGGCGATGTCGTCGCCGATCGCGTACCCGGTCAGGAACATCTCCGGCGCGGCGAGCAGCGCGGCGCCCGCGGCGGCGGCACGGCCCGCGGCCTCGTCGAGGACCTTGAGGTTCTCGGCGACCGAGCCGGGGCGGCCGGAGCTCTGGAGCAGGGCGGTGCGCATGCGGGTCCTCACCGGAAAGTGGCTTTTGGGGCGGGCCTCGACGTTTTTGGGGGCCAGGAAGAAGGTACGGTCGGCGCGCTCGGCCGGACAAGAAGGAGCCGTTGCGCGCCCGTGCGCGGTTCATTGCGTGGAATGCGGGTCGGGCGGCGATTCGTTGCGCGCCCCCGTGTCCGGTTCCCGTCCTCCCCCAGGCGCAGGTCCCGGCCGGGGCGCCCGCCGGATGGCGGAGGTGGGTGCCCGCCGGCACGGCCGGGGGCCTGGGCCAGGGCCAAGGCCGACAGCCGGGTGACCGGCGGCGAGGTCGCCGTCGTCTCCGGGGTGATCACCGCCTCCGACCTGCCTGGGCGAGGAACAGGCGGGGCGGTGTCACGGTCCACGACCTCGGCCGGTACGAACGGCTCGGCTACAACTGGTCGGGGGTCGGAGGTCCGGCTACTTGCCGGTGCCGACCGGGTCGACGGTGACGGCGGGGCCGCTGCCGTCGGAGACCGGCACGTTGATGCTGACGGGCAGCGTGCGGGAGTGGGTCTCGTTCGGCGGGGTCACGACGAGGCCGGTGAAGGTCTCGCCGCTGCCGCCGGAGTTGTTCGGCGGGTAGTGCAGGGTGAAGCGGGTCTCCTCGCCGGGCTTGACGCTGGCCAGCGGCGCGGCGAGCTTGCTCCGCTGTGCGCTGACGGTGCCGTCCTTGCTCTTGAGGTCGGCGCCGGGGAAGCCCTTGAGGCTGCAGGTGGCGGAGCCGGTGTTCTTCAGGTTGACGATGAGGGTGCCCTCGGCCATGCCGCCGGAGGTGCTGAACGCGAGCTGGGACGTGGTGCAGGCGGACGCCATGGCGCCGCCCGTCCGGGACGCGGTGGGGGCGCCCTTGCCGCCGGACGCACCGCTGCCGTCGGAGCCCTGGGAGGTGGAGCTCTGGGAAGAGGTGGAGCTCTGGGAATCGGAGCCCTGGGAAGTGGAGCTCTGCGAGCTCGGCGAGGAGGAGTCGCCCGCGCCGGACGAGCTCGTGTCACCGCCCTGGCAGGCGGTGAGCGACAGGCCTGCGACGGCGGCGACGGCGAGCAGCGAGAGCTTCTGGACGCGCATGGTTCCCCTTCGGCGGTACGGGTTCGGCGGTGCGGGTGACGTGCTGACCCATGAGACAGCGACCGCGGTGGGCGCGTTCCGATCGGCACCGCTCTCGTACTCGGCTGTGACAAACGGCTAGATCTCCCGCAGCCGTCGCACGATCTCCCGCAGCAGCCCCGGATCGGTGGCCGGGCCGCCGGCCGGGTGGCGGCGGGGCTCGTCGATGCGGATCAGACCCGCCTCGGCCAGGTCGCCGAGCAGGACCCGCAGGACGGTCAGGGGCAGGTCGGCGTCCGCGGCCAGCTCCACCACGGGACGCGCGCCGCGCCGGATCAGGTCGAGCAGGGCGGCGCGGGCATGGTCGACGTCCGGTCCCGGAGCGTCGGCGTCCAGCGCGGTGACCCGGGACATCAGGTCGATGGCGTGCGCGCTCGCGGGCCGGGTGCGGCCCCGGGTCACCGTGTAGGGGCGCACCATCGACCCGGTCTCGTCCTCGTACCAGTGCTCGTCGCTCACCGCTGGATCATTCGGGGGTGCGGGCGGCCGCGTCCAGGTGGCGGCCGAGGCGGCGGACGAGCAGAGCCATCTCGTGGGCGAGCTGGCCGACGTCGGTGCCGGCCTCGCTGAGGACGGCCAGCCGGCTGCCGTGCCCGGCCGGGGTGATGAAGAGGTAGGCGTCCTCCAGCATCACCATGGTCTGCCGCACCTCGCCCGCGGCGAACCGCTCCCCGGCGGAGCGGGCCAGGCCGTGGAAGCCGGAACAGACGGCGGCCAGATGCTCGACCTCCCGCCGGCGCATCCCGTCCGAGCTGCTGAGCGGGAGACCGTCGGCGGTCAGCAGCACGGCCTGCCGGACATGGCCGGTGCGTGCCACGAGGTCGTCCAGCAGCCAGCCCAGGTCCGTGCCGGGCGCTCCCGCGGGCGGGTCCTGCGGCTCCGGGGTCTGGTCGTCACCGTTCATGATCGGTGTCGGTCCCTTCGTCGGCGTGGCTGGTCAGGGTGTCGGGGTCGGCGTGCCGGGCCGTCGCGTCGGCCGGCGCTTCTTCCGCGGCCGGCAGGCCCTTGCGGCCTCGGTCGAGGCCGCGCTGAAAGGCTCCGAAGATCGCCCGCATCTCCTCGGCGTCGACCTCCCGCCCGGGTGCCGTGTCCGGCGCGGGCGGGTCCTCCCTCAGCTCCCGGGCGAGCGAGGCCTGGCGGACCCGGGTCGGCAGGGCGGGGGCCTCCTGGTCGGGAGCCGGGGTGTGTGCCAGTTCCCGTTCCCGCCCGGCGGACGGCTCCGGGGCGACGGCACTCCCCGGTTCGCCGGAAGACCGGACCCCGGGCCGCCTCCGCGTGGGCAGCACATCCGCGCCGGGAACGGAACCGGCCCGCTTGCCCGACGGCGGCTCGGCCGCATCCGCCGACGCCTCGGGCCGGCCCCTAGCCGGCAGCTCCCGTACGGTTGCGAGGCCGTCGGCGCGCCCGTGCGCGGGCGTCCGGCCCACTGAGGCGCCCGCCCCAGGCCGGGTGTCTCCATGCCGCGCGTCCCCGGGGGCGGCGGGCTCCACCTCCGCCAGCACTCCCTCCGGCAACAGCACCACCGCCGTCGTGCCGCCGTACGGCGAGTCGCCGAGGCTCACCTCGATGCCGTGGCGGGCGGCGAGGCGGCCGACGACGTAGAGGCCGAGGCGGTCGTGGCGGGTGGGGTCGAAGGCGTCGGGGTCGGTGAGGGTGGCGTGGGCCCGGGAGCGGGCGTCGGCGTCGAGGCCGAGGCCCCGGTCGTCGATCTCCAGCACGAACCCGCTGCCGACCCGGCCGGTGCGCAGCGTGACCTGGGTGTGCGGGGGCGAGAAGACCGTGGCGTTCTCCAGGAGTTCGGCGATGAGATGGACGACGTCGGCCACCGCGTCCGCCGCCACGCCCACGTCCGGCATCGGCGGCACCACCACGCGCGCGTAGTCCTCGATCTCGCCGACGGCCGAGGCGACGACGTTCGCGATCGGCACGGGCCGGCGCCAGCGGCGGCCGGGCGCGGCGCCGGAGAGGATGATCAGGCTCTCCGCGTGCCGGCGCATGCGCGTGGTCAGGTGGTCGATGCGGAACAGCTCGCGCAGGACGTCGGGGTCGTCGGTGCGCCGTTCCAGGGTGTCGACGAGCTTCAGCTGGCGGTGCACCAGCGCCTGGTTGCGCCGTGCGATGTTGAGCAGCACCGCGAACAGGCCCCGGCGCAGCCCGGCCTGCCTGACGGCGGCGTCGACGGCGGCGAGCCGCGCGGTGTTGAAGGACCGGCCGACCTGCCCGATCTCGTCGTCGCGCACCTCGTCGGCGGCCAGCGGCGGCGCCTCCGCCGCCGCATCGACCTCCTCGCCGGCGCTCAGCCTCCGCATCACGTCGGGAAGCTGGCGCTGGGTCAGGACGTCGGCCGCGTCCCGCAGGGTCTCCAGGCGCCGCGAGATGCGCCGGGCACCGCGTACCGCGAACCACAGCGACAGTCCCACGGCGGCGAGCCCCACCACGCCGACGACGGCCGACTTGGTCAGCTCCCGGTAGGCGAAGGCCCGCCCACGTGCCGCGGAGTTCTCGGCGGACCGCGTGCACAGCTGCATGTACCGCTTCACCGCCCGGTCGGTGGTGGACCGCCAGGTGTCCGCCGCGACGGCCTCCCCGGCGCCCGCGGCGCCGGCCCGCAGCAGCGCGTCCTCGCCGCGCACCAGCGAGCCGTACAGGTCCCCGCGCTGGAAGTCCTCGAACAGCGCGCGCGAGTCGGCGGGCAGGTCCGGTACGTACGTCCGCTGGAACACCCGCCGGTCCTCGATGGTCGCCGTCAGCGTGTCGTACTGCTGATCGGTCAGCGTGCCGGCCGCCCGCGCCCCGGCGACCAGCGCGTCCTCCCGCGAGACGAACTCCCGCACCCGCACCAGCTCGATGACGACCTGGGCCTCGCGGGCGAGCTGTCCGGCCTGGAGGGCGGTGAGCGTGGACTGCACGTCGAAGCCGGGCTCGACCAGCGCGCTGTACTCCGCCACGGCCCGGTCCCAGGTGATGTGCCGGGACAGCACCCGCGAGCGCAGCCCGTCCAGCTTCCCCGTCGCCGCGTCCACGGTGTCCAGCGCCTGCCGCTGCCGGGCCGTGAGCCGGTCGCGGTCGCCGCCCCGGATCGCCTGCCGCATGGCGTCCACGGCCCGGTCGGTACGGCGTTGCTGTTCGAGCAGCCGACCGGCCGTCGCCGTGTCGAGGCGGGCACCCAGATAGGCGGCGGACATCCGGCGCTCGATCTGGATCTGCCCGATCGCGGTGTCCACGGGGGTGCCGAAGTCCTCGTACACCCCCTGGAGCCGGATCAGCCCGCGCAGTTCCGCGGTGACGGACACCATCGCGAAGCTCCACAGCGCCATCAGCGCGACGGCCGGGGCGAGCGCGAGCGCCACGATCCGCGCGCGGACGGTGGTGGGACGGCCGAGGGGCCAGCGCATGGAGTACCTGCCGAGGTTACCAGTCAGTAGGAAGTGCGGGACAACCTACGGGACCGTCACCGCGACCGCAATGGGTGACCTGCGGTAACCCCCGGTCACAGCCCGGTCAGCGCGAACGTGGTGACGACCGCCGCGTGATCGGAGGGCCAGTCGTTGTCCGCGACGTCCGGCCAGGGCCGCGGGCTGCCGGTGACGAGGGTCCGCGCGTCCCGTACGGTCAGGCCCCGGTGCAGGACGTAGTCGATCCGGTCCTGCGGTTCGGGCCGTCCGCTGCCGTCCTCGTGCACCGGGTGGATCGGCGACCAGGTGTGGCCGGGCTCGGTCGCCGGGTCCGGGTGGGCGTCGCGGTAGGAGTCGGCGAAGCCCGCGTCCTCGGCGGCCCTGGTCACCGGCCAGGCCACGTCCGGCCAGTCCAGGTGCGAGGGGCAGTTGAAGTCGCCGACCAGGACGACCGGGACGCCGTCGGCCGAGGACCCGGCGATACGCGCCAGCGCGTCCCGCATCTGGGCCAGCCGCAGTTCCTCGTGGGCGATCAGCTCCTGCGCCGGCAACCCGTCGAAGGCGGCCTCGTAGGGGCCGTACGGCGTGTAGTGCAGATGGGCGGTCCACACGTCCACCTCGCGGCCGGGCGCCACGGCGATCCGGACGCCCGCGGCGCCGTAGAAGCCCACGTCCGGGTCGCCGAAGCGGGCGGTGATGGGGTGGCGGCTGAGGACGCCGAGGTTCTCGCCGGCCCGGTGGTGGTGCCAGCCGAGCGCCTCGGCCAGCTCCTGGGCCGCGGTGCCGCCGGTCTCCTGGAGCCCGACGACGTCGGCGCCGCTCTCCAGGATGACCTTGAGCTGCTTGGCGCGGTGGTCGTCGACCTCGCTGCCGCCCAGCCACAGGTTCCAGCTCATGACCCGCAGCTCGGGCGTCACCATGCGCCGCAGCTCCTCGACCGTGACCCCGGTGAGGCTGTCCCGCACGGTCCGGCCGGGCGCGAGGCCGATCGGCGCGAGGGAGGGTACGGCGAGGACGGCGCAGCCGGCGGCCTCGGCGGAGGCCACGCCGGTCTCGGTGTCCTCGACGGCCACACAGGCGGCGGGGTCGACGCCGAGGGCCCGGCAGGCGGCCCTGTAGGGGTCGGGGGCCGGCTTGGTGCGGGCGGTGTCGTCGGCGGTGACGGAGGCCGCGAACCGGTCGGCGCCGAGGGCGTCGAGGACGACGTCGGCGACCG
Source organism: Streptomyces sp. NPDC050743 (assembly GCF_044456925.1). Lineage (NCBI taxonomy): Bacteria > Bacillati > Actinomycetota > Actinomycetes > Kitasatosporales > Streptomycetaceae > Streptomyces > Streptomyces sp. NPDC050743. Next base: position 90,122 of record NZ_JBITGJ010000001.1, read on the forward strand.
CGCGCGGGGACGCGGTGACCAGGGCGGCCGGGACGCCGGCGGCGGCCAGCGCGTCCAGCAGGTCCAGCGCGCCGGGCCGGGGCACGATCCCGGTGCGGACGCGGGCGGCGAACTCGCGGTGCAGCTCGGCCGCGATGCCGGCCTCCGGCCGGCCCGTCGCCGTACCGAGCCAGGCGGCGGTGTGCTCGACCGGGCGGCCGAGCACATCGGGCTGGTCGGCCTCGGTCAGCGGGCGACCGGCGACCTGCTCGACCGCCTCCCACCACAGCCGCTCGGTGTCGACGAGCGTGCCGTCCATGTCGAACAGAACGGCCTGCAGCGGGTGTTGAGGGGTGTGGGGGGTCACGTTCGGGGGATTCCTCACTTCTGGATACGTTCGGCCACGAGCACCGGTCGCTCGGGCAGCGACACGCCGACGGCGGTTCCGGCGCCGAGTCCGGTGGCCTCGTGGGCGGGCAGGTCGGCCTTGACCTCGGTGCCGTCGGCGAGCCGTACGGTGACCCGGACCACCGCGCCGAGGAAGGCGGTGGCGAGGATCCGGGCTGTGCCCTGCTCGTCGGCGCCCACCCGGACGGCCTCCGGCCGCACCAGCACGTCCACCGGGCCGGCCGGGACCTCGCCGTCGGCCGGCAGCCGCTGCCCGAGCACCTCGACGGTGCCGTCCTTCAGCTCGCCCGGGATCCGGCTCATGGTGCCGACGAACTCGGCGACGAAGGCCGTGGCGGGGCGGCCGTACAACTCGGCCGGTTCGGCGCACTGTTCGAGGCGGCCGGCGCGCATCACGGCGACCCGGTCGGCGACCGACAGGGCCTCCTCCTGATCATGCGTGACGAACAGGGTGGTGATGCCGAGTTCCTGCTGGAGGCGGCGGATCTCCTCGCGCAGGGTGAGCCGCACCTTGGCGTCCAGCGCGGACAGCGGCTCGTCGAGCAGCAGCACGCGCGGGCGCAGGGCCAGGGCGCGGGCCAGCGCGATGCGCTGCTGCTGGCCGCCGGAGAGCTGGTGCGGATAGCGCTCGCCCTTGTCGGCGAGGCCGACCAGCTCCAGCAACTCGTTTGCGCGGGCGCGCCGTTCGGTCGTCCGGACGCCGCGCATGCGCAGGCCGAAGGCGACGTTGTCGACGGCGTTCAGATGCGGGAAGAGGCTGTACGACTGGAAGACCATGCCGGCGTCGCGGCGGTGGGCCGGGACGTGCGTGATGTCCTCGCCGTCCACCAGGACGGCACCGGAGTCGGGGTGCTCGAACCCGGCGAGCATGCGCAGCGCGGTGGTCTTGCCGCAGCCGGACGGGCCTAGCAGGGCCAGGAACTCCCCCGGGCGGACGGTCAGATCGAGCCCGTCGAGGGCGACGGTGGCCCCGAACTCCCGGCGCAGCGACCGGAATTCGACGGTGGCCGCCTTTTCTGCGACGGCCTTCTCAAGCGTGGTGGCGGTCATGGTGTGTGTCATCCCCGGGAGTCGGCGGTTCGGTTGCGCCCGCCGCCGGCACCGGCGAGCGCGAGGAGCAGGGCCCAGGTGACGAGCAGGCTGAGCACGGACACGGCGACGGACATCTGGGCCTGCTCGCCGCCGACGTTGTAGATCCACACGGCGAAGGGCGCGTATCCCAGCAGATGGGAGACCGTGAACTCGCCGAGGACCAAGGCCAGCGTGAGGAAGGACGCGTTCAGCAGGGCCCCGCGCAGATTGGGCAGCACGGCCCGGACCAGGGCCTTGGGCCAGGAGGCGCCGCAGCTGCGGGCCGCCTCGACGAGGGTCCGTACGTCCATGGCGCGCAGGCCGGCGTCCAGGGCCCGGTAGACGAACGGCAGGGCCATCACGACGTAGGCGAGGACCAGCACGACGGGGAACCGGTCGTTCTGGATCACCACGAACGTCTCGAACAGCGGGGTACGGGACAAATGCTCCGGCCCCCACTTGAGGACGGTGGCGATGCCGGCGACGAACGCGATGGGCGGCACCACCAGCGGCAGCGAGCACACCACCTCCACCACCGGCCGCAGCCGGGGCGAGCCGAGCCGGAGCGCGACCACGGCGGGCACCATCAGCAGCAGGACCACCGCGATGGTGGCGACGGCCAGTTCCAGCGAGAGCAACAGGCTGGAGAGGAAGCCGTCGGCGGAGAGGATCCTGGTGTAGGCGTCGAAGGTGAGGCCCCGGCCGGGCACGTCGACCGTGAAGATCACGGAGGCGGCGAGCGGCACCAGGAAGTACAGGGCGGCGAGGCCGAGGACGAACCACCGCCACGGGGTCAGGCGTCGAGCCATCGGGCACTCCGTCGCTGAAGGGGCAGGTACACGGCCATCACCAGGCCCGCCACCAGCACCATGTCGAGGCTGAGGGCGAGGGCGACGTTCTCCTGGCCGACCAGCACGTTGCCGGACAGGGCGTCGGCGATCTGCAGGGTGACCAGCGGGACCGCGCTGCCGACCATGGCGGCGGCGGTGGCGTAGGCGGCGAAGGCGCTGCCGAACAGCAGCACGAGACCGCCGAGCAGCGAGGGCGCGAGCACGGGCAGGGCGACGTGCCGCCAGTACTGCACACCGGTGGCGCCGTTGTTCAGCGCGGCCTCCCGCCACTGCGCGCGCAGGCCGTCCAGCGCCGGGGTGATGGTGAGGACCATGAGCGGGATGAGGAAGTACAGGTAGACGAGGACCAGACCCCAGAAGCTGTAGAGGTCCCAGCCGGCGCCCTTCAGGCCCAGGTGCACCGTGAGCACGCCCGCGTTGCCGAGGGTGGCGACGAAGGCGAAGGCCAGCGGGACGCCGCCGAAGTTGGCGAGCACGCCGGAGGCGGTCAGCACGGCCTCGCGCAGCCGGCGCGAGCGGGAGCCGACCACGGCCTGGGCGAGCGGCAGCCCGAGCAGGGCGCCGAGCGCGGCGGAGATCGCGGACAGCTTGACGCTGCCGAGCAGGGCGGTGAGGTACGGGCCCTGCAGCGAGGCCGTCATGTTGGCGCCGGTGTAGGTGGTGGCGCCCGTGGTGGCGTCGTCGGCCGAGAAGGCGCCGTTGACGATGGCCAGCGCTGGCAGGCCGAAGGCGACGGCCGTGAACACCAGCAGCGGCAGGACGGCGAGCCAGCCGGGGGCGCGGCGCCGCCGCTTCTGCGAAGCGACGGGCGCCACGTCCGCGCGCGGGAGAGCGGCGGTCATCCGGAGACGGCCTTACCCCAGCCCTGGGCGATGACCGTCTTGGCCTTGCTCTGCTGGGTCTCGGACGGGAAGGACGGCGTACCGGTGACCTTCGGGAGCCTGGCGGCGGCCGTCTTGTCGAGGGTGCCGGCCTTGTCCATGGCGGTCATCAGGGCCGGGCGGGCGTAGCCCCCCAGCCACAGGTTCTGACCCTCGGCGCTGTAGAGGTACTCCTGCCACAGGCGGGCGGCCGCAGGGTGCGGGGCGTCCTTGTTGATGCCCTGGCAGTAGTACTGGGCGTACTGGCCGTCGCTCGGGATGACGACCTTCCAGTCGAGGCCCTTGGACTTGAACTCGTCGGCGTAGCCGGCGTTCAGGTAGTCCCAGTCGATGGAGATGGGCGTCTCGCCCTTCTCGACGGTGGCCGGGGTGGACTCGACGGGCGTGTAGTTGCCGTTCTTCTTCAGCTTGGCGAAGAAGTCCAGGCCGGGCTGGATGTCGTCGAAGGAGCCGCCGTTCGCGAGCGCCGCCGCGTAGACGCCGCCGAAGGCCGAGCCGGACTTGGTGGGGTTGCCGTTGAGGGCGACCTGGCCCTTGTACTCCGGCTTGAGCAGGTCCTTGAAGCTGGTCGGGCAGGTCTTCACGCGCTTGGCGTCGCAGCCGATGGAGACATAGCCGCCGTAGTCGTTGAACCAGCGGGCCTGCTGGTCCTTCTGGGCCTCGGGGATGTCGGCGTAGGAGGCGACCTTGTAGGGCGCGAGCAGGCCCTGCTGGGCGGCGCTCAGCGCGAACGAGGAGCCCAGGTCGAGGACGTCGGGGGCGCGGTCCTGGCCCTTGCGGGTGGTGACGGCGCTGATCTCCTCCTCGCTGGTGCCGTCGGGGCTCTCGTCCTGGATCTTGATGCCGTACTTCTTCTGGAATCCGTCGATGATCGCGCCGTAGTTGGCCCAGTCGCGGGGCACCGCGATGATGTGCAGCGTGCCCTCCTTCTTGGCCGCCTTGACGAGGGCGTCCATGCCGCCGAAGCCGGCGGCGGAGGTGGCGGTGGCGGCGTTCTTGCCGTCCTTGGTGGTGGTCGACGCCTTGTCGGGGGCGGCGCCGCAGGCGCTCAGCGCGAGCGCGGCGACGACGGCGATGCAGCCGCCGAGGACGGCGTTTCTCGGCAGGGACACGGTCACGGTCTCTCCAGGGGGCGCACGAGGGTTCGGAGAACTTGTCTGAACAAGTTGCGTCACAGTACGCCCGCCCGCGGCGTCCTGTCTGTAAACGGGAGCGAAACTTTGACCCCTGCTTGGCTGCACAATCCAGACCGTTTCAGATCACGCTCAGGTCTCGATTAGGCTGGTCACGCTGTGCACAGTGACCCGAGCAGAGGGGAAGCATGACCGCGCGACACGAGGAGATCGCCGACGAGCTGCGGCGCGCGATCGACCGCGAGGAGTACACGGTCGGCAGCCGGCTGCCCTCGGAGTCGGAGCTCGCCGCGGCATACGGCGTCTCCCGCGGCACGGTCCGCCAGGCCGTCGCGGCACTGACCTCCGAAGGGCTCATCGGCTCCCGCCAGGGTGCGCGGCGCGTCGTGCTCGCCAGCCGCCGCAGCCAGAGCTTCGAGGAACTGCGCAGCTTCGCCCAGTGGGCCCGCGCGATGGGCCGCGAGGCCACGGGCCGGGTGGTGTCCCAGGAGTACCGCCCGGCGACCCAGGAGGACGCCGTACGCCTCCAACTGCCCGTCGGCACACCGGTGTTGCACGTGCTCCGGGTGCGCGGCCTGGACGGTGAGCCGGTGCTGCTGGAGCGCACGGTGTACGCCGACTGGATCTCCCCCGCGGTCGAGCCGATCGAGCCGGACTGCCCGTCGGTCACCCAACGCCTCTACGACGACACGGGGTTGGTCTTCGCCTACGGCGAGCACATCATCGACGCCGTCGCGGCGGGCGCGCAGGACGCCGAGTTGCTGGGTGTCCGCCGCACGAGTCCGCTGCTGCGCGTCCGCCGGGTCACGACGACCCGCGAGGGGCGCCCGGTGGAGTGGTCGGACGACCGGTACCGCTCGGACGCGGTGAGCTTCAGCGTGCACAACTCGATCGGCAACAACGCGCTGGCGCGGAAGACCGCGGGGTAGGGCCCGGGGCGCATGGCCGTATGCCGACCGCGGGCCGCCTGTGGCTGGTCGCGCGACCCGGCACTACCCGCACCCGGCGAACGACAGGGCGCCCCGGACAGGAAGCCGCCCTACCCCGGCGCTCCGGAAGAAAAGCGCCGCAGCAACGGCGACAGCACCAGCACCGACTTGGTCCGCTCCACGAACGGCTCCCCGGCGATCCGCTCCAGCACCCGCTCGAAGTGCCGCATGTCGGAGGCGAAGACCTGGGCGATCGCGTCCGCGTCCCCGGTGACGGTGGACGCGGCCACGACCTCCTGATACCGCTCCAGTCCCCGCTGGATGGTGTCCGGCGAAGTGTTCCGCCGGCAGTAGATCTCGATGTAGCCCTCGGTCTCCCAGCCGAGCGCCGCCGGATCCACCCGCACGGTGAATCCGGTGATCGCTCCGGTGGCGCGCAGCCGGTCCACGCGCCGCTTCACGGCGGGCGCGGACAGGCCGACCATCTGCCCGATGTCCGCGTAGGAGCGGCGGGCGTCCTCGGCGAGGGCGTGCACGATGCGTTCGTCGAGATCGTTCAGCACAGGGGGTGGTTCACTTCTTCGGTCCGGTCACTTCTCTGCCGTCACCGCGAGGCCGTCACCGGTCGCGAGACGGGAACGGCGATAGCCGTATCCGAAGTAGAACACGAGCCCGACGGCCATCCAGACACCGAACACTATCCAGGTGACGGTGGACAGGCTGCCCATCATCCAGACACAGAAGGCGAAGCCCAGCGCGGGCAGCACCGGCGACAGCGGGACCCGGAAGGAGCGCCGCATGGTCGGGCGGGTCCGGCGCAGCACCACGACGGCCACGTTGACCAGAGCGAAGGCGAACAGCGTGCCGATGCTGGTGGCGTCCGCGAGCCGGCCCAGCGGGATCGCGGCGGCGAGGACGCCGCAGAACAGCGACACGATGACCGTGTTGGCACGCGGGGCGCCGGTCTTCGGGTGCACCTTGGCGAAGACCTTGGGCACCAGGCCGTCGCGGGACATGGCGAACAGGATGCGGGTCTGGCCGTAGAGCACGGTCAGGACGACGCTCGCGATGGCGATGACGGCGCAGAAGGCCAGCAGCGTGCCCCAGAAGCTCTGCCCGGTGACGTCCTTCATGATCTGGGCGAGCGTGGCCTCGGAGTCGTCGAAGCTCCGCCACGGCCTGGCGCCGACGGCGACGGCGGCGACCAGCACGTACAGGGCGGTCACGATGACCAGCGACAGCATGATCGCGCGGGGCAGGTCGCGCTGGGCGTCCCTGGCCTCCTCACCGGCGGTGGAGGCGGCGTCGAAGCCGATGTACGAGAAGAACAGCGTGGCGCCGGCGCCGCTGACGCCCGCCATGCCGAGCGGCATGAAGTGGGAGTAGTTGCCGGACTTGAAGCCCATGAAGCCGATCGCGCAGAACAGGATCAGCGCGGCGATCTTCACGCACACCATGACGGTGTTGGCCCGCGCGGACTCCTTGGCGCCGCCCAGCAGGAACACCATCGCGAGGATCACGACGATCAGGGCGGGCAGGTTGAAGACACCGCCGTCGACGCCGGGCGGGTTGGCCAGGGCGTCCGGGATGGTGACGCCGAGGGTGCCGCTCAGCAGCTCGTTCAGGTACTCGCCCCAGCCGACGGCCACGGCGGCGACCGAGACGCCGTACTCCAGCAGCAGACACCAGCCGCAGACCCAGGCGATCAGCTCGCCCATCGTCGCGTATGCGTACGAGTACGAGGAGCCGGAGACCGGGATGGTGCCCGCCAGCTCGGCGTAGGACAGGGCCGAGAACAGCGCGGTGAGACCGGCGATCACGAAGGAGAGGACGACGGCCGGGCCCGCCTTCGGGACGGCCTCGCCGAGGACGACGAAGATGCCGGTGCCGAGGGTGGCACCGATGCTGATCATGGTCAGCTGCCACAGGCCGAGGGACCGCCGAAGCGAGCCTCCCTCGCCCTGGCCGCCCTCCGCGACCAGGCGTTCCACGGGCTTGCGCCGCATGAGGCGCGCGGCGAGGCCCCGGGGTGCGGGGGCGTTCGCTGTGCGGTCGTGCGGGGGTGCGCCTTGGTCGAGCACGCGCTGGCTCCTTCATGCTGCCGGTCATTGCGTCCGGGGACCGGGGGGAGCCTGCGAGGGCAGGAACCCACCGAGCGGGGTCCCCGCCACGCCACGTACAGACGAGCACCCTATGAGCCAGGCCTTCACGGGCGTAATGCAGCAACCTTGCACGCATGCGCAAGATCATTGCGTTCCCGTCGTGGGGGCGCGGATTCGTTGCGCGGTGCCTGCCGCGCCCCCGAAGGGGCGCGGGGCTGCCCAGCGGAGCGCCTAGCTCCAGCTGGCGTGCAGCGGCTTGCCCTCGGCGTAGCCGGCGGCGCTCTGGATGCCCACGATGGCCTTCTCGGCGAACTCCTCCAGGGAGGCCGCACCGGCGTAGGTGCAGGAGGAGCGGACACCCGCGATGATCGAGTCGATCAGGTCCTCGACGCCCGGGCGGGCCGGGTCGAGGAACATGCGCGAGGTGGAGATGCCCTCCTCGAACAGCGCCTTGCGGGCGCGGTCGTACGCCGACTCCTCCGACGTGCGGTTGCGCACCGCGCGGGCGGAGGCCATGCCGAACGACTCCTTGTAGGCGCGGCCGCTCGCGTCGTGCTGGAGGTCGCCCGGGGACTCGTAGGTGCCGGCGAACCAGGAGCCGATCATCACGTTGGACGCGCCGGCCGCGAGGGCCATGGCCACGTCGCGCGGGTGGCGGACGCCGCCGTCGGCCCACACGTGCTTGCCGTACTTCTTCGCCTCGGCGGCGCACTCCAGCACCGCCGAGAACTGCGGCCGGCCCACGCCGGTCATCATGCGGGTGGTGCACATGGCGCCGGGGCCCACACCGACCTTGATGATGTCCGCGCCGGCGTCGATCAGGTCCTTCACGCCCTCGGCGGAGACGATGTTGCCCGCGACGATCGGCACCTGCGGGTCGAGGGCGCGCACCAGCTTGATGGCGCTGATCATCGACTCCTGGTGGCCGTGCGCGGTGTCGATGACGAGCGTGTCCACGCCCGCGTCGAGCAGCTGCTTGGCCTTGCCCGCGACGTCGCCGTTGATGCCGACCGCGGCGGCGATGCGCAGATTGCCGTTCGCGTCGACGGCCGGGGTGTACAGCGTGGCGCGCAGGGCGCCCTTGCGGGTCAGGATGCCGGCGAGCCTGCCGTCCTTGTCGACGGCCGGGGCGTAGCGCCGGTTGTGCGCGTCGAGGGTGTTGAAGGCCTCGCGCGGGTCGATGTCGGCGTCCAGCAGGAGCAGGTCCTTGGACATGACCACTTCGAGCTGGGTGAAGCGGTCGACGCCGGTCAGGTCCGCGTCGGTGACGACGCCGACGGGCCGCTCGTCCTCGTCCACGACCACACCGGCGTTGTGCGCCCGCTTGGGCAGCAGCGCCAGGGCGTCGGCGACGGTCTGGTGCGGGGCCAGCACGATCGGCGTGTCGAGCACCAGGTGGCGGCTCTTCACCCAAGAGATGACGTCGGTGACAACGTCGATCGGGATGTCCTGCGGGATGACCACCAGACCGCCGCGGCGGGCCATCGTCTCGGCCATGCGGCGGCCGGCGATGGCGGTCATGTTGGCCACGACGAGCGGGATGGTGGTGCCCGTGCCGTCCGGCGCGGCGAGGTCCACGCCCTGACGCGAACCGACCGCGGAGCGGCTCGGCACCATGAACACGTCGTCGTACGTCAGGTCGTACGCGGGCTGGATGTCATTGAGGAAACGCACGTGCTGCACATCCCAGTCGATCAGAGGTGACCCCCCGACAGGTGTGCCGGGGGGAAAAGAGCACGTACTTCATTGTCCCATGTCGGGATGGCTGTCCCGCCCTCACGGAACATCCAGGGTGAGCGCCGATCACCTAGGAGGATCCTCCGAGAGCCAGCGCGACGGACAGGGCGGGCGTGTGGTCCGCGGCCTGGGCGAACACCTCCTGGGCGATCCGCCACTCGTCGGGCCGGGCCTCGGCGTACGGCCGCCAGCCGCGGACGACGATCAGCAGTCCGCGCTCGACAGCCCCCTCGGGCCACACGGTGTGGTCGCTGAGGGAGTCGGCCAGCGCGTCCCAGTTGCGGCCGAACCAGTCGGGCAGCGCCAGGGCCCGGGCGGTGCGGTCCATCAGTCCGGCCTTGTCGGTGACGCCGTGCAGGTCCAGGGTGACCACGAGCCGCCCTGTCAGGTCGGTCGGGTCTTCGCTCATCTCAGCACCGCCCGGAACGAGTTGTAGTGATCATCGGTGTAGTAGATCTCCCCGCCCCGACCCGTGACGATGCGCCGGGCCCCGCGATCGTGGGAGCCGGGCGTCGGGACCGTGTACTCGTGGTAGTAGCCGCGCGGGTGCTTTGGCAGACGCCCCTCGAAGTTCCCGAACACGACGCCGTCCCTGGCGTACGGGAAGGGCCCGCCCCTGTCGATCAGGGCCAGCGTCCTGCGGGCCTCGGCCGGCAGCCGGGACTCCCTGACCGTGCCCATTCCGTGCGCCCACGCCGGGACGGAAGCACTCGTGCCGGACGCCCGCCCAACCGTGCCCGCCCCGGTGCCGGAACCCGGACCCGAACCGGACGAGCACCCCGCGAGCAGGACGGCGAGGACGAGGGCCAACAGCCCCGCGAGCGCGCGGGCGGGCGTCGGGGCCCGCCCATGGGCCGAGGCCCGGGACCGTCCGGGGGTGCGAGGTGGCGTCAGGGGCCGTCTGGTCGTGTAGGCGAGCCGGGGCGACATGCCGACGATGCTGCCACGGCCGCTCCGCTCCTCCGCCGCCGCGACCCGCCGCAGCGCTCCATGACGCTCGTGTCGGGCGGTGAGCCGCCGGTGCTCACTCGCCCTCCGCACGACACGCGGGCGCTGCGGCGGTCGGTGAGGCGCCGACGGTCACCGCCCACGTGCCCCACGGGAGCCGAACCCCGGCGCACCCCTGGCGGCCGGCCCCCGCGAACCCCGCGGCGAGGACCGACCACTGTGTCCCCGCCGCGGAGTCCCTCAGTGCCCGTCGGGGTCCGCGCGGCTGAGCGTCGGCTTCGGGGTGGGCCCGGCCGTCATCAGGTAGTCGGCCGCGGAGGTGTCCGTGACCAGGCTGGTGACCAGCCCGGACCGCAGCACCGCGTCGATCGCGGAGGCCTTGCGCTGACCGCCGGCGATCGCCACGACCTCCGGGATACGGCGCAGCTGGTCGGCCTTGACCGTGATGCACCGCTCCCCCAGGTCCCGCCCGATCCGGCGCCCCTCGGCGTCGAAGAGGTGCGCGGCCATCTCGGCGGCGACACCGAGCGAGGCGTAGTGCGCCCGCTCCTCGTCGCTGAGCATGTCGTGCACCGTCGAGATGCCCGGCTCCCAGGAGCCGATGGAGACGCAGGCGACCGTGACCTTGTCGAAGTACTCGAAGGCCCGGGCGATCCCGGTCTGGTTGCGCAGCGCGGCCGCGGTGGCCGCGTCCGGCAGCAGCATCGGCGCGTAGATGGGGTGGGCGTCGCCGCCCGACACCTGGGCGGCGCGGCGCACGGCCTCGACCGAGCCGCGCTCCGAGGTCCCGGCGTCGTACACGCCCGTCAGCTGCACCACCGTGCACGGCGGCAGCCGGTCGAGCGCCGCCGCCATGTGGATCGTGGACCGGCCCCAGGCCAGCCCGAGCACGTCCCCCTCGTTGACGAGCTCGCCGAGCAGGTCGGCGGCCACTTCCCCAAGGTTCTCGGGGTCGGGGGTCTCCTCGGCCTCGGCCGGGGACTCGACCACGACGGCGTGCCTCAGGCCGTACCGGGCGCGGAGCGCGTCGGAGCGCTCGGCGTCCAGCTCGGCCGGGACACGGATCTCGATGCGCACGAGATCCCGTTCGAGGGCGGTCTCCAGGACCCGGGCCACCTTGAAGCGGCTGACGCCGAACTCCTCCGCGATCTGGATCTTGGACTTGCCCTCGAGGTAGAAGCGGCGGGCCATGGCCGCCGCCTGCACCAGCTCAGCGGGTCCCATCCGCATGGCTGACCGGCCCGCCGACATACCCGACACGGCGATCTCCTCACTGCTGTTCACACTCTGGATTCGCCGTTCATCCTTGCAGATTCGGCGCTACGGATCCGCCCTGATAAGGGCCGTTGACTTAACCGTTCACGTACCTGTGGCTCAGTGGTCGCATGCCCAGGAGGCCTTGGCGGTTGCCGCCTCGGCCTGCGCCCGCAGGCCCCGGACCGCCTCCGCCGGGTCCTTCGCCCCGTACACGGCCGAGCCTGCCACGAACACGTCCGCTCCCGCCTCCGCGCACCGCTCGATCGTCGAGGCCGAGACACCGCCGTCCACCTGGAGCCACAGCTGCAGGCCGTGCTTGCCGATCAGCTCACGGGTACGGCGGATCTTCGGCAGCATGATGTCGAGGAACGCCTGCCCACCGAAGCCGGGCTCAACCGTCATGATCAGCAGCATGTCGAGTTCCGGGAGAAGGTCCTCGAACGGCTCGATCGGCGTCGCCGGCTTGAGCGCCATGGAGGCACGGGCGCCCTTGGCCCGGATCTCCCGGGCGAGCCGCACGGGGGCGGCGGCCGCCTCCACGTGGAAGGTGACCGAGGAGGCGCCCGCCTCGACGTACTGGGGCGCCCACCGGTCGGGGTCCTCGATCATCAGGTGGCAGTCCAGCGGGGTGTCCGTCGCACGCGCCAGGGACTCCACGACCGGCACGCCGAGCGTGAGGTTCGGGACGAAGTGGTTGTCCATGACGTCGACATGGAGCCAGTCGGCGCCTTGGACCGCCTTGGTCTCCTCCGCGAGGCGGGCGAAGTCGGCGGACAGGATGCTGGGGTTGATCTGCACGGCCATGCCCCAAGCCTGCCATGCCGCTGCGCTGGGCTGTAACGGCGGTCTGTTGCGGTTGCGCTTCGTCTGCGGGCCGGTGGGGTTGCTCGCGCCCCGCGGCCGAGCCGCATATCGATACAGCCCCGCGCCCCTTTCAGGGGCGCCGGCCCCCGCGGCGTTCAGCCGGTTCTGCGGATCAGGGCCAGGTACATCGCGTCCGTGCCGTGTAGATGGGGCCAGAGCTGTACGTCCGGGCCCTCGCCCAGCGCCGGGACCCCCGGCAGTAGCGGACGGGCGTCGAGCAGTTCGGTGTCGGGGTGCTGCTTGAGGACGTCGGCGACGACCGCGCGGGTCTCGGCCAGGTGCGGCGAGCAGGTGGCGTACCCGACGACGCCGCCGACCCGCACCGAGTCGAGCGCCGTGCGCAGCAGGGCGCGCTGGAGGGGCGCGAAGTTGTCCAGGTCCTCGGGGCGCCGGCGCCAGCGGGCCTCGGGACGCCGGCGCAGCGCGCCGAGCCCGGTGCACGGCACATCCATGAGCACGCGGTCGAAGGTGCCGGGCCGCCACGGCGGCCTGGTGCCGTCGGCGGCGATCACCTGGTACGGCCCCGGGTTGCCGGCCAGCGCCTTGGCGACGAGGCCCGCGCGGTGCGGCTGCTTCTCGGAGGCGAGCAGCGTGGCCCCGCGCTCGGCGGCGAGGGCGGCCAGCAGGGCGGCCTTCCCGCCGGGCCCGGCGCACCCGTCGAGCCACTTGGTGTCGGGGCCCTCCAGGGGCGCGCCCGCGAGCGCGAGGGCGACCAGCTGGCTGCCCTCGTCCTGCACCCCGGCCCGCCCCTCGCGCACGGCCTGTACCGCGCCCGGCTCACCGCCCTCGGCGAGCCGCACGGCGTACGGCGACCAGCGCCCCGGTACGGCGGCCTCCTCGCCGAGCAGCTCCTCGGCGGTGGCCCGGCCCGGCCGCGCGACCAGGGTGACCTCGGGCCGTTCGTTGTCGGCCGCCAGCAGGTCCTCGATGCCGGCGCGCCCGCCGCCGAGGGAGTCCCACAGCGCGGAGACGACCCAGCGCGGATGGGAGTGCACGACGGCGAGGTGCTCCTCGGGGTCCTCGTCGTACGGCGGCGCGACCTTCGCCAGCCACCCGTCGAGGTCGTCCTGGGCCACCTTCCGCAGCACCGCGTTGACGAACTTGGCGCGCCCGTCGCCGAGCACCACCCGCGCCAGCTCCACGGAGGCGGACACGGCGGCGTGCGTCGGGATCCGCGTCCCGAGCAGCTGGTGCGCACCGAGGCTGAGCACGTCGAGCACCGGCGGGTCGACCTCGCGCAGCGGCCGGTCGACGCAGGCGGCGATCACCGCGTCGTACGTCCCCTGCCGGCGCAGCGTGCCGTAGACCAGCTCGGTGGCGAGGGCGGCGTCCCGCGCGTCGAAGTCGCCCTTCTCCCGTGCCTTGCGCAGCAGCGGAGGCAGCACGAGGTTGGCGTACGCGTCCCGCTCGTCGACCGCGCGCAGCGCCTCGAAGGCCAGGATGCGGACGGGGTCCTTCTGAGGACGACGGTAGGGCTTGGCGGGCTTACGAGGCCGCCGGGACTGCTCGCTCACGAAAAAGGTGCTCCGGATGTGAAGAAAGGGCTGCGGTGTCCAGCCTACGTCGGCGCACCGCCGCCCCCGCCGCCCGGGGCTCAGCCGCCGAGCGTCTCGCCCTCGGCGATGCGCACGCCGCGCGCCCAGTCGGCCGCCCGCATCGGCTTCTTGCCCTGGGCCTGCACCCAGAGCAGCTCGACGGCGTAGGAACCGGTGCCCACGTGCACGCTGTTCTTGCCGACGGCCATCCGCCCCGGCGCGAGATCGGTGCGCTCGGGCACGGGGGTGACCTGGATGAGCTTGAGCCGCTCGCCGCGGAAGGTGGTCCAGGCGCCGGGCGCCGGGGTGCAGCCGCGCACGACCCGGTCGACGCGCAGCGCGGGCGTGGCCCAGTCGACCTTGGCGTCCTCGACGGTGATCTTCGGCGCGAGGGTGACGCCCTCGGCCGGCTGCGGGACGGCCTTCAGGGTGCCGTCCTCGATCCCGTCCATGGTGGCCGCGAGCAGCCCCGCACCGGCGAAGGCGAGCCGGGTGAGCAGGTCGCCGCTGGTGTCGGTGGGCCGGATCTCCTCGGTCACGGTGCCGTAGAGAGGGCCGGAGTCGAGCCCCTCCTCGATGAGGAAGGTCGACGCCCCGGTGATCTCGTCGCCAGCCATGATGGCGTGCTGCACGGGAGCGGCTCCGCGCCAGGCGGGCAGCAGCGAGAAGTGCAGGTTGACCCAGCCGTGGGCGGGGACGTCGAGGGCCACGCGGGGCAGCAGGGCGCCGTAGGCGACGACGGGGCAGCAGTCCGGCGCGATCTCCTTCAGCCGCTCCAGGAACTCCGGGTCGCGCGGCCTGACCGGCTTCAGCACCTCGATCCCGGCCTCCTCCGCCCGCTCGGCCACGGGCGACGCGACCAGCCTGCGCCCACGCCCGGCCGGCGCGTCGGGCCGCGTGACGACGGCGGCCACCTCGTGCCGCCCGGAGGCGATCAGAGCGTCCAGAGCGGGAACGGCGACCTCTGGGGTACCGGCGAAGACGAGCTTCATGGGCGGGATCGGGCCTCTCGGGCGGGGGTTGACCGGGCAGCGCACCAGTCTATGACCAAGGAACGGATGACACCCCATACGCACGAACGGACGCGCGGCCGCCGACGGCGAGCGACCCCCACAGGGTTGTCCAGCCTCGCCACACACGGCGCGCACCGGGACGACCGGCGTACGCATATGCCCGTACGCCCCCAGCCCGTGACCAGCGGAGCGCACACGCGTTGGTCAAGAAAGAGTTGACCACATAGGGCCGCTTTCGCGGCCCGATTACTTTCAACGCCGGTTCGAGAGGCTTGTTCATGGCCGACCACGCAACCCACGACGCCCAGGCCCGGGCCAGCCTGCACTTGCTGGTGCGGGACATCGAGCGAGTCCGCCGGCAGGTGGACGCCCTGCGCACGCTCACCGCCCAGCTGGGCAACGTCTACCGCCCGCGCCGCTCCGGCCCCTCCACGGGCTTCGTCGTCTACGGACGCGCCCCCGCCCCGACGGTGCGCCTCGCCCAGGAACTCCGGGACAGTGTCGAAACCCTGGTCACGGCCGCGGTGGACTTCGACCGCTCACTCGGCTTCTCGTGGGACGCGGTGGGCTCGGCGCTGGGCGTCACCAAGCAGGCGGTGCACCGCCGTTACGGCGCCCGCCGCGCCACGGCCCAGGCGGCCGCCGAGGCCGAGCGCACCGCGGAGCCGTCCGGCACCCGCACGCTCAATGTGAACACCGGCCTGCCCGCGGTCCCGACGGTCCCCGCGGCCCGCTCGATGCCCACGCAGCCGACCGCGGGCAGCCCGGCCCTGCGCGACCGCGACGAGGCCCGCCCGACGGCCTTCCCCGGCCCGCGCAACGGCTGAGCAGCCGCCGAACAGCGGCCGAGCAGCGGCTGACACTTCCGCCCTGCCCTCCCGGAAGGACCCGGGAGGGCAGACACGCGCTCGCCCGGACAACCGGCGCGAACGCACCACCACCAAACAGCCGGAACACCACCGTCACCCGATGTCCGGCGGATCGATCCGCACCCGCACCGCCTCCCCGCTCCCCCGCGCCATACGAGCGGCCTGCGCGGTCTTCAGCGCGGCAGCCAGCGCCGCCCCGCTCCCCGGCGGCACCCGCACCAGCGCCCGGTCCCAGTGCTCGCCCGGCGGCGGCTCTCCGGATCTACGAGGCCGGCCGGGCGGCGGCGCAGACATCGGCACCGGCCCCAACACCTCCGCGTCCGGCGGCAGTTCGACCGAGGCCAGGAACTCGGCGACCGCCGCGGGCGCCCCGGACACCGCCGCCATCCGCGACACCGGCGGAAAGCCCAGCTCGGCCCGCTCGGCCAGTTCCCGCACCGCGTGCCCGACGGGGTCCCAGCGCACCAGCGCCTGCACCGGCCGCAGGGTCGGTTCGGCCACCACGACCACCGTGCCCCCCTCGCTCTGCGGCCGGACCAGCGCGCCCGCCCCGATCCACCGGCGCAGCGCGTCCTCGCCGGCCCGCAAGTCGGGTCGTACGAGCATGGCCCAGCCGTCCAGGAGCAGGGCGGCCGCGTAGCCGCCCTCGGCGACCGGTTCGGCCCCCGGTGTGCTCACGACCAGCGCGGGCGTGCCCGGCACCGTGTCCAGCACATGCTCCCGCCCCGAGGTGCGCACCGGGACGGCGGGGAAGGCGCGCCCCAGCTCCTCGGCCGTCCGCCGCGCCCCGACGACCTGGGCCCGCAGCCGGAAGCCGCCGCACTCCGGGCAGTGCCACGCGCTCTCCTCGCGCCCGCACCAGCCGCACCGCAGAGCCCCCGCGTCCTGCCCCTGGAGCGGCCCGGAGCAGTGCCGGCACCGGGCGGGCGCCCGGCACCGGTCGCAGGCCATGCGGGGCGCGTAGCCGCGCCGCGGCACCTGAACGAGCACCGGTCCGTGCCGCAGCCCCTCGCGGGCCGCCTGCCAGGCGAGCGTGGGCAGCCGGGCGGCGCGGGCGGCCTCGTCGCGCGCGAGGTCGTCGTCCCCGACCGTGCGGACCAGGGGGGCGGCGCGCCGCACCTGCTCCCGCCCGGCGACCAGCGGCCGGGCCCAGCCGCTCTCGACGAGCTGGGCGGCCTCCACCGTGCAGCTCCAACTCCCCAGCAGAAACGCGCACTTGTCCAGCGCGGCCCGCAGCAACAGCACATCCCGGGCGTGCGGCTGCGGGGCATGCTGCTCGCTGTGGCTGTCGTCGCCGTCGTCCCAGACGGCGACGAGCCCCAGGTCCTGCACGGGCGCGAACATGGCGGCCCGGGTCCCGACCACGGCCCGCACGGCTCCCCGACGCACGGCGAGCCACTGCGCGTACCGCTTCTCGGGTCCCGCGTCGGCCGTGAGCAGCACATGCCGGCCGGTGCCCAGCAGCGCGGTGAGCGCGGCGTCGACCCGCGCGGCGGCCCGCCCGTCCGGTACGACGACGAGGGCGCCGCGTCCGGAGGCGAGCGTGGCGGCGACGGCGCGCGCCAGTTCCTCGCTCCACAGCGGGCCCGGCAGCGCGTTCCAGACGGCCCTGGGCGACCCGCCGGAGGCCAGGGCGTGGAGGAATGCGTCCCCGTGCTCGTACCGGCCCCAGGAGGCCGTCTCCGGGGCCTTCGGCGGGGCCAGGGGCGCGGGCGAGGGCCGCTGCTCGGCCCGGGCGCTGCGCGGCGGCACGGCCAGCTGGAGCACGTCGGCGAGGCTTCCGGCGTACCGGTCGGCCACGGCCCGCGCGAGCCCCAGCAGCTCCTCGCTCAGCACCGGCTCCGGCGACACGACCTGGGCCAGCGCGGCCAGCGGACCGGAATAGTCGGACTCGGCCCGCCGCTCGACGAGGAACCCGTCGATGAGCCCGCCGCCCTCCCGGCGCCCTTCCCGCACCCGGCCCCGCCCGGCCCCGAACCGCACCCGGACCCGCACGCCCGGCTGGGCATCGGCGTCCAGCTCGGCGGGCACGGCGTAGTCGAAGTACCGGTCGAGGTGCAGCACGCCCTTGTCGACCAGCACCCGGGCGACGGGCAGCTGCGGGGCGAGCGCGGCGCCCCGCCAGGTCCGCGGCTTGGCCCGTGGCACCTTGGCCTTGCGCACGCTCTCCCGGATGAGCGCGAGCTGCTCCGGCGGCGCCCCTTCGGCCCCGCCGTCCCCGTCTGCCCGGGGCGCCCCGTTCTCGCTGCTCACGCTTGCATTCTTACCAAACGGCACCGACAACCGACGTCCGCCCGAGATCCGGATCGGCAGCGGCACGGATTCGGCTTCACCGCACGCCCCGAGGGGCGCACTCCACGAAGTAACCGCGGCCTTCGCACCGGGCGGCGTCGACGGCGTCAGCGTAGGTACCGCCCGGTCGGCCCCGCCAGTCAATTCGCCACCGGCGGCGCGACGGGGACCTAGGCTCACGGCCATGACCGAGCCGACGCCGAGCCCGCTGGAACGCCTACGACAACGCCTGGCGGCCCGTGGGGAAGTGCGCTCCGGCACAGTGGTCGGTTTCGACGGGGACGACGTGGTCGTACGGCTGGACGACGACCCGGACGTCGCCTCCGCTCGCGTCCCCGGGTACGAGCTGTCCTGGCGTCGGGTGGAACACCCGTCGGAGATCTGCGGGACGGGGCAGCGGATCACGGGCGAGGTGATGGGGGCGGACGGGCAGGGCCGGGTCCTGCTGTCCACGAAGGCCTGCGAGGACGAGCCGCTGCGGCACTTCCTGCTCGGCATCGAGCGCGGCAGCGTGGTCACGGGGACGGTGACCTCGGTGCACGCCTTCGGTGTCTTCGTCCGGATCGACGGCGAGTCCCCGCACCCGGTCCACGACGGAACCGGCTTCGTCCGCATCCCGGAGCTGTCGTGGTCGCGTTTCGGCCATCCGGCGGAGGTGGTGCGGCCGGGGCAGCGGGTCACCGGCGAAGTGCTGGTCGCGGACACCCGGCAGGGCCAGGTCTCGCTCTCCCTCAAGGCCCTCCAGGAGGACCCCTGGGACCGTCTCGGCGCGGGTGTGGGAGACGCCGTGCCGGGTGTGGTGACCAAGCTCGTGCCCTTCGGCGCCTTCGTCCGCATCGCCCAGGACGTGGAGGGCCTGGTGCACGCCGACGACCTGGGCGGACGGGCCGTCGAGGAGGGGCAGGAGTTCCGGGTCAGGATCGTGGAGATCGACCGTCCGCGGCGCCGGATCCGGCTGGCACCGGCCGACTGACCCCCGACACGCCGAAGCCCGGCCCCCGAGAAGGGGAACCGGGCCTCGGTGAGAAGGGTGCTCGGGACTTACAGGCCCACGGCGGCGCGCAGGGCGTCCACGCGGTCCGTGCGCTCCCAGGTGAAGTCGGGCAGCTCGCGGCCGAAGTGGCCGTAGGCCGCGGTCTGGGAGTAGATCGGGCGGAGCAGGTCGAGGTCGCGGATGATCGCGGCCGGGCGCAGGTCGAAGACCTCGTCGATCGCCTTCTCGATCTTCTCGGCGTCGACCTTGGCGGTGCCGAAGGTCTCCACGAACAGGCCCACCGGCTCGGCCTTGCCGATCGCGTAGGCGACCTGGACCTCGCAGCGGGAGGCCAGGCCCGCCGCCACCACGTTCTTGGCGACCCAGCGCATCGCGTACGCGGCCGAGCGGTCCACCTTGGACGGGTCCTTGCCGGAGAACGCGCCGCCGCCGTGGCGGGCCATGCCGCCGTAGGTATCGATGATGATCTTGCGGCCGGTCAGACCGGCGTCGCCCATCGGGCCGCCGATCTCGAAACGGCCGGTCGGGTTGACCAGCAGGCGGTAGCCGTCGGTGTCCAGCTTGATGCCCTCGTCCAGGAGCGCCTTCAGCTCCGGCTCCACGACGAACTCGCGGATGTCGGGCGCCAGCAGCGACTCCAGGTCGATGTCGGAGGCGTGCTGCGAGGAGACGACGACCGTGTCGAGACGGACCGCCTTGTCGCCGTCGTACTCGATGGTGACCTGCGTCTTGCCGTCGGGGCGCAGGTAGGGGATCGTGCCGTTCTTGCGGACCTCGGACAGGCGCTTGGACAGGCGGTGCGCCAGGAAGATCGGCAGCGGCATCAGGGTCGGCGTCTCGTCGGACGCGTAGCCGAACATCAGGCCCTGGTCGCCCGCGCCCTGCTTGTCCAGCTCGTCGTCGTCGCCCTCGACCCGGCTCTCGTACGCCGTGTCCACGCCCTGCGCGATGTCCGGGGACTGCGCGCCGATGGACACCGACACACCGCAGGAGGCGCCGTCGAAGCCCTTCTTGGAGGAGTCGTAGCCGATGTCGAGGATCTTGTTGCGGACCAGGGTCGCGATGTCCGCGTAGGCCTTGGTCGTCACCTCGCCGGCCACATGCACCAGGCCGGTGGTGATCAGCGTCTCGACGGCGACCCGGGAGGTCGGGTCCTCCCGCAGAAGCGCGTCGAGAATGGTGTCGCTGATCTGGTCAGCGATCTTGTCGGGGTGACCCTCGGTCACGGACTCCGAGGTGAACAGGCGACGGGACACAACGCTCCCTGTGGTTGCAGCGGCTGCTGGCTGATCATTTGCGGCGACGCGCGGGGCTGCGCCCGGCGTCGACCGTGAACAGTTTATCGGTCGCACTCGGCCGATGGGCCACCCGTCTCGCCTCTCGGGAGCGCTGTGACCAGCGGCACGGGCATTCTGCACAATGCCGGGCGGCCTTGGCCAGGGTCGCCACACCAGATTTGATCGGCCCGCGGGGCCCGCCGTCAACGGGCCCTCGCGATCGGGCCGGGGTACGCCGGGTCAGCCGAGCCGCCGTACGACCAGGTCCCAGACGGTGTCGGCCAGGGCTTCCTTGGGGCCGTGCGGCACGGGGGTCTCGCTGCCGTCGGCGCCCAGCACCAGCGCTTCGTTCTCCTCGGAGCCGAAGGTCTTGCGCTCCCCCACCTCGTTGACGACGAGCAGGTCACAGCCCTTGCGGGCGAGCTTGGTGCGGCCGTTGGCGAGGACGTCGTCGGTCTCGGCGGCGAAGCCGACGATCACCTGGCCGGGGCGGGCGCGCTCGGCCGAGATCTCCGCGAGGATGTCCGGATTGCGGACCAGGACGATCGGGTCGGGGTCCTGGCCGTCCTTCTTCTTGATCTTGCCCGTGGCGTAGGCCGCCGGACGGAAGTCGGCGACGGCCGCCGCCATGACGACCGCGTCGGCGTCCGCCGCCGCCTTCAGGACGGCCTCGCGCAGCTGGACCGCCGTGCCGACCGGGACGACGTCCACCCCCGCCGGGTCGGGCAGCCCGGTGTTGGCCGCGATGAGCGTGACCCGGGCACCGCGGGCGGCGGCGGTGCGCGCGAGGGCGTAGCCCTGCTTGCCGGAGGAGCGGTTGCCAAGGAAGCGGACCGGGTCGAGGGGCTCGCGGGTGCCGCCGGCGGAGACGACGACGTGCCGCCCCATGAGGTCGGGCTCGGTGACGCCGCGGGCCAGCACCCGGCGGCAGACCTCGAAGATCTCCACCGGGTCGGGCAGCCGGCCCTTGCCGGTGTCGACGCCGGTGAGCCGGCCGACCGCGGGCTCGATGACGACGGCGCCGCGGCGGCGCAGGGTGGCCACGTTCTCCTGGGTGGCCGGGTGCTCCCACATCTCGGTGTGCATGGCGGGCGCGAAGACGACCGGGCAGCGGGCGGTCAGGAGGGTGTTGGTCAGCAGGTCGTCGGCGAGCCCGTGGGCCGCCTTGGCGAGCATGTCGGCGGTGGCGGGCGCGACGACCACCAGGTCGGCATGCTGGCCGATGCGGACGTGCGGGACCTCGTGGACGTCGTCCCAGACCTCCGTCGAGACGGGGTTGCCGGACAGGGCGGACCAGGTGGGAGCGCCGACGAAGTGCAGTGCGGAGGCGGTGGGCACCACGCGGACGTCATGGCCCGACTCCGTGAGCCTTCTCAGCAGCTCACAGGCCTTGTAGGCGGCGATGCCGCCGCTGACCCCCAGAACGACGCTCGGCTTGTCCACGTTCACTCCCCGGACTCGGAACCCTGCACACCCAATGACACACCACAGGCCCGGCAGTCGGACTGCCGGGCCTGTGGATAAGTCGTTCGCAGTCTGAAAGTACTACTGCGTGGTACTACGTGGTCCTACTGGGCGGGGCCCTCGACGGCCTCGGACGTCAGCAGACCCGCGTTGATCTCACGCAGGGCGATCGAGAGCGGCTTCTCGTGAACGTGGGTGTCGACGAGCGGACCGACGTACTCGAGGAGGCCCTCGCCGAGCTGCGAGTAGTACGCGTTGATCTGACGGGCACGCTTGGCCGCGTAGATCACGAGGCTGTACTTCGAGTCGGTGGCCTCGAGAAGCTCGTCGATCGGCGGGTTGATGATGCCCTCGGGCGCGGTGATGGAAGAGGACACGCTCTACCTTCCGATGGGTGGGAAAAGATCAGTCGCGATCACACACTCGTGATCACACAACATCCATCAAGGCTAGCAGCTCGCGCGCCACATCCTCGACGGAGGTGTTGACCAAGGTCGTATCGAACTCCGGCTCGGCCGCCAGCTCGGTCCTGGCCGCCTCGAGACGGCGCTCGATGACCTCCGGCGGCTCGGTGCCCCGGCCGGTGAGCCTGCGCACCAGCTCCTCCCAGGAGGGCGGAGCCAGGAACACCAGCCGAGCGTCGGACATCGACTCCCGGACCTGCCTGGCGCCCTGCAGATCGATCTCCAGCAGAACCGGCTCGCCCTTCTCCAGCCGCTCCAGCACGGCCGCGCGGGGCGTGCCGTAGCGGTTGCCGGCGAACTCGGCCCACTCCAGCAGCTCGCCGTTGGCGATCAGCTTGTCCATCTCGTCGTCGGTGACGAAGAAGTAGTGGACTCCGTGCTTCTCGCCAGGGCGCGGCTTGCGGGTGGTGGCCGACACCGAGAGCCAGACCTCGGGGTGTTCCTTGCGCATATGGGCGACGACCGTGCTCTTGCCGACCCCCGAGGGGCCGGAGAGCACGGTCAGCCGCGGACGTTCGCTCATGCAGCGATTATTCCAGCAATCCCGGAGTGCCCGGGACTCCCGGTCCGGCTGCGCCCGGACTCAGGAGCCGGTGCTGCCGAACTCACGCTCCAGGGAAGCGATCTGGTTGGAACCGAGACCGCGCACCCGGCGGCTCTCGGAGATGCCCAGACGCTCCATGATCTGCTTGGCGCGGACCTTGCCCACGCCCGGCAGCGACTCGAGCAGTGCGGAGACCTTCATCTTGCCGATGACGTCGTTCTCCTGGCCCTGCTTGATGACCTCGTGCAGGGAGGCGCCGGAGTGCTTGAGTCGATTCTTGACCTCGGCCCGCTCCCGGCGAGCCGCGGCGGCCTTTTCGAGCGCGGCTGCGCGCTGTTCGGGGGTAAGGGGCGGAAGAGCCACGCCTACGTCACCTCGGATGTCGAACTGTCGGATACGGACCGGTGAGGAACCTAGTCGCCCCACACCTGGGGAGCTACGAGCAACACGCTTCGCCCGTTCTCCCCCACTACCTGATGGGTGTGGGGGTGTCCCCACAGCTCGGAGACTAGCGGTCAAGTCCGCCAGAGTCAGCGAGAACAGCGGAAAAGTCCTGGTCAGCCTCCGCCAGGCCGGACATTTCAGACATAATGCCCCCGATTTGAGGATGTATTCACACTCAAGTCGCCGCCCCGCCGTCCTCCGAGGCCCCTTCGGAGGACTCAGGCGCCCGCGACGGCGGCCTGGATCTCCTCCGCGAAGCGCTCCGCGGACGCGCGCAGGGCCGCCACGTCGGGCCCGTGCCGCAGCACACCCCGACTGACGTTCGGCACGACGTTGCGCACGGCCGACCCGAACACCCCGGGAAGGTCGGCCGCGGTCGCCCCCTGTGCCCCGACGCCGGGCGCGAGGAGCGGGCCGTTGATCGCCAGGTCGTACGACGACAGGTCGCCGACCGTGGCGCCGACCACGGCACCGAAGGAGCCCAGCGGCTCCTCCCCCGCGTTCTCGACGGCCAGGTGGGCCAGCATGGTCGCGCCCACGGTGCGGCCGTCGGCGCGGATGGCGTGCTGGACCTCGGGGCCCTCGGGGTTGGAGGTCAGCGCCAGCA
Source organism: Streptomyces sp. NPDC050743 (assembly GCF_044456925.1). NCBI lineage: Bacteria > Bacillati > Actinomycetota > Actinomycetes > Kitasatosporales > Streptomycetaceae > Streptomyces > Streptomyces sp. NPDC050743. The sequence continues at coordinate 113,785 of NZ_JBITGJ010000001.1, forward strand.
CGAACAGGCCGGCGCCGCTCTCCCGGGCCAGCGCGACGGCCGGGCTCAGGGAGCCGTAGCCGAGGTAGGGCGAGACGGTCAGGGCGTCGCAGAACAGCGGGGCGTCCTTGTGCAGGTAGGCCTCGGCGTACCCGGCCATGGTCGAGCCGATGTCGCCGCGCTTGGCGTCCATCACGACGAGGGTGCCGGCCGCGCGGGCCTCCTGGACGACCTTCTCCAGCACGGCGACGCCCCGGGAGCCGAAGCGCTCGAAGAAGGCGCTCTGCGGCTTCATCACGGCGACCCGGTCGGCCACCGCCTCGACGACCGTGCGGCTGAACCGCTCCAGACCGGCCACTTCGTCGTTCAGGCCCCACTCCGCGAGCAGGGAGGCGTGCGGGTCGATGCCGACGCACAGCGGGCCGCGCTCGTCCATGGCGCGGCGCAGCCGGGCGCCGAAGGGCTCGTACGAGGTCATGCGGGCTTCCTCACGTCGGCGCCGACCGCGTCGGCGAGGGTGGCGTACGGGCTGGTGCGCAGGCGCGCGGCGAGACCCTTGTGGATCGCTCGGGACCAGAAGGGGCCCTCGTAGACGAAGGCGCTGTAGCCCTGGACCAGCGTGGCACCGGCCAGAATGCGCTGCCAGGCGTCCTCGGCCGTCTCGATGCCGCCCACACCCACGAGGGTGATCCGGTCGCCCACGCGCGCGTACAGGCGGCGCAGGACCTCCAGGGAGCGCGCCTTGAGCGGGGCGCCGGACAGCCCGCCGGCCTCCTTCACCAGCGAGGGTTGGGATCTCAAACCAAGTCCCTCGCGCGCGATGGTGGTGTTGGTCGCGATGATGCCGTCCAGGCCCAGCTCCACGGCCAGGTCGGCGACGGCGTCGATGTCCTCGTCGGCGAGGTCCGGGGCGATCTTCACCAGCAGCGGGACGCGCCGGTTCGCCACCGTGCGGTCGGCGGCCTCGCGGACGGCGGTCAGCAGCGGGCGCAGATGGTCCACCGCCTGGAGGTTGCGCAGGCCGGGCGTGTTCGGCGACGAGACGTTGACGACCAGGTAGTCCGCGTACGGCGCGAGGCGCTCGGCGGACTTCACGTAGTCGCCGACGGCCTCCGCCTCCGGGACGACCTTGGTCTTGCCGATGTTGACCCCGACGACCGTCCTGAAGACCGGCTCCCGGGTGGCGAGGCGGGCCGCGACGGCGAGCGAGCCGTCGTTGTTGAAGCCCATGCGGTTGATCAGCGCGCGGTCCGCGACCAGGCGGAACAGCCGCTTCCTGGGGTTGCCGGGCTGCGGCTCGCCGGTGACCGTGCCGATCTCGACGTGGTCGAAGCCCAGCATGGACATGCCGTCGATCGCGACGGCGTTCTTGTCGAAGCCTGCGGCGAGCCCGAAGGGGCCGTGCATGCGCAGCCCGAAGGCCTGAGTGCGCAGCTCCTTGTGGCGCGGCGCGAGGGCGGCCGCGACGAAGGTGCGCAGCACCGGGATGCGGACGGCGAGGCGGATCCAGCGGAAGGCCAGGTAGTGGGCCTTCTCGGGGTCCATACGCTTGAAGACCAGATTGAAAAAGATCTTGTACATGGTGTCCTCATGAAGAGGGGGACACCGTTTCCGGTGTCCCCCTCAGGGCTGCTAGTCGCGGGCCGCGGTCAGGTGTTCCGCGTGTTCCTGGAGCGAGCGGACGCCCACGTCACCGTGGTTGAGGGCGTCGATGCCCTGGACCGCCGCGGCGAGCGCCTGGACCGTGGTCAGGCACGGCACGGAGCGGGCCACCGCGGCCGTACGGATGTCGTAGCCGTCGAGGCGGCCGCCGGTGCCGTACGGGGTGTTGACGATGAGGTCGACCTCGCCGTCGTGGATCAGCTGGACGATTGTCTTCTCGCCGTTCGGGCCGGTGCCCTCGGACTGCTTGCGCACGACCGTGGCGTGGATGCCGTTGCGCTTGAGGACCTCGGCGGTGCCGGAGGTGGCGAGCAGCTCGAAGCCGTGCGCGACCAGCTCGCGCGCCGGGAAGATCATCGAGCGCTTGTCGCGGTTGGCGACCGAGATGAACGCACGGCCCTTGGTGGGCAGGGGGCCGTAGGCACCCGCCTGCGACTTGGCGTACGCCGTGCCGAAGACCGAGTCGATGCCCATGACCTCGCCGGTGGAGCGCATCTCCGGGCCGAGGACGGTGTCGACGCCGCGGCCGTGGATGTCGCGGAAGCGCGACCACGGCATGACGGCCTCCTTGACCGAGATCGGCGCGTCCAGCGGCAGCTCGCCGCCGTCGCCCGTCTTCGGCAGCAGGCCCTCGGCGCGCAGCTCGGCGACGGTCGCGCCCAGCGAGATCCGGGCGGCGGCCTTGGCGAGCGGCACCGCGGTCGCCTTCGAGGTGAAGGGGACCGTCCGGGAGGCGCGCGGGTTGGCCTCCAGGACGTAGAGGATGTCCCCGGCCATGGCGAACTGGATGTTGATCAGGCCGCGCACGCCGACGCCCTTGGCGATGGCCTCGGTGGAGGCGCGCAGCCGCTTGATGTCGAAGCCGCCGAGGGTGATCGGGGGCAGGGCGCACGCCGAGTCGCCGGAGTGGATGCCGGCCTCCTCGATGTGCTCCATGACGCCGCCGAGGTACAGCTCCTCGCCGTCGTAGAGCGCGTCGACGTCGATCTCGATCGCGTCGTCCAGGAACCGGTCGACGAGCACCGGCCGGGACGGGCTGATCTCGGTCGACTCGGCGATGTAGGCGGCGAGGCGGGTCTCGTCGTAGACGATCTCCATGCCGCGCCCGCCGAGGACGTACGACGGCCGGACCAGGACCGGGTAGCCGATCTCGTCGGCGATGGCCTTGGCCTCGGCGAAGGTGGTGGCCGTGCCGTGCTTCGGGGCCGGCAGGCCCGCCTCGGCGAGGACGCGGCCGAAGGCGCCGCGGTCCTCGGCGGCGTGGATCGCCTCGGGGGAGGTGCCCACGATCGGCACGCCGTTGTCCTTCAACGCCTGCGACAGGCCGAGCGGGGTCTGGCCGCCCAGCTGCACGATCACGCCCGCGACCGGTCCGGCCTGCTGCTCGGCGTGGACGATCTCCAGCACGTCCTCCAGCGTCAGCGGCTCGAAGTACAGCCGGTCGGAGGTGTCGTAGTCGGTGGAGACGGTCTCCGGGTTGCAGTTGACCATCACGGTCTCGTAGCCCGCGTCGCTCAGCGCGAAGGAGGCGTGGACACAGGAGTAGTCGAACTCGATGCCCTGGCCGATGCGGTTGGGGCCGGAGCCGAGGATGATGACGGCCGGCTTCTCGCGGGTCGCGACCTCGGTCTCCTCGTCGTAGGAGGAGTAGAAGTACGGCGTCTTGGCGGCGAACTCGGCGGCGCAGGTGTCGACCGTCTTGTAGACCGGGCGGATGCCGAGCGCGTGCCGGACCTCGCGGACGACGTCCTCGCGCAGGCCGCGGATCTCACCGACCTGCTGGTCGGAGAAGCCGTGCCGCTTGGCCTCGGCGAGCAGCTCGCGGGTCAGCTCGGGTGCCTCGGCCAGCTCGTCCGCGATCTCCTTGATCAGGAAGAGCTGGTCCACGAACCAGGGGTCGATCTTCGTGTACTCGAAGATCTCCTCGGGCGTGGCGCCCGCGCGGATGGCCTGCATGACGGTGTTGATGCGGCCGTCGGTGGGGCGCACGGCCTCGCGGAGCAGGGCTTCCTTGTCGCCCGTCTCGCCGGTGAAGGTGAACTGGCTGCCCTTCTTCTCCAGCGAGCGCAGCGCCTTCTGGAAGGCCTCGGGGAAGTTGCGGCCGATGGCCATGGCCTCGCCGACCGACTTCATGGTGGTGGTCAGCGTGGAGTCGGCCTGCGGGAACTTCTCGAAGGCGAAGCGCGGCGCCTTGACGACCACGTAGTCGAGCGTGGGCTCGAAGGAGGCCGGGGTCTCCCGCGTGATGTCGTTCGGGATCTCGTCCAGCGTGTAGCCGACGGCCAGCTTGGCGGCGATCTTGGCGATCGGGAAGCCGGTGGCCTTGGAGGCGAGGGCGGAGGACCGCGACACGCGCGGGTTCATCTCGATGACGATCACGCGACCGTCCTCGGGGTTCACCGCGAACTGGATGTTGCAGCCGCCGGTGTCGACGCCGACCTCGCGGATGACGGCGATGCCGATGTCGCGCAGGATCTGGTACTCGCGGTCGGTCAGCGTCATCGCGGGCGCGACGGTGATCGAGTCACCGGTGTGCACGCCCATGGGGTCGAAGTTCTCGATGGAGCAGACGACCACGACGTTGTCGTGCTTGTCGCGCATCAACTCCAGCTCGTACTCCTTCCAGCCGAGGATGGACTCCTCCAGGAGCACCTCGGTGGTCGGGGAGAGCGTGAGGCCCTGGCCGGCGATACGGCGCAGCTCCTCCTCGTCGTGTGCGAAGCCGGAGCCGGCGCCGCCCATGGTGAAGGAGGGCCGGACGACGACCGGGTAGCCGCCGAGCTGCTCGACGCCCTCGAGGACGTCGTCCATGGAGTGGCAGATCACCGAGCGGGCGGACTCGCCGTGCCCGATCTTGGCGTTGACGGCCTCCACGACGGTCTTGAACTGGTCGCGGTCCTCGCCCTTGTGGATCGCCTCGGGCTTGGCGCCGATCAGCTCCACGCCGTACTTGGCCAGGACACCGTTCTCGTGCAGCGAGATGGCGGTGTTCAGGGCCGTCTGGCCGCCCAGGGTGGGCAGCAGGGCGTCGGGACGCTCCTTGGCGATGATCTTCTCGACGAACTCCGGGGTGATCGGCTCGACGTAGGTGGCGTCGGCGATCTCCGGGTCGGTCATGATCGTCGCCGGGTTGGAGTTGACGAGGACGACGCGAAGGCCCTCGGCCTTGAGCACGCGGCACGCCTGCGTGCCGGAGTAGTCGAACTCGGCGGCCTGGCCGATGACGATCGGGCCGGAGCCGATGACCAGGACGGACTGGATATCGGTGCGCTTAGGCACGCTGGCCCTCCATCAGGGAGACGAAGCGGTCGAACAGGTAGGCGGCGTCGTGCGGACCCGCTGCCGCTTCGGGGTGGTACTGGACGGAGAAGGCCGGCTGGTCGAGCAGCTGCAGCCCCTCCACGACGTCGTCGTTGAGGCAGACGTGCGAGACCTCGGCGCGGCCGAACTTGGTCTCGCTGACCTTGTCGAGCGGCGCGTCCACGGCGAAGCCGTGGTTGTGCGCGGTGACCTCGACCTTGCCGGTCGTACGGTCCTGGACCGGCTGGTTGATGCCCCGGTGGCCGTACTTCAGCTTGTAGGTGCCGAAGCCGAGGGCGCGGCCGAGGATCTGGTTGCCGAAGCAGATGCCGAACAGCGGCGTCTTCCTCTCCAGGACGACGCTCATCAGCGCGACCGGGCCGTCGGCGGTCGCCGGGTCGCCGGGGCCGTTGGAGAAGAACACGCCGTCCGGGCCGACCGCGTAGACCTCGTCGGCCGTGGCGGTGGCGGGCAGCACGTGCACCTCGATGCCGCGCTCGGCCATCCGCTGCGGGGTCATGCCCTTGATGCCGAGGTCGATGGCGGCGACGGTGAAGCGCTTCTCGCCGATCGCGGGGACGACGTACGCCTCCTTGGTCGCGACCTCCTCGTAGAGGCTCGCGCCCTTCATGTGCGGCTGGGCCAGCACGCGCGCGAGGAGCTCGGACTCGGCGGCGATCGCCTCGCCGGAGAAGACGCCGGCGCGCATCGAGCCGCGCTCGCGCAGGTGGCGGGTGAGGGCGCGGGTGTCGATGCCGGAGATGCCGACCACGCCCTGGCGCTCCAGCTCGTCGTCCAGGGAGCGCTTGGCGCGCCAGTTGGACGGCACGCGCGCGGGGTCGCGCACGACGTAGCCGGAGACCCAGATGCGGCTCGACTCGTCGTCCTCGTCGTTCCAGCCCGTGTTGCCGATCTGCGGCGCGGTCGCGACGACGATCTGCCGGTCGTACGACGGGTCGGTCAGGGTCTCCTGGTAGCCGGTCATGCCGGTGGAGAACACGGCCTCGCCGAAGGTCTCCCCCACGGCCCCATAGGCACGGCCGCGGAAGATGCGGCCGTCCTCCAGGACGAGTACGGCGGGAACCCTGGCAGCTCCCCTGGTGGAGGTCGTCATCGTGCGCCTTCCGTGTCGTTGATCATGTGGTTCAGGGTGTCGACCCACTCGGTGTGCTCGGCCGAGCGGTCCGAGCGGAAACCGGAGTCGATCAGCTTGTCGCCGAGCTCCCAGGTCACCACCAGCAGTCCGCCCTCGGTGAGGACTTTGCCGGCGATGCCCTTGTCCAGCCGGGCTCCGCGCAGCGCGGCGGTGGGGATGAAGAAGTCGCTCGCTCCGGGACGCTCGACCTCCAGCCCTTGGTCGGTCAGGGTGAGCTCGGCCCGGCTGCGGGTGCCCAGGCCGTGGGCCACGATGCGGTCCAGCCACTGGCCGGCCGTGGTGGAGCCGTGGTAGCGGCCGCTCATGCTCAGTCTGGCCGGGCCGGTCTCCTCCGGCGCGCCGGGCGGCGCGGGCAGGTCGCTCTGGAGGGTGCCGCGCCACTTCCAGCCCTCGCGCATCAGCCAGTAGACGAGCGCGATGAAGAGCGCGAGTCCGACGAGCCAGCCGATGCGGGCCGGCCAGTCGGTGACCTCGGCCGACCTCTTGGCCTCGGCCAGCAGGATTACAGGTGTCACGTGAGCTTCCCGTCGACGAGCGTGGCCTTGCCCCGCAGCCACGTGTGCGTCACACGGCCCGGCAGCTCACGTCCCTCGTAGGGGGTGTTGCGGCTGCGCGAGGCGAAGCCCGCGGGGTCCACCTGGCCACGGTATTCCGTGTCGACGAGGGTGAGGTTGGCGGGCTCACCAGCCGAGACGGGACGGCCGTGCCCGGTGGCCTGTCCGATCTGCGCGGGCTTGACGGACATCCGGTCGGCGACGCCGGCCCAGTCCAGCAGGCCCGTGTCGACCATGGTCTCCTGGACCACTGACAACGCGGTCTCCAGGCCCACCATCCCCATGGCGGCCGCGGCCCACTCGCAGTCCTTGTCCTCGTGCGGGTGCGGGGCGTGGTCGGTGGCGACGATGTCGATCGTGCCGTCCGCCAGGGCCTCGCGCAGGGCGTGCACGTCCCGCTCGGTGCGCAGCGGCGGGTTGACCTTGTAGACCGGGTTGTACGTGCGCACCAGTTCGTCGGTGAGGAGCAGGTGGTGCGGGGTGACCTCGGCGGTGACCTGGATGCCGCGGGACTTGGCCCAGCGGACGATCTCGACGGACCCGGCGGTCGACAGGTGGCAGACGTGGACGCGGGAGCCGACGTGCTCGGCGAGCAGCACGTCCCGCGCGATGATCGACTCCTCGGCGACGGCCGGCCAGCCGCCCAGGCCCAGCTCGGCGGAGACGACGCCCTCGTTCATCTGGGCGCCCTCGGTGAGGCGCGGCTCCTGCGCGTGCTGGGCGACGACGCCGCCGAAGGCCTTCACGTACTCCAGCGCGCGGCGCATGATCACCGCGTCGTCCACGCACTTGCCGTCGTCGGAGAAGACGGTGACCCCGGCGGCGGACTCGTGCATGGCGCCCAGCTCGGCGAGCTTCCTGCCCTCCAGGCCGACGGTGACGGCGCCTATGGGCTGTACGTCGCAGTAGCCGTGCTCCCGGCCGAGCCGCCAGACCTGCTCGACGACACCGGCGGTGTCGGCGACGGGGAAGGTGTTGGCCATGGCGAAGACGGCGGTGTAGCCGCCGGAGGCGGCGGCGCGGGTGCCGGTCAGGACCGTCTCGGAGTCCTCGCGGCCCGGCTCGCGCAGGTGGGTGTGCAGGTCGACCAGGCCCGGCAGCAGCACCTTGCCGCCGGCCTCCACGACCTCGGCGCCCTCGGCGGACAGCCCGGTGCCCACCTCGGCGACGGTCTCGCCGTCGATCAGCACGTCCTGCGGCTCGCCGCCGAGCACCTTCGCACCACGGATCAGGATCTTGCTCATGGGTCTTACTTCTCCTCGGTACGAGAGTGGGTGACGGCGGGCTCGTTGCCACCGAGCAGCAGGTACAGCACGGCCATCCGGATGGAGACGCCGTTGGCGACCTGCTCGACGGCGGTGCAGCGGTCGGAGTCGGCGACCTCGGCGGTGATCTCCATGCCGCGCACCATCGGGCCGGGGTGCATCACGACGGCGTGCTCGGGCAGCTTGGCCATGCGGTCGCCGTCCAGGCCGTAGCGGCGGGAGTACTCGCGCTCGGTCGGGAAGAAGGCGGCGTTCATCCGCTCGCGCTGGACGCGGAGCATCATCACGGCGTCGCACTTGGGCAGCGTGCTGTCGAGGTCGTACGACACCTCGCAGGGCCAGGTCTCGACGCCGACCGGCACCAGGGTGGGCGGGGCGACCAGGGTGACCTCGGCGCCGAGGGTGTGCAGCAGGTCCACGTTGGAGCGGGCGACCCGGCTGTGCAGGACGTCGCCGACGATGGTGATCCGCTTGCCGGCCAGGTCCTGGCCGAGCCCCGCGTCCCGGCCGATCAGCCGACGGCGCATGGTGAAGGCGTCCAGGAGGGCCTGGGTGGGGTGCTGGTGGGTGCCGTCGCCGGCGTTGATGACCGCCGCGTCGATCCAGCCGGAGTTCGCCAGGCGGTACGGGGCCCCCGAGGCGCCGTGCCGGATGACGACGGCGTCGACGCCCATGGCCTCCAGGGTCTGGGCGGTGTCCTTCAGGGACTCGCCCTTGGAGACGCTCGACCCCTTGGCGGAGAAGTTGATGACGTCGGCGGACAGGCGCTTCTCTGCGGCCTCGAAGGAGATCCGCGTGCGCGTGGAGTCCTCGAAGAAGAGGTTGACGACGGTGCGGCCGCGCAGGGTCGGCAGCTTCTTGATCGGCCGGTCGGCGACCCGGGCCATCTCCTCGGCGGTGTCGAGGATCAGGACGGCGTCGTCGCGGGTGAGGTCGGCGGCCGAGATGAGATGGCGCTGCATCTGTCAGGCTCCGTAAGGCAGTTCAATCGGGAGAATTCAGGCAATCCGCTACGCATGTGGGCACGCCGGAGCGGCCCTGCGCCGGATCTGCTACTGGCCGGTCTGCTTCACGCCGAGCAGCACGGTGTCGCGACCGTCCTCCTCGGCGAGCTGGACCTTGACCGTCTCCCGCAGCGACGTGGGGAGGTTCTTGCCGACGTAGTCGGCGCGGATGGGCAGTTCACGATGGCCGCGGTCGACCAGGACCGCGAGCTGGACCGCACGGGGGCGCCCGATGTCGTTCAGGGCGTCGAGGGCGGCGCGGATGGTGCGGCCCGAGAAGAGCACGTCGTCGACGAGGACGACCAGCTTGCGGTCGATGCCGTCACCGGGGATCTCGGTGCGGGCCAGCGCACGCGGCGGGTGCATGCGCAGGTCGTCGCGGTACATGGTGATGTCGAGGGAACCGACCGGCATCTTGCGGTCGGTGATCTGCTCCAGTTTGACGGCGAGCCGCTGGGCGAGGAAGACGCCCCGGGTCGGGATGCCGAGGAGCACGACGTCGTCGGCGCCCTTGGCGCGCTCGACGATCTCGTGGGCGATACGGGTCAGCACCCGCGCGATGTCGGGGCCCTCGAGAACGGGCCGCGCATCGGACGCATGCGCAGTGGCGTGCGAGTCCTGCTTGTCCATACGAAAAGGACCTCCTTCTCCGCCTCACGGGACGGACCTTAAAGGACGTCTGATTTGCGCCATCAACCCTAGCAGGTCATGAGGCAGCCCCCGATCACCCCCCTGGCCCAGCGGGCCGTCACCACCACGGAAGAGTCGGTGTGGACCATTCGGCTTGACGCAGGAGTGTCACGCTGCGTAACCTCACAGTGAGTTACCAGCCGCGCGGCGGGAAGCCAGTCCGGCCGCGTCGACACAGTGTCCGGGGAGCTATATGTCCAGCGAATACGCCAAACAGCTCGGGGCCAAGCTCCGGGCCATCCGCACCCAGCAGGGCCTTTCCCTCCACGGTGTCGAGGAGAAGTCCCAGGGTCGCTGGAAGGCCGTGGTGGTCGGGTCCTACGAGCGTGGCGACCGTGCGGTGACCGTGCAGCGGCTCGCCGAGCTGGCCGATTTCTATGGCGTTCCGGTGCAGGAGCTGCTGCCGGGCACCACGCCGGGCGGCGCCGCCGAGCCGCCGCCGAAGCTGGTCCTGGACCTGGAGCGGCTGGCCACCGTGCCGGCCGAGAAGGCGGGCCCCCTCCAGCGCTACGCGGCCACGATCCAGTCCCAGCGCGGTGACTACAACGGCAAGGTGCTCTCCATCCGCCAGGACGACCTGCGCACACTCGCCGTCATCTACGACCAGTCCCCCTCGGTCCTCACCGAGCAGCTGATCAGCTGGGGTGTCCTGGACGCGGACGCGCGCCGCGCGGTGGCCACGCACGAAGAGGCCTGAGCCGCTCGACACCTGAGCAGAAACGTGCCGCCGGGGTGGTCGGAACTTTGCGGTTCCGACCACCCCGGCGGCGTTTTCGCGGTCGTCGGAAGAACGCCTGAGGGCCCGCAGCACAAGCGTGCTGCGGGCCCTCAGGCGCTGGCGTGCCGGGCGGTTACGCCTGGTCCCGGCGCAGGGACGGCTTGAGTTCCTTCAAGCGGCCCAGCAGGCCGTTCACGAACGACGGCGACTCGTCGGTGGAGAACTCCTTCGCCAGCTGCACCATCTCGTCCAGGACGACGGCGTCCGGGGTCTCGTCGACCCAGATCAGCTCGTACGCGCCCAGCCGCAGGATGTTGCGGTCCACGACCGGCATCCGGTCGAGCGTCCAGCCGACCGCGTACTGGGCGATCAGCTCGTCGATCCGCCTCGCGTGCTCGGCGTATCCCTCGACCAGCTGCATCGTGTACTCGCTGACCGGCGGCTGCCGGGTGTCGGACCGGGACAGCCGGATCCAGTCCGCGAGGACCGTCAGGACGTCGGCGCCGCGCTGGTCGCCCTCGAAGAGGATCTGGAAGGCGCGCTTGCGGGCCGTGTTGCGGGCAGCCACGGTTAGCTGTTCACCCGGCCGAGGTAGTCGCTCGTACGGGTGTCGACCTTGATCTTCTCACCGGTGGTGATGAAGAGCGGGACCTGGATCTGGTGACCGGTCTCCAGGGTGGCGGGCTTGGTGCCACCGGTGGAGCGGTCGCCCTGGACGCCCGGCTCGGTCTCGGCGATGGTCAGCTCGACCGCGGCGGGCAGCTCGACGAAGAGAACCTCGCCCTCGTGCTGCGCGACGGTGGCGGTGAAGCCCTCGACGAGGAAGTTCGCGGCGTCGCCGACGGCCTTCCTGTCGATGTGCAGCTGGTCGTAGGTCTCCATGTCCATGAAGACGAAGTACTCGCCGTCCATGTACGAGAACTGCATGTCGCGCTTGTCGACAGTGGCGGTCTCGACCTTGACGCCGGCGTTGAAGGTCTTGTCGACCACCTTGCCGGACAGCACGTTCTTCAGCTTGGTGCGCACGAAGGCCGGGCCCTTGCCGGGCTTGACGTGCTGGAACTCGACGACGGACCAGAGCTGGCCGCCTTCGAGCTTGAGCACCATGCCGTTCTTGAGGTCGTTCGTGGAAGCCACGGTTGCGGAATCTCCTGGACTGACGTACGACCCCGGCGCACGCCACTGCCTAGAGGGCGAGCAGCTCCTTGGTCGTGATGGTGAGTAGCTCGGGTCCGCCGTCCGCCTCGGGGCGTACGACGAGCGTGTCATCGATCCGGACGCCGCCCCGGCCCGGGAGGTGGACCCCGGGTTCGACGGTGACCGGCACGCAAGCGTCCAGTTTACCCATGGCGGCGGGGGCCAACTGCGGGTCCTCGTCGATTTCGAGTCCGACGCCGTGTCCGGTCAGCGGTGGCAGTGCCTCCGCATAGCCGGCGGAGTCCAGTATGTGGCGGGCCGCACGGTCCACGTCGCGGTAGGCGGCGCCGGGTGCCAGGGACTCGCGTCCGGCGCGCTGGGCGGCGAAGACGAGGTCGTACAGCTCGATCTGCCACTCGGCGGGCGAGGTGCCGATGACGAAGGTACGGCCGATCTCGCAGCGGTAGCCGCGGTAGGTCGCGCCCAGGCACACCGAGAGGAAGTCACCCTCCTCCACCCGCCGGTCGGTGGGCCGGTGCCCGCGACGGCCGGAGTTCGGGCCGGTCGCGACGGAGGTGGGGAAGGCCGGCCCGTCGGCGCCGTGGTCGACCAGGCGGCGCTCCAGCTCCAGGGCGAGGTGCCGTTCGGTGCGGCCGACCAGGATGGACTCGAGCAGCTCGCCGAGGGCCTGGTCGGCGATCTCGGCGCCGATGCGGAGGCAGGAGATCTCCTCCTCGTCCTTGACCACCCTGAGCTGCTCCACGGCTCCGCCGAGGTCGCCGAGGCGGAGCGTCGGAGCGGCCGAGGCGATCGCTCGGTGCCGGGTGACCGTGAGGTGGTGTTCCTCGACGGCCAGGGAGTCGGCCTCCTGGGCCACGGCCAGGCCCGCCGCGACGACCGCGGCGTCGCCGCCGATGCCGCTGCCGGCACCGACGCCGTTCGGCGGGAGGACATGGAGGCGCAGGTTCTCGTCCGGGCGGCCCTCGGCGGGGCGGTCATCGGGCTGGCCGATGCATACGAGGAGGTCCTCGCGTTTGCCGAGCAGCAGCGCGGAGCCCTGCGGGGCTGCGGCGGCGAGGTAGCGCACGTTGGCTGGGCGGGTGACGAGCGCTGCCGCGGTGCCGGCCGCGGTGAAGTGGTCTCTCAGCCGGGATCGGCGGGTCGCGTACACCTCTGACATGAGATGAGCGTAGGAGTTTTATGGCGGTTATGCCCGATTTGTGGGGGCCGAGTGGGGTTGCGGGGCAGGTGGGGGGCGATGCCGTGGCCGGGTGCCGGCGCGCTCCTCACGGCACCTCGGTTTCCCTGCTCACCAGCTCGGTGGGCTCGCTATCGCCCTGGCCAGGACCTCGTCCAGAACACGGGCCGTGCCGGGGATGTCCAGCTGGGAGTTGTCGACGATCGGCAGGCCCGAGCCGTACCAGCCGGCCATGCGGCCGTGGATGCGGGCCACCTCCTCGTCGGTGAGGCGGCGGTTGCCGGTGCGTTCGGCGTTGCGCTCCAGGACGATGTCCAGGCCGGGGAGGAGGACGACGGGCAGCAGGCCGGGGCCCACGTGGCGTTTCCAGCCGCCGAGGCCGACGACCGGCCGGTCCGGGAAGACCGCGTCGTCCAGGATGCAGGAGATGCCGTTGGCGAGGAAGTTGCGGGCGGCGAAGCCGCAGGTGCGGCGGGCCAGGCGGTACTGGGCCTCGGAGTTGTCGTTCCAGCCGGACTGGGGGTCGGCGAAGCCCGAGCGGACCCATTCGCGGACGTCGTCCAGGCTGATGTGAGCGGTGGGCACGCGGCGGTGGTCCGCCCAGTACTTGGCCACGCTGGTCTTGCCGGCGCCCGCCGGGCCGATCAGCAGGACGGCGAGGGTGGTGGTCCCCGGGTCCGGGGCGGCGGCGGGAGATGGGGGCGCGGTGGGCACGCCGACGGGGCCCCCGGGCGGCAGCGGGACGTGACCGGTGGTGTCGGGGGGTGGCGGGGCGGCGGGCTGGGCGGCCGGTGGCTGGGGCGCCGGGGGTTGCGGGGGCGTCGGCGGGACGGCGCCGGTGGGGGTGGGGAAGCCCGGTGGCGGGGGCACGGGGACGGGCCCCTGGGAGGCGCCCGGGTGCGGGCCCGGGTGGTGTGCGGCCGGCGCCCAGCCGGCGTGCGGCACCTGCCCCGGCCGGTGGGGCGGCGGCAGCGGAGACCCCACTGCGTGCTGCATCCGTTGCCACTCCGTCTCGTACAGGCAATTCGTGCCGGCAGCGGGCCGGAACCCGCTGCCTACCGAACGGTACCGTCCCCCGCCGTCGATTGGTGAAACGGTCGGGGGCGGCCCGAAGTGCCCGGTCCGGCAAAGGAATCGGACGGACGGAACAGTCGGGGACTTACTGCCCGACCTCGCCGTACGCGGCGAGCAGGACGGCCGGGTCGGGGCCCTCCAGGACGGTCGGCTTGGCCAGTCCGTCGAGGACGATGAAGCGCAGCAGGTCGCCGCGGGACTTCTTGTCGATCTTCATCGTCTCCAGCAGCTTGGGCCACTGGTCGTAGCGGTAGTACAGCGGGAGGCCGACCGCCTCCAGGACCGTGCGGTGGCGGTCCGCCGTCGCGTCGTCCAACCGGCCCGCCAGTCGGCCGAGTTCGGCGGCGAAGTGCATGCCGACCGCGACCGCCGCGCCGTGCCGCCACGTGTAGCGCTCGTTCTTCTCGATGGCGTGGCCCAGCGTGTGGCCGTAGTTGAGGATCTCGCGCAGGCCGGACTCCTTCAGGTCCGAGGAGACGACCTCGGCCTTCACCCGGATCGAGCGCTCGATCAGCTCGGCCGTGTGCGGGCCCTCGGGGGTCCGGGCGGCCTCGGGGTCGGACTCGATCAGGTCCAGGATCACCGGGTCGGCGATGAAGCCGGCCTTGATGACCTCGGCGAGCCCGGAGACGTAGTCGTTGACCGGGAGGGAGTCCAGCGCGGCCAGGTCGCACAGGACCCCGGCCGGCGGGTGGAAGGCGCCCACCAGGTTCTTGCCCTCGGCGGTGTTGATCCCGGTCTTGCCGCCGACCGCCGCGTCCACCATCGCCAGCACCGTGGTCGGGATCGCGATCCAGCGCACCCCGCGCAGCCAGGTCGCGGCCACGAATCCGGCCAGGTCCGTGGTCGCGCCGCCGCCCACCCCGACGACGACGTCGGAACGCGTGAAGCCGGACTGGCCCAGGGCCTTCCAGCAGTAGGCGGCGACCTCGGCGCTCTTGGCCTCCTCGGCGTTGGGCACCTGGATGGCGATCGCGTCGTAGCCCTGCCCGGCCAGGTCGGCGCGCAGCGCGTCACCGGTCTCGGCCAGCGCCTCGGGGTGGATCACCGCGACCCGCTTGGCCTTGGGACCGATCAACCCGGCCAGCTCGCCGAGCAGTTGGCGCCCGACCAGCACCTCATAGGGGTCGGTGCCCGCCGTGCCGGCGACCTGGATCCGGGTGACTGCCTCGCTCATGCTTCCTTCAACTCCAGTGCGTCCAGCGCTGCTTGGGTGACCTCTTCGGGGCTGCGGCCGTCCGTCGCCACGACGGCGGTGGCGACCTCCTCGTACAGGTGCCGCCGGGCCTCCATCAGCTCGCGCCACTGCCTGCGCGGGTTGACCGCGAGCAGCGGACGCGCCACGTTCAGCCCGGTGCGCTTGACGGCCTCCTCCACGTCCATCGAGAGGTAGACCACCCGCAGCCCGGCCAGCAGGGCGCGCGTGTCGGCGTCGAGGATCGCCCCGCCGCCGAGCGCGAGGACGCCCTCGTGCTCGGCGAGCGCGGTGTGCACGGCCCGTTTCTCGATCGCGCGGAAGGCGGGCTCGCCCTCGTCGACGAAGATCTCGGCGATGGTGCGGCCCTCGGCGGCGACGATGTCCTCGTCGGTGTCCCGGTAGCCGAGCCCGAGGCGCTCGGCGAGCAGCCGGCCGACGGTGGACTTGCCCACCCCCATCGGGCCGACCAGCACGACGGCGGGCACGGCGCTCACCGGATCGCCAGGTTGTCGAGGTACGACCGCACGTTGCGCCGGGTCTCCGCCACACTGTCGCCGCCGAACTTCTCCGCGACCGCGTCCGCCAGCACCAGCGCGACCATCGCCTCGGCGACGATGCCCGCCGCCGGCACCGCGGAGACGTCCGAGCGCTGATGATGGGCCTGAGTGGCCTCGCCGGTGGTGACGTCCACCGTCTTCAGCGCGCGCGGCACGGTCGCGATCGGCTTCATCGCGGCCCGCACCCGCAGCAGCTCACCGGTGCTCAGCCCGCCCTCGGTACCGCCGGCCCGCCCGGACATCCGCCGGATGCCCTCCGGCGTCTTGACGATCTCGTCGTGCGCCTTGGACCCGGGCACCCGGGCCAGCTCGAAACCGTCACCGATCTCCACGCCCTTGATCGCCTGGATGCCCATCAGGGCACCGGCGAGCCGGGCGTCCAGCTTGCGGTCCCAGTGCACGTGCGAGCCCAGACCCACCGGGACGCCGTACGCCAGCACCTCCACCACACCGCCGAGCGTGTCGCCGTCCTTGTGGGCCTGGTCGACCTCCGCGACCATCGCCTTCGAGACGTCCGCGTCCAGGCAGCGCAGCGGGTCGGCGTCCAGCCTCTCCACGTCGGCGGGCGTGGGGTACACACCCCGCGGAGCCTTCACGGAGCACAGCTCGACCACGTGCGAGACGATCTCGATACCGGTCGTCTCCTTCAGGTACGACCGCGCCACCGCGCCCAGCGCCACCCGGGCGGCCGTCTCGCGGGCGGAGGCACGCTCCAGGATCGGGCGGGCCTCGTCGAAGCCGTACTTCTGCATCCCCGCGAGGTCCGCGTGACCGGGACGCGGCCGGGTCAGCGGCGCGTTACGGGCCAGACCCGCCAGGATCTCCGGATCCACCGGATCGGCGGCCATGACCTGCTCCCACTTCGGCCACTCGGTGTTGCCCACCATGATCGCGACCGGAGAGCCGAGCGTCAGACCGTGCCGGACACCACCCAGGAAGGTGACCTCGTCCCGCTCGAACTTCATCCGCGCACCGCGGCCATAGCCGAGCCGCCGCCGCGCCAGGTGATCCGCCACCATCTCCGTGGTGATCGGCACGCCGGCGGGAAGCCCCTCCAGCGTCGCGACAAGTGCGGGACCGTGGGACTCCCCCGCGGTCAGCCAACGCAGCCTGCTCAACGGTGCTCCTGTCGTGTTCGCGCCCGGTACTGCCTGCCCTGCGTACGCACGTCCTCGCGTACGGCGACGGCGCGACCGGGTGCGCGACCCCGGCCCGCCACTCCGATCCTCCCACGTCCGGGGCCGGAATCCGGCCACAGGTCCATAAGGCGGACGCGTTCGGAGCGATCAGCGCGCGGCGAGCGCCTTCTCGCCGGCGCGGCGCATGGCGTCCAAGGGTGCCGGGGAGCGGCCGGTCATCTGCTCGACCTGCAGCACGGCCTGGTGCACCAGCAGGTCGAGGCCGCTGACCACGGCGCCGCCGAACATGGACCAGCGGGCCGCGAGCTCGGTGGGCCAGGGCTCGTAGAGCACGTCGAAGAGGGTGGCGGGGCACTCGGGCACGGCGGCGGCGAGGGCGTCGGTGGTGCCGGCGGGCGTGGTGGCGATGACCAGGGGGGCCCGCAGCGCCTGCTCGGCGTCCGCCCAGTCCGCCGTACGCACCTCCACGTCGAGCCGCTCGCCCCACTGCCGCATCTCGGCGGCGCGGGCCTCGCTGCGGACGTAGGCGACGACCTCGCCGGTGCAGATCCGGGCGAGGGCGGCGAGCGCGGAGGACGCGGTGGCGCCGGCGCCGAGGATCGCGGCGGAGCCGACCTGCTCGATGCCGTGCTCGCGCAGGGCGGCCACCATGCCCGGAATGTCCGTGTTGTCGCCGATCCGGCGGCCGTCCTCGGCGAAGACGACCGTGTTGACCGCGTCGACGGAGGCGGCCGTCCCGCTGATCTCGTCCACGAGCGGGATGACCGCCCGCTTCAGCGGCATGGTCAGCGACAGCCCCGCCCACTCCGGCCCGAGCTTCTCGAAGAAGCTCGGCAGTCCGGCCTCGTCGACCTCGAAGCGCTCGTACGACCAGTCGGTGAGCCCGAGTTCGTCGTACGCGGCCCGGTGCAGCACCGGGGAGAGGGAGTGGGCGATCGGCTTACCGAGCACGGCGGCGCGGCGGGCGTCAGTTGCCCGAGCTGGCATTGAACTTGTCCTTGAGTCGCTGGAATTCGGCGAGGGTCTTGGCGAATTCGGTGTTTTTCACTCCGTCGGTCGCCACGAAATACATCCAGCCGTCGTGGGTCGGATTCAGTGCCGCCTTCAGCGCGTCCTCGCCGGGGTTGCCGATGGGACCGGGCGGGAGTCCCTTGTGCCGGTAGGTGTTGTACGGGCTGGTGTTGCTCTGGATCTCCTTGAGGGAGATATGGATGTTGCTGGTGCCCTTGAGGTAGTTGTAGGTCGAGTCGAACTGCAGCAGCTGGTTCGTCTCGGTGTTGGTGGGCTTCAGTCGGTTGTAGACCACTTCCGCCATCTTGCGGAAGTCGTCGTGCGTCTTGCCCTCCGCCTGCACCAGGCTCGCGACGGTGACGAGCTCGAACGCGTTTTTCAGGCCCAGGGCCCGGGCCTTCGACGTGAGGCCGTAGGCGTCGTACTTGGACTTGGCCTGCGCGACCATCTGCTTCAGGATCGCGCCCGGCTTCATGCCCTTGGCGGCCGGATAGGTGCCCGGGAAGAAGAAGCCCTCCAGCGGGTCCTTTATCTCGCCGGCGTACTGCGTGTTCTGCGCCCAGGTGGGCAGGCCGAGGCTCTTGTATTCCTTGTCGGCGAGCTTCTTGGTGGTACCGTCGGCGAGTTCGAGTTTCTTGTCGATCGCCTCGTAGACGCCCGCGTTCCGCTCGCCCGGTCGCACGATGACATAACTCTGGCTCTTCGGGTCGAGCATCATTTTCACGGCGCTGGCGGCGGACATCTCCTTCTTCAGGACATACGCGCCTGCCTGGATTCCATCGGCCCCCGGGACGCCGCTCTGCGCATGCACGAAGGCCTCGGCGCTCTTGACGACCCCGGCCTCCTTCAGACGGTTGCCGATGTCCCAGCCGCCCGCGCCCTTGGGAATCTCGACCGTCACGGTCTGGTCGATGCCGTCGCCCGTGTAGTCGGGCGCCGGGGCGAAACGATTTTGGTAGAACCGGTAGCCGTAGTAACCCGCACCGGCGAGGCCGCCGCCGAGGACCAGGACGACGACCATGCAGGCGCAGCCGCTGCGCCGCTTCTGGCCCTTCTTGCCGGGTTTCTTCCCTTTGCCGCGCCGTTCGCTGCGGCTCTGGAGCTCGTGCTCCTCGTCGTCATCGTCATCGCCGCCGCCCGTGAAGAAGGGGTGCTGCTCCTCCTCGGGTTCGTCCTCGGGCTCGGGTTCCGGCTCGGGGCGCCTGCGGCCGGGCGGCACCGGCGGCGGGTAGGCGTCCTCGGTGCCGTAGAAGTCGGGCTGCTGCCCGCCGTAGGCCATGGGCTGCTGACCGTACGGGTCATTGGGGTCGGCGGCGTACGGCACCTGACCGTGACCGCCTGTCGCGTCCCAGCCGCCCTGCTGCTGGTACTGCTGCGGGGTGTGGCCGACGTACTGCTGATGACCCTGTCCGTCGTAGTACGGGTACTGCTCCTGGCCGTACCCGGGGTGCTGCTGCTGGTTCCAGTCGCCGTACTGCGGCTGCTGCGGGTAGGGCTGCTGCGGGTAGGGCTGCTGCGGCTGGCCGCCGTAGGCAGGCTGCTGGCCCGTGTGGGCCTGCTGCCCCTCCCATCCGCCGTCCCCGTACAACGGGTCCTGCGGATGCCACGGTTCGGAGCCCGGGCCCCGGCCATACTCAGTCATCGATCCCCTAGAGCCGCGAGGCCGACCGGTCACGCGGCCGGCGGGCCCGCTTCCGTTCCGCCTCTTGCTGTGCGCCGACTGTTCGAACACCGACACATCGCGCGGAACGTTACCGTATCGCGATCAGATGACCACTTCGACGTCCTCGCCGGGTGGTTTACCTGACGCTCGTTCGGATTCCAGGGCCTGTTGCAGGATGATGACGGCGGCGGCCTGGTCGATGACCGAGCGTCCCTTCTTCGACTTGACCCCCGAGGCGCGCAGTCCCTGACTGGCCGTCACGGTCGTCATCCGCTCGTCCACCAGGCGCACCGGCACCGGCTTGATGCCCTTGGCCAGCTCCTGGGCGAAGGCGCGGACCTTGACGGCGGCCGGGCCCTCGCCCCCCTTGAGGGAGCGGGGGAGTCCGACGACGACCTCGATCGGCTCGTACTCCTCCACCAGCTGCCTGAGCCGGCGGTGGGCGGCGGGGACGTCCCGGCCGGGGACGGTCTCCACCGGGGTGGCGAGGATCCCGTCGGGGTCGCACGAGGCGACCCCGATCCGGGCGTCCCCGACGTCGATCGCGAGTCGACGTCCTTTGCGCATTTCCGACCGTTTCCTTACTTTGCCGTCGGCTTCGCCGTCACTTGGCGGTGTCGGCGACAAGACGCTCGACGGCGTCGACGGCCTCACCGACGGCGGCGGGGTTCTGACCGCCGCCCTGGGCCACGTCCGGCTTGCCGCCACCGCCGCCGCCGAGGGTCTTGGCGGCGGCGCGGACCAGGTCACCGGCCTTGAGGCCGCGCTCGCGTGCGGCCTCGTTGGTGGCGATGACCGTCAGCGGCTTGCCGTTGTTGACCGTGAAGAGGGCGACCACGGCGGCACGTCCGCCCTGGATCCGCCCGCGCACGTCGAGGACCAGCTTGCGCAGGTCGTCGGGGGTCGTGCCGTCCGGGACCTGGCCGGTGACGACGGCCACGCCGCGGACGTCCTTGGCGGACTCGGCGAGACCGGCGGCGGCCTGCAGGACCTTCTCGGCGCGGAACTTCTCGATCTCCTTCTCGGCGTCCTTCAGCTTGCCGAGCATCGAGGAGACCTTCTCCGGCAGCTCCTCCGGGCGGCCCTTGAGCAGCTCGGTCAGCTGGTTGACGACCGTGTGCTCACGGGCGAGGAAGGTGTAGGCGTCCACGCCGACCAGGGCCTCGATACGACGGACACCCGAGCCGATCGAGGACTCGCCGAGCAGCTTCACCAGGCCCAGCTGGGCGGTGTTGTGCACGTGCGTGCCGCCGCATAGCTCCTTGGAGAAGTCGCCGATGGTCACCACGCGGACCCGCTCGCCGTACTTCTCGCCGAACTCGGCGATGGCGCCCTGCTTCTTGGCCTCGTCGATGCCCATGATCTCGGCGTGCACGTCGAGGTCGCGGGCAAGAACCTCGTTGATCTTCTGCTCGACGTCGGTCATCACGGCCGTCGGCACGGCGGACGGGGAGCCGAAGTCGAAGCGGAAGCGGCCGGGCTGGTTCTCGGAACCGGCCTGGGCGGCCGTCGGGCCGAGGGCGTCGCGCAGGGCCTGGTGGGTCAGGTGGGTGGCCGAGTGGGCGCGGGCGATGGCCTTGCGGCGGCGGTGGTCGATGGAGGCGTGGGCCTTGGCGCCCACGGTGACCTCGCCGACCTGGACGACGCCCTTGTGGACGTACACGCCCGGGACCGGCTTCTGGCAGTCGCGGACCTCGATGACGGCACCCGAGTCGACCTTGATGCGGCCGGTGTCGCCGATCTGGCCGCCGCCCTCGGCGTAGAAGGGGGTGCGGTCGAGGACGACCTCGACCTCGTCGCCCTCGGTGGCGGCCGGGGAGGACACGCCGTCGACCAGGATGCCGACGATCGTGGACTCGCCCTCGGTGTCGGTGTAGCCGATGAAGTCGGTCTCGCCGGCGGTGTCGGCGATCTCGCGGTAGGCGCCCATGTCGGCGTGGCCGGTCTTCTTGGCCTGGGCGTCGGCCTTGGCGCGCTCCCGCTGCTCCTTCATCAGGCGGCGGAAGCCCTCCTCGTCCACGGACAGGCCCTGCTCGGCGGCCATCTCCAGGGTGAGGTCGATCGGGAAGCCCCAGGTGTCGTGGAGCAGGAAGGCCTTGTCGCCGGGGAGGACCGTGCCACCGGCCTGCTTGGTCTCGGTGACGGCGGTGTCGAGGATGTTGGTGCCGGCCTTCAGCGTCTTGAGGAAGGCGTTCTCCTCGGCGACGGCGACCTTCTCGATGCGCTCGCGGTCGGTGACCAGCTCGGGGTACTGCTGGCCCATCATCTGGATCACGGTGTCGAGGAGGTCCTTGACGACCGGACCGGTGGCGCCCAGCAGCCGCATGTTGCGGATGGCGCGGCGCATGATGCGGCGCAGGACGTAGCCGCGACCCTCGTTGCCGGGCGTGACGCCGTCGCCGATGAGCATGGTGGCGGTGCGCATGTGGTCGGTGACCACGCGGAGGGAGACGTCCGAGTGGTGGGCGTCGCCGTAGCGGACGCCGGTCAGCTCGGTGGCCTTGTCGATGACGGCCATGGAGGTGTCGATCTCGTACATGTTCTGCACGCCCTGCAGAATCATGGCGAGGCGCTCCATGCCGAGGCCCGTGTCGATGTTCTTGCTCGGCAGCTCGCCGAGGATCTCGAAGTTGTCCTTGCCGGTGCCCTCGCCGCGCTCGTACTGCATGAAGACGAGGTTCCAGATCTCCACGTACCGCTCGTCGTTGACGGCGGGGCCGCCCTCGACGCCGAACTCGGGGCCGCGGTCGTAGTTGATCTCGGAGCAGGGGCCGCACGGGCCGGGCACGCCCATGGACCAGTAGTTGTCCTTCATGCCCAGGCGCTGGATGCGCTCCTTGGGCACCCCGACGACCTCGTGCCAGATGCGCTCGGCCTCGTCGTCGTCCTTGTAGACGGTGATCCACAGGCGCTCGGGGTCGAGGCCGTAACCGCCCTTGTCCTGGGGCGTGGTGAGCAGCTCCCAGGCGAGCTTGATGGCGCCTTCCTTGAAGTAGTCGCCGAAGGAGAAGTTGCCGCACATCTGGAAGAACGTGCCGTGGCGCGTGGTCTTGCCGACCTCTTCGATGTCGGGCGTGCGCACGCACTTCTGCACGCTGGTGGCGCGCGGGAACGGCGGCTTGACCTCACCCAGGAAGTAGGGCTTGAAGGGCACCATGCCGGCGGGGACGAGGAGCAGAGTCGGGTCGTCCGCGATGAGCGACGCCGAAGGGACGACGGTGTGCCCGCGCTCCTCGAAGAAGCTCAGCCAGCGGCGGCGAATCTCGGCCGACTCCATCAGTGGTCCTCATTCCGGTTGTACGAGTACATCGGGGCTTCGATGTACTTCGGTGTGCTGCTGTCGTTCCTGTGCTGGGCCTCGATGGCGGCCTGCCGCCTCGGTGCGGGGAGTTCGGGGTTCTCGTGGATCCCGAGGGCCTCCTCCAGCTCGGACTCCCGCTGGGCCATGTTGTCGCGGACGTCGAGCGCGAAGCCCACCGCGCGGTCCTTCAGGCGCTGACCGGTCTCCAGGGCCTTGTTCGCCGCGGTGGCGGCGAGGCTCTCCGGGGTCAGCTGCTTGAGCTTGCGGTTGACCTTGGTGGTCGCCCACACACCGGCGGCGACACCGGTGGTGAACCAGAACGTACGGCGGAACATCGCTCGGTCTCAGTCCTTACTTCCGCTTGCGTCGTGCGGCAGGGACCGTGCGGCCCACGATCACGGTACGCCGGGGCGCCTTCGCGGGCACGTCCTCCTTGCGGCCGCCGAGCGCCCGGCGGACGCCGTAGCCGAACGCCGCGACCTTGACCAGCGGTCCGCCGAAGGTGGAGGCGACCGTGGTGGACAGCGCGGAGGCGTTCGACGTGACCTCCTGGACGTCGGAGGCGATCGCGTCGACGCGGTCGATCTGGGTCTGCGCGGACCGCACCGCCTGGGAGGCGTCGGCGAGCAGCGGGACGGCCTGGTCGGTCACGTCCGCCACCAGCTTGGTGGTCGCCTTGAGCGTCTGGGCCAGCCTCGCGAGAGCCACCGCGAGGAAGGAGACCAGGATCGCCCAGAAGACGGCCACCAGGATCCCGGCCACCTCTCCACCGGACACTGTGCGCACCCGCTCCCTGAAACGTGCCTCACCATCGAAAAAGTCGTGTCCGAGCCTATCGCGCCGTGGCCAGGGCTCCGTACCGGATTACCGGGCGGCGCAGACGGAGTTGCGGGAAGCGATTGTACGCACTGAACACGTTTCAGTACGCTCCGTGTCCCATGCGAGGTCCTCAGCGCCCTGATCCCCTCTCCCCCGGCGATCCGCCCCTGGAACTGACCACGTTCGTCGGGCGCCGGGCCGAGCTCGGCGAGTTGGCGGACGCGCTCGGCGCGGCGCGGCTGGTGACCGTGACGGGGGTCGGCGGTGTCGGCAAGTCCCGGCTGGCCGCGCGGGTCGCCGCCGGATGGGCCGGCGGGGCCGGGCGGGTGGAGCTGGCGCCGGTGCGCGATGCGCAGTTCGTGGAGTACGCGGTGGCGGAGGCGCTGGGTCTGACCGACCACACCGCCCGGCCGCCCCGCCAGACGCTGCTGGAGCATCTGGCCGGCCGTCCGGTCCTGCTGGTGCTGGACGGGTTCGAGCATCTGGTGGAGGCCTGCGCCGAGTTGACGGCGGAGCTGCTGCGGAAGCTGCCTCGGCTGCGGGTGCTGGCGGTGGGCCGGCGTCCGCTGGGGCTGGCGGGCGAGCGGCTGTCGCCGCTGGCGCCGCTCGGCGAGGACGAGGCGGTGGAGCTGTTCACCGACCGGGCCCGGGAGCAGGGCCTTGAGGTGTCCGACGGCCCCGAGGTGCGCGAGCTGTGCCGGCGGCTGGAGGGGATCCCGCTGGCGCTGGAGCTGGCGGCCGGGCGGTTGCGGGCGCTGTCCCCGGCGCAGCTGCTGCAGCGGCTGGACGACCGGTTCCGGCTGCTGGCCACGAGCGGCTGGGAGGGTGCCCCGCGCCCGGTCCCGGGCGGCCCTCCGGCCCGCCACCAGACGCTGCGCACGGCGATCGGCTGGAGCCACGAGCTGTGCACGCCCGCCGAGCGGCTGTTGTGGGCGCGGCTGTCGGTGTTCGCGCAGACCTTCGACCTGGACGCGGCCGAATACGTGTGCAGCGGGGACGGGTTACCCGCCGAGGACGTCCTGGACGTGCTCTCGGAGCTGTTGGCCCAGTCGGTCGTGACCCGCGAGGAGAGCCCGGCCGGCCCCCGCTACCGGATGCTGGACACGGTCCGGGCCTACGGCGCCGACTGGCTGGAGGGGATAGGGGACGCGGGCCGGCTGCGCAGGCGGCACCGGGACTGGTACCTGGGCCTGGCGACCTGGTGCGAGCTGGACTGGTTCTCGCCCCGGCAGGGCGAGGTCGCCGCGCGGGTCGAGGCGGAGCTGCCCAATCTGCGGGCGGCGCTGGAGTTCTGTCTGACCGAGCCGGAGGAGGCCTACCTCGGCCAGTACCTCGCGGGGTCACTGTGGTTCTGCTGGGTCGGCTGCGGGCGGCTCGCGGAGGGCCGCCGCTGGCTGGCGCGCAGCGTGGAGCTGGAGTCGGAGTACGACCAGTCGCGGCTGAAGGCGCTGTGGGTGCTCGGCTATGTGGCGATCCTCCAGGGCGACACCGTGCCGGCACTGGCGGCGCTGCGGGAGTGCCGGGAGCAGGCCGAGCGGGTCGCGGATCCGGCGGCGGTGGCGTACGCCGAGCATCGCACCGGCTGTCTGGCGCTGGTCACCGATGACATGGCCCGTGCAGAAACGCTGCTTCGGTCGGCGCTGGACCGCTATCAGGAGATCGGCGAACTCAACAGCAATGTGCTCATGGGCCAGGTGGAGCTGGCGATGGCGCGCGCTTTCCAGGGGGACCTGCCGGACGCGGTACGGCTGTGCGAGGACGTGCGCCGGGTGTGCGAGGACCACGGGGAGCGCTGGGCCCGCTCGTACGCGCTCTATGTGCTGGCGTACGCGGCCTGGCGGGAAGGCGCCCAGGACACGGCGCGCGAGCTGCTGTCGGACTGTCTGCGCAACGCCCACGCCTTCCACGACCTGCTCGGCACGGTGCTGTCGATGGAGCTGCTGGCCCTGGTGACGGCGGCCCAGGGCGACCCGGCCGAAGCGGCACTGCTGCAGGGGGCGGCGGCCCGGATGTGGCCCTCCGTGGGGCTGCCCCTGTTCGGCTCGGCGTACTACAACGCACCGCACGAGCAGTGCGAGGCGATCGCGCGGCGGGCACTGGGGGACGCCCGGTACGAGGAGTGTGTGGGGGAAGGGGCCCGGCTGGACCGCGCGGCGGCGGTGGACCGGGCGCTGGGCCGGGGGCCGGTACGGCCGCTGGACGGGCTGCCGGCTCCACGGGGACCGGTGCTTCGGGGCGGCGGGGGCGCGAACCGCCCCGCGGCCACCGAGCGCGCCGCCGACTCCACGCGGGGCTCACGCGCCCCGTAAGGCGCCGAGGCCGTCCGGACCACTCCGACCCGCACCATGACGAGGCCGGGAAACGCGAACCCGCCGCCTCGCCCGCCCGGCAGGACCGGGTGGGGAGACGGCGGGCCGGAGTGTTACGCCGTGGCTGGGGTCAGCGGGCGTAGTACTCGACGACGAGCTGCTCGTCGCAGATGACCGGAACTTCCTTGCGGTTCGGCTCGCGGTCCAGGCGGAA
Organism: Streptomyces sp. NPDC050743; assembly: GCF_044456925.1. Taxonomy (NCBI): domain Bacteria; kingdom Bacillati; phylum Actinomycetota; class Actinomycetes; order Kitasatosporales; family Streptomycetaceae; genus Streptomyces; species Streptomyces sp. NPDC050743. The sequence goes on from NZ_JBITGJ010000001.1 coordinate 139,733, forward strand.
CGCCAGGGCCTTGAGATTCACCTGCAGGTAGCGCGGGGTCTCACCCTCGGGGGCGAAGCCACCCTCGCGGGCGATCTGGAAGAGCGTCTTGTCCTTGGAGCGGTCGCGGACCTGCACGACGTCGTCCGGACGGACACGGAAGGACGGCTTGTCGACCTTCTGGCCGTTGACCTGGATGTGGCCGTGGACGACCATCTGACGGGCCTGGTAGATGGTGCGGGCGATGCCCGAACGCAGGACCAGGGCGTCGAGACGGCGCTCGAGCTCCACGATCAGGGCCTCGCCGGTCTTGCCCTGGACCTTGGACGCGCGCTCGTAGGCGCGGACCAGCTGGCGCTCGGAGATGTCGTACTGAGCGCGCAGACGCTGCTTCTCCAGCAGACGGACCTTGTAGTCCGAGTTCTGCTTGCGGCCACGGCCGTGCTCACCCGGCGGGTAGGGGCGGGCCTCGAAGTACTTGACGGCCTTCGGGGTCAGCGCAATGCCGAGGGCACGCGACTTCTTGACCTTGGGGCGGGACTGGTTCGCCACTGTCTCAATCTCTTTCGTAGTTTTCGGCTCGTCAGGGTTAGGGAGGTCGCATCCGCAGCCGGGAAAACCCGCCGGGTCCTTGCCGGACCTGCCGGGCAGCCGCTTCCCTGGTCTGGGCACATACGTGCAGCACGCGAGTGGCCCACCGACCGTCCCGGGAATCCGAGTGGTGGTGGGCTGCCCGCGACACCGTTCGACGGTGCGCGACGCTCCTGGAACATCACGGCCTCGCGGCCGTGGGTTCCGGCTGGGTGTCCCGCTCTGACTGCACGGGACTCAGCACTTCGGGCAAGTCTACAGGGCGCTCACGACCGCCTGCGACCAAGGTGCTTCCGGGTCCACTCCACCGCATCCGCGTACCGCGCCTCGGCGCCGTGCCGGCCCGGGGTGTAGTACTCGCGGTCCTTCAGGGCGTCCGGCGCGTACTGCTGCTGGGCGATGCCCTCGGGCAGGTCGTGCGGGTACACATAGCCCTGGGCGTGGCCCAGCTTGGCGGCGCCCTTGTAGTGCCCGTCGCGCAGGTGCGGCGGGACCGGGCCGGCCAGGCCCTTGCGGACGTCCTCCATGGCGGCGCCGATGGCGGTGGTCGCCGAGTTGGACTTGGGGGCGAGCGCGAGCGCGATGGTGGCGTGGCTGAGGGTGAGGGCGGCCTCGGGGAAGCCGATCATGGCGACGGCCTGGGCCGCGGCGACCGCGATGGGCAGCGCATTCGGGTCGGCCAGGCCGATGTCCTCGCTGGCGGAGATCATCAGGCGGCGGGCGATGAAGCGGGGGTCCTCGCCGGCCTCGATCATCCGGGCCAGGTAGTGCAGGGCGGCGTCGACGTCGGAGCCGCGGATGGACTTGATGAGGGCGCTGGCGACGTCGTAGTGCTGGTCGCCGTCGCGGTCGTACTTCACCGCCGCCCGGTCGACCGTCTGCTCCAGCGTCTCCAGGCCGATCTCGCCCTCGCCCTGGTCCAGGGCGGCTCCGGCGGCGGCCTCCAGGGCGGTCAGGGCCCGGCGGGCGTCGCCGCCGGCGATGCGCACCAGGTGCTCCTCGGTGTCCTCGGGGAGGCCGACGGAGTCCTTCAGGCCGCGCTCGTCGGTCAGGGCGCGCCTCAGCAGGCCGCGGATGTCGTCGTCGGTGAGCGGTTCGAGCGTCAGCAGGAGCGAACGGGACAGCAGGGGCGAGATCACCGAGAAGTACGGGTTCTCCGTGGTGGCCGCGATCAGGGTCACCCAGCGGTTCTCGACCGCCGGGAGCAGGGAGTCCTGCTGGGCCTTGCTGAAGCGGTGGATCTCGTCCAGGAAGAGGACGGTCTCCTTGCCGAAGCCGCCGGTGGCACGGCGGGCGCCGTCGATGACCGCGCGGACCTCCTTGACGCCCGCGGTGATCGCGGACAGCTCCACGAACCGCTTGTTCGTCGCCTTGGAGACGACGTACGCCAGGGTGGTCTTGCCGGTGCCGGGCGGACCCCAGAGGATCACCGAGGACGGTCCGGCCGGGCCGCCGGAGCCCTCGCCGACCAGTCGGCGCAGCGGGGAGCCGGGCTTCAGCAGATGCTGCTGGCCCACGACCTCGTCGAGGCTGCGCGGGCGCATCCGCACCGCCAGGGGGCTGGCCGCCGGGTCCTTCTCCTGGCGTTCTTCTGCTGCGGCGGTGAAGAGGTCGGGTTCCACGTCCGAAACCCTAAATCACCGCACTGACAATGCGGCCGGGCCCGGGGTCAGGCCCAGAGCTGGCTGCCCCAGCGGGTCAGGATCAGCATGGCGATGATGCCGCAGTGCGTGACCGGCACCACCCAGGTGAACTCGCCGAAGAAGGACTTCAGCCGGCGCGGGGCCGGCAGGAAGCCGTTGCGGACGTTGAACGAGGTCACGTACCAGAACATGGTGATCGTGGCGACCCAGGCCAGCGAGCACCACAGGCACAGCGCGTTGATCCGGTACAGGGACTGGAACTGCAGCCAGGTGACGAAGCAGACACCGAAGAGTGTGCCGAAGTTGAAGGTCAGCCAGTACCAGCGCGGGAAGCGGGCGCGGGCCAGCAGGCTCATGCCGACGCAGATCACGATGCCGTAGCAGACCAGGCCGAGCATGGGGTTCGGGAAGCCGAAGACGGCCGCCTGCTTGCTCTCCATGACGCTGCCGCAGGAGACGACCGGGTTCACGCTGCAGCCGGGCGTGAAGGTCTTGCCCGCGACCTTGGCCTCCAGGATCTTGAACTTGTCGATCGTGATGACCCAGGCGGCCAGCAGTCCGGCCGCCCCGGTGATCACGAGCAGGAGGGCGAAGGCACGGCTGCCGCCCACCGCGCGCGGGGCGTCGGCGGCAGGCTCGGGACCCGACTCCGTGGAGACGTCGTTGACTGTCGTCTTGCTCATCACGCCGATTCCGTCACTTGAGAGTTGGACCATCTTCGGGCACGGCTCATTGTGCCGCACGCACGTGTGTGTCCACCGTTCGGTGGACATAAGGAGGTACGCACGGTGGTCACGGATCGTTCGGTTCCGGCCGATGCTCGGGGGCATGACAACACACGCGAACGAACTCGCGGTGGACGTCCGGGGGCTGCGCAAGCGGTACGGGGACGTGACCGCGGTGGACGGGCTCGACCTCGGCGTCCGGCGCGGTGAGGTGTTCGGCCTGCTCGGGCCCAACGGCGCCGGCAAGAGCACCACGGTGGAGATCCTCCAGGGCAACCGGGAACGGGACGGGGGCGAGGTGTCCGTCCTCGGCGCCGACCCGGCGACGGGCACGCGCGCGTGGAGGTCCCGTGTCGGAATCGTCTGGCAGGACGAATCGGCGCCCGCGGAGTTGACGGTCCGCGAGACGGTACGGCATTTCGCCCGCTACTACCCGCGCCCGCGCCACCCCGAGGAGGTCATCCGCCTGGTCGGCCTGGAGGCGAAGGCGAACAGCCGGATCAAGGCCCTCTCCGGCGGCCAGCGGCGCCGCCTCGACGTGGCGCTCGGCGTGATCGGCGACCCCGAGCTGCTGCTCCTGGACGAGCCGACCACCGGATTCGACCCGGCCGCCCGGCGGCAGTTCTGGGACCTGATCCGGCTGCTCGCCGACGAGGGCACGACGATCCTGCTCACCACGCACTACCTGGAGGAGGCCGAGGCCCTCGCGGACCGGCTCGCCGTGGTCGCGAGGGGCCGGGTGGTCGCCGTGGGCCGGCCCGGTGAGCTGCGCGAGCGGTACGGCAGCGAGGCCACCGTCACGTGGACGGAACGCGACGGCTCCCCGGGCACGGAACTGACCGACGCACCGACGAGGACGATCGCGGGGCTGCTGGACCGCTTCGACGGCGAGATACCGGGACTGACCGTGACCCGCCCCACCCTGGAGGACGTCTACCTCCGGCTGACCGGCCAGGAGGCCGCCCGATGACCACGACCGCCGTGCGGGCCGCCGCCCGCGAGTCCGCCGGAGCCGTCCCCGGCGCCTGGACGCTCGGGCTGCTGCGGGGCGCCCTGGAGATCAAGCAGTTCTTCCGGCTGCGCGACCAGGTGGTGTTCACCTTCTCCTTCCCGGTGGTGTTCCTGTTCCTGTTCGCGTCGATCTTCCGCGACCACGTCGGGCACACCGGGGTCACCGCCTCCCAGCTGTATGTTCCCGCGATGATGGCCTCCGGGATCATGTCGACGAGCTTCCAGTCGCTCGGCATCTCCATCGCCGTGGAACGGGACGAGAGGGTGCTGCGGCGGCTGCGGGGCACGCCGATGCCGCCCGCGGCCTACTTCCTGGGCAAGATCTGGCTGGTGCTGTTCACCGGTGCCCTGGAGACCGCGATCCTGCTGGCCGTCGGCACGGTGTGCTACGGCGTCCACCTGCCGTCCGACCCCGGCCGCTGGTTCGACTTCGCCTGGATCTTCGTGCTGGGCCTGACCGCGTGCGCGCTGCTCGGCATCGCCATCAGCTCGGTGCCGAAGTCGGCGAAGAGCGCCAGCTCCGTCGTCGTACTCCCCTTCCTGGTCCTGCAGTTCGTCTCCGGCGTCTACATCGCCATCGACACCATCCCCGGCTGGATGCTCGACTTCGGCGCTCTCTTCCCGCTGAAGTGGATGTGCCAGGGGCTGCGGGGTGTGTTCCTGCCGGACTCGGCGAAGGTCCTGGAGCAGGCGCACGCCTGGGAGTTCGGACGGATCGCGCTGGTGCTGGCCGCCTGGTGCGTCGGAGGATTGGCGCTGTGCTTGCTGACCTTCCGGTGGAAGAACCGGCGCGACGGGTGAGGGGTGACAGGGCCCGCGGAGTCCACGCCTGGGACCGTTCGATCCTGCTCTGGGACGTGTACTTCGCGGTGGCCTGGCTGGCCACGCAGACCATGCTGCTGGGCGCGGAGCATCCGGTGTGGTCGGTCCGGGCCGTCGCGGCCGGGCTTCTCGTGCCGCTGGTGCCCTGGTACGCGGTCCTGGGGCGCCGGCTCCTCGGCGAGGACCCGCCGGACGAGCGCCGCGCCCGGTACTACCTGGCCGGGGCGCTGGCCCTGTTCCTGCCGTCTGCGGTGCTGGCCGGTGAAACCCGGATCCTGGCCTTCGCCCTGATCCCCCAGTGCTTCATGACCCTGCGCATGCGCGACGCGCTGATCGCGGTGACCGTGACCAACGTGGTCCCGGTCGCGGGCTGGGCCCTGCTGTGGCGGCCGGGCGGTGAGGATCTGCTGGTCAACACGCTGTCCGCCCTGGTGACCCTGGTGTTCTCGGCGGTCGTCGGAGGCTGGATCATCCGGATCATCGAGCAGAGCCTGGAACGGGCCGAGCTGATCGCCGAGTTGGACGCCAGCCGGCACGAGATCTCCCGGCTGTCGGCCGCGCACGGCGCCCTCGCCGAACGCGAGCGGCTGGCCCGGGAGATCCACGACACCCTCGCGCAGGGCTTCACCAGCCTGCTGATGCTGGTCCAGGCCGTGGACGCGGAGCTCGACACGGACCCCGCGCAGGCCCGCCGCCACCTGGCCCTGATGGACGAGACGGCCCGCCAGAACCTCGCCGAGGCCCGTGCCCTGGTCGCCGGCGGCGCGCCCGCCGACCTGGCGGGAGCCTCGCTGCCGGACGCGCTGGACCGCCTGGCCGCGCGGCACGAGGCGACGCTGGAGGTGACCGGCCCGGTGCGCGTACTGCCCGCGGGCGTGGAGGTGGTGGCCCTGCGCGCCTGCCAGGAGGCCCTGACCAACTCCCGCAAGCACGCCGGGAGTTCGACACGGGTCGAGGTCCGGCTCGACTACGCCGGCGAGACGCTGACCGTCTCCGTCGGCGACGACGGCCGCGGTTTCGACCCGGCCGCCGTGTCGAGGGGATACGGTCTGGCGGGGCTGCGCGCCCGCGCCGCCGAGGTGGGCGGCACGGCGTCGGTGCGCAGCGCACCAGGCGACGGTACGACGGTGACCGTACGCCTGCCCGTCCCCGCCGCCGTGGCTGCCGACGTGAGGAGCATGACCCCGTGATCCGGATCGTCCTGGCCGACGACCACCCCGTCGTACGGGAGGGACTGCGCGCCATGCTGAGCGCCGAGCCGGACCTCGAGGTGGTCGGCGACGCGGCGAGCGGGCCGCAGGCGGAGGCGCTGGCGGCCGAACTGCGGCCCGACATCGTGCTGATGGACCTGCGGATGCCCGGCGGCGGAGGCGTGGACTCGATCGTGCGGATGACCGCGGCCGGGCTGCCGTCCCGGGTGATCGTGCTGACGACCTACGAGACGGACCGGGACATCCTGCGCGCCGTGGAGGCGGGCGCCGCGGGCTATCTGCTCAAGGACCTGCCCCGGCGGGAACTGGCGGACGCGGTACGGGCCGCAGCGCGCGGCGAGACCGTGCTGGCCCCCTCGGTGGCGGCCCGTCTGGTCGACCGGCTGCGCACCCGGCCGGAACGCCCGCGGCTGTCCGACCGCGAGACGGCGGTCCTCCGCCTGGTGGCCGACGGCTGCACCAACGCCGAGATCGGACGCCGGCTGTTCATCGGCGAGTCGACCGTGAAGACCCATCTGCTGCGGATCTTCGGGAAGCTGGGCGTGGACGACCGCACGGCGGCGGTGACGAGCGCGATGCGCCACGGCCTGCTGGAACAGTGAGAGGGCGCCGGGTGTGTGCCCGGCGCCCTCCTGCCGTCGTCGCGCGACTCAGCCGAGCCGGGACTCCAGTTCCGCCACGATCTCGTTGACACCGATCGCCGTCTGCTCGCCGGAGTCCATGTCCTTGAGCTGGACGACGCCCTCGGCGAGGTCGCGTTCGCCGGCCACGAGCGTGTAGCGGGCGCCGCTGCGGTTGGCGTTCTTCATCGCACCCTTCAGGCCCTTGCCGCCGTAACTGAAGTCCGCCGAGATGCCGACCTTGCGCAGCTCGGTGACCTTCGCGAACAGCACCCGGCGGGCCTCCTCGCCGAGCGGGACGGCGTACACCGACGTCGTGGACGGGAGGTCCAGCTCCACGCCCTCCGCCTCCAGGGCGAGGACCGTGCGGTCGACACCGAGGGCCCAGCCGACCGACGGCAGCGCGGGGCCGCCGATCATCTCGGACAGTCCGTCGTAGCGTCCGCCGCCACCCACCGCGGACTGCGAGCCGAGGCCGTCGTGCACGAACTCGAAGGTGGTGCGGGTGTAGTAGTCCAGGCCGCGCACCAGCTTCGGGTCGTCCTCGAAGGAGACGCCCGCCGCGGTGATCAGCTCACGGACCTCCTCGTGGTACGCCTTGCAGGCGTCGCACAGGTAGTCGCGCAGCAGCGGGGCGCCGGTCAGCTGCTTCTGCACCGACTCGCGCTTGTCGTCGAGCACCCGGAGCGGGTTGATGTCGACACGGCGGCGGGTGTCCTCGTCCAGGTCCAGGCCGCGCAGGAAGTCCTGCAGCGCGGCCCGGTACACCGGGCGGCACTCCTTGTCGCCCAGGCTGTTCAGCAGGATCCGGAAGTCGCGCAGGCCCAGCGAGCGGTACGCCTGGTCCGCCAGGATGATCAGCTCCGCGTCCAGCGCCGGATCCTCCGCGCCGATCGCCTCGGCGCCGACCTGGGAGAAGTGCCGGTAGCGGCCCGCCTGCGGCTGCTCGTAGCGGTAGTACGAGCCCGAGTACCAGAGCTTGACCGGGAGGTTGCCCTGCCGGTGCAGGCTGGCCTCCAGCGCCGCCCGCAGCACGGAGGCGGTGCCCTCGGGGCGCAGTGCGAGCTTGTCACCGCCCTTGGTCTCGAAGGCGTACATCTCCTTGGTCACGATGTCGGTGGACTCGCCGACGCCGCGCGCGAACAGTTCCACGTTCTCGAAGCCGGGCGTCTCGATGTAGCCGTAGCCGGAGTTGCGCAGCGGGGTCGCGATCGCCTCGCGGACGGCGAGGAACTTCGCGGAACGGGGCGGGATCAGGTCGTAGGTGCCCTTGGGGGCCTGGAAGGTACTCACGGAAGGCTCTCTCGTCACATTCCTCGTCGGGGAGCCGGGGAGGCTCCCTGGCCGGCCGCCAACTGCCGCAGATAGGGGTTGGTGGCGCGCTCCTGGCCGATGGTCGTCTGGGGGCCGTGGCCGGACAGCACCACGGTGGAGTCGTCGAGCGGCAGGCACACGCGGGCCAGCGACTCGAGCATCTCCTCCATGGATCCGCCCGGCAGGTCGGTGCGTCCGATGGAGCCGGCGAACAGCAGATCCCCGGAGAAGAACACCGACGGGATGTCGGCGGTCTCGGGCATCCGGAAGGTCACCGACCCCTTGGTATGGCCCGGCGCGTGCGCGACGGAGAACTCCAGACCGGCCAGTTCGAGGGTGGTGCCGTTCGCGAGCTCGCGGACGTCGTCCGGCTCCCCCACGGTCAGCTCGCCCATCAGGGGCATTCCGATGGACCGGCCGAGCGACTTCTCGGGGTCGCTCATCATGTACCGGTCCTCGGGGTGGATCCAGGCCGGCACGTCGTGCGCCCCGCAGACCGGGACGACCGAGGCCACGTGATCGATGTGCCCGTGGGTGAGGACGACGGCGACGGGCTTGAGCCGATGTTTCTTCAGTGCTTCCTCGACGCCTTCGGCGGCCTGGTGGCCGGGGTCGATGATCACGCACTCCTCACCGGCGGCGGGGGCGACGAGATAACAGTTCGTCCCCCAGGCCCCGGCGGGGAACCCGGCAATGAGCACGATCGTCCTTCGTTGTGTCGATACGGGTGACCACAAGCTGTGGTCCAGAGCCTACCGGCGCTGCCGTTTCCTCAGCTAACCCATATACGGTACGGGGCTACACACAGCGGTCGGCTCACGAGCACGCACGCGTACCGGTCGGCACACGACACGCATCGACACCCATGAGGAGAGAACCCGGTGGTCAGCCAGGAGCAGCGGCGGCGTCAGCTCGCCCGGGAGAAGTTCTTGCGGCAGCAGCAGCGGCGCACCCAGGCGCGCCGCAAGGCCAATGTGCGCAACTCCGTGATCGCGTCCGTACTGGGCGTGATCGTGATCGGGAGTGTCACGCTCTACACGACCGGGGCGCTGAAGGGCGACGACAAGAAGGCCAACGCCGCCGCGGACGTCACGCCCAGCGCCACGCCGACCAGCAAGGCCCCGGACCCGTGCGGGAAGCCGGCGGCCGGCTCGGTCGAGAAGATGAGCTGGAAGACGGAGCCGGCGATGACGATCGACACGTCGGCGAAGTACTCGATGAAGCTCGCCACGACGTGCGGCGACATCGACGTCGCGCTGAAGACGGCGGCGGCCCCGCACACGGTGAACTCGTTCAACTTCCTGGCGGGCAAGGGCTACTTCGACCACACCAAGTGCCACCGCCTGACCACCACGGGCATCTACGTGCTCCAGTGCGGCGACCCGCAGGGCACCGGCATGGGCGGGCCGGGCTACACGCTTCCGGACGAGAACCTGAAGGACAAGAGCCTGAAGAGCAACACGTACCCGGCCGGCACGGTGGCGATGGCCAACACCGGTCAGCAGCACACCGGCGGCAGCCAGTTCTTCCTGGTCTACAAGGACAGCCCGTTGCCGCCCAGCTACACACCGTTCGGCACGGTGTCGGAGGCGGGCATGAAGGTGCTGCAGAAGATCGCCGCCGCGGGCGCCCAGCCGGCCGACCCGACCACGCAGAACACCGCTCCGAACGCGACCGTGGTGATCAACAAGGCGACGGTGACGAAGTCCTGACGCCGTCCTGAAGACCAAGACGGCCAACTGCGGAATTTCGGTCGCGCTGGATGCGGACAGGCAACCCGCTGGTCGCCTATGTTGGCCGTGACGAAACTGTGGACGATGCCCGGGGGTGCTGAGGCCCCCCGCAGGCATCATGTGGAGGAGGCGCTGTGAGCAGCGACCCGTGGGGCCGCGTCGACGAGACGGGGACCGTGTACGTGCGTACGGCCGACGGCGAGAAGGTCGTCGGCTCCTGGGCGGCCGGCTCCCCTGAGGAGGCGCTGGCCTACTTCGAGCGCAAGTACGAGGGCCTGGTTGTCGAGATCGGCCTCCTCGAGAAGCGAGTACAGACCACCGACCTGTCGGCGAAGGACGCCCAGACCGCGATCGCCCACCTGCGCGAGCAGGTGGACGCCCACCACGCCGTCGGTGACCTGGAAGCCCTGCGGAAGCGGCTGGACAAGCTGGTGGCGACCGTCGAGGCCCGCCGTGAGGAGCGCAAGCAGCAGCGGGCCAAGCAGTCCGACGAGGCCCGCAAGGCCAAGGAGGACCTGGTCACCGAGGCGGAGCAGCTGGCGCAGTCCGACCAGTGGCGGGCCGCCGGTGAGCGGCTGCGGGCGCTGGTGGACACCTGGAAGGGTCTGCCGCGTCTGGACCGCAAGTCCGACGACGAGCTGTGGCACCGCTTCTCGCACGCCCGGTCGGCGTTCTCCAAGCGGCGCAAGGCGCACTTCGCGCAGCTGGACGCGCAGCGCGAGGAGGCCCGCCGGACCAAGGAGCGGCTGGTCGCGGAGGCCGAGGCGCTGTCGGGTTCGACGGACTGGGGTCCGACGGCGGCCCGTTACCGCGAGCTGATGGCGGAGTGGAAGGCCGCGGGCCGCGCCCAGCGCGAGCACGAGGACGACCTGTGGAACCGCTTCCGGGGCGCCCAGGACGTGTTCTTCGCCGCCCGCAGCTCGGTGTTCGCCGAGCGGGACGCGGAGCAGGCGGAGAACCTGAAGCTGAAGGAGGAGCTGGCCGAGGAGGCCGAGAAGCTCCTGCCGATCGGCGACCTGAAGTCCGCGCGGGCCGCCTTCCGCTCGATCAACGAGCGCTGGGAGGCCATCGGCCATGTCCCGCGGGACGCGCGGCCGAAGGTCGAGGCCCGGATGCACGCGGTCGAGCGGGCGATCCAGGAGGCCGAGGAGGCCGAGTGGCGCCGGACGAACCCGGAGGCACGCGCGCGTGCCGAGGGTCTGACCGGTCAGCTGCAGGCCGCCGTTGACAAGCTGAGGGCGCAGATCGACCAGGCGCGCGCCCAGGGCAACAACTCCAAGGCCGACAAGCTGGAGCGCGAGCTGGAGGGCCGCCAGGCGCTCCTGGACCAGGCTCTGAAGGGCCTGCAGGAGTTCGGCGGCTGATCCCCCGTCGCACATGTGAAAGGCCCCGTACGGCGCGTACGGGGCCTTTCACATGGCTGCTTGGCACTAGGGCTTACGTGCTTACGACCGGGTGCGTCCCGAGGTCACGCGGTACACGTCGTACACACCCTCCACGCCCCGCACGGCCTTCAGCACGTGGCCGAGGTGCTTGGGGTCGCCCATCTCGAAGGTGAACCGGGAGGTGGCCACCCGGTCGCGGGAGGTCTGGACGGCCGCCGAGAGGATGTTGACGTGCTGGTCGGACAGGACGCGGGTGACGTCCGACAGCAGGCGGGAGCGGTCCAGCGCCTCGACCTGGATGGCGACCAGGAAGACCGAGGACTGGGTGGGGGCCCACTCGACGTCGAGGATGCGCTCGGGCTCGCGGGAGAGCGACTCGACGTTGACGCAGTCGCTGCGGTGAACCGATACGCCGCTGCCCCGCGTGACGAACCCGATGATCGGGTCGCCGGGGACGGGCGTGCAGCAGCGGGCCAGCTTGACCCACACGTCGTCGACGCCCTTCACCACGACGCCCGGGTCGGCGCTGGAGCGGCGCTTGCGGCCACGGCTGCGGGACGGCGGGACCGCCTCGTCGATCTCCTCGGTGGCGGCCTCCTCGCCGCCGAGGGCCTGCACGAGCTTCTGCACGATGTGCTGTGCGGAGACATGGCCCTCGCCGATCGCGGCGTACAGCGCGGAGATGTCCGAGTAGCGCATCTCGTGCGCGAGCGTGACGAGGGAGTCGCCGGTCAGGATGCGCTGGATCGGCAGGTTCTGCTTGCGCATCGCCCGTACGATCGCGTCCTTGCCCTGCTCGATCGCCTCGTCCCGGCGCTCCTTGGAGAACCAGGCCCGGATCTTGTTGCGCGCCCGGGGCGACTTGACGAAGCCGAGCCAGTCGCGGGACGGCCCGGCGCCGGGCGCCTTGGAGGTGAAGACCTCCACCAAGTCGCCGTTGTCCAGGGTCGATTCGAGCGGTACGAGCCTGCCGTTGACCCGCGCCCCTATGGTGCGGTGGCCGACCTCGGTGTGGACGGCGTACGCGAAGTCGACGGGCGTGGCTCCCGCGGGCAGCGCGATGACGTCGCCCTTGGGGGTGAAGACGAAGACCTCGTTGCGGGACAGGTCGAAGCGCAGGGACTCCAGGAACTCGCCCGGGTCCTCGGTCTCCTTCTGCCAGTCCAGCAGCTGCCGCAGCCACGCCATGTCGTTGATGGCGTCCTTGTCCTTGCCGGAGGCCTTGGGCACGTCCGTACGCACCTTGGAGGCGCCGGCGACGGCCTCCTGCTTGTACTTCCAGTGCGCGGCGATGCCGTACTCGGCGCGGCGGTGCATGTCGAAGGTGCGGATCTGCAGCTCGACCGGCTTGCCGTTGGGCCCGATGACCGTCGTGTGCAGCGACTGGTACATGTTGAACTTGGGCATCGCGATGTAGTCCTTGAACCGGCCGGGGACCGGGTTCCATCGCGCGTGCACGGTGCCGAGGGCGGCGTAGCAGTCGCGGACCGTGTCGACGAGTACACGGATGCCCACCAGGTCGTAGATCTCGGCGAAGTCGCGACCCCGCACGATCATCTTCTGGTAGACGCTGTAGTAGTGCTTCGGGCGGCCGGTGACGGTCGCCTTGATGCGGGCGGCGCGCAGGTCGGCCTGGACCTCGTCGGTCACTATGGCGAGGTACTCGTCCCGCTTGGGCGCCCGCTCGGCGACGAGCCGGACGATCTCGTCGTACATCTTGGGGTAGAGGATCGCGAACGCGAGGTCCTCCAGCTCCCACTTGATGGTGTTCATGCCCAGCCGGTGGGCGAGCGGCGCGTAGATCTCCAGCGTCTCCCGCGCCTTCTTCTCCTGCTTCTCGCGCTTCAGGTAGCGCATGGTGCGCATGTTGTGCAGGCGGTCGGCGAGCTTGATGACCAGGACGCGCGGGTCCTTGGCCATCGCCACGACCATCTTGCGCACGGTCTCGGCCTGCGCGGCCTCGCCGAACTTGACCTTGTCCAGCTTGGTGACGCCGTCGACGAGCAGCGCGACGGTGTCGCCGAAGTCGCGGCGCAGCTGGTCCAGGCCGTACTCGGTGTCCTCGACGGTGTCGTGCAGCAGCCCCGCCATGAGCGTGGCGGGGTCCATGCCGAGCTCCGCGAGGATGGTGGTCACGGCGAGCGGGTGCGTGATGTACGGGTCGCCGCTCTTGCGCTTCTGCCCGCGGTGCCAGCGCTCGGCGACCTGGTAGGCACGCTCGATCTGCCGCAGAGTCGAGTTCTCGATCTTCGGATCATTGCTGCGCACTATCCGCAGCAGTGGTTCGAGAACCGGGTTGTAGGGGTTCGCACGCTGCACACCGAGGCGGGCCAGGCGGGCGCGGACGCGGTTGGAGGAGCCGGTGCGGCCGGGCTGGACGACGGGCGGGCGCACCACGGGCGGCTGGGCCGGACGCTCGGGCGGGGCCGGCTTGGGACGCGAGGCCTCGGCAGCCTTCTCGACGGGCGCGGACTGGGCGTGCTCGATCGGCCCGCGGGTGTCGTTCTTCGCGTTGGACACGTTCGGCGCGGGCTTCGCCGCGGCGGCCGAGGCGGACTCGGGCTTTGCGGCGGTCAGGTGCTGGGCCTCGTCTGGCAAGAGGGCTCCTCGTGCGCGATCCGGGTCCCCCGGTCAGGCTCCGGAGACCCCATGGTAGCGATCCTGCGGCTGGTCATCGCCTTCAGGCGGAAGTGAGGACCGTCTACCCATGCAACGCGGGGGGCTTCCGCCGGATTCCGGGAGGTGGATTCCGGGTGATTCGAGGGCGTGCGGGAGGTGTCACGGGGGTGGCCTCGCACCGCAGGCGCCTCCGGCCTTCGGCGGCCTCCCACGGTGGGAGACGGGAAACACAAAGCGGCCTACGGCGAAGCCGAGGCCGCTTGTGCGACAACCCGCTCAGACCTGGAGCAGCGCCTCCAGCGGCGCCCCGTCCAGCGCCGGCTCCAGCCGGGCACGGCCGCCCAGGAAGCCCAGCTCCATCAGCACCGCGAGGCCGGAGACATCCGCGCCGGCGCGCTGGATCAGCTGGATCGCGGCCTCGGCCGTGCCGCCCGTGGCGAGGACGTCGTCCACGATCAGCACCCGGTCGCCGGAGGCCAGGTCCTCGGCGTGCACCTCGATCTCGGCCGAGCCGTACTCCAGGTCGTAGGCCTGGCGCAGCGTCGCTCCGGGCAGCTTGCCCGCCTTGCGGACCGGGATGAAGCCGAGGCCCGCGCGGACGGCGACCGGGGCGCCCAGGATGAAGCCCCGGGCCTCCAGACCGACGATCTTGGTCGCGCCGGTGTTCGTGGCGATCTCGGCCAGCGTGTCCGTCAGCGCCGTGAACGCGGCCGGGTCCGCCAGGAGCGGGGTGATGTCCTTGAACATCACGCCCGGCTCGGGGTAGTCGGCGACGTCACGGATGCGGCTGAGCAGCAACTCCTTGATGTCGGTCATCGGCGCTTCCCGGAGGGTCGGCCGCGGCCCCGGCCGCGGGACGCGGGCTGGTTGCGGGGGCCCACGACCGCGGGGGCTGCATCGGAGTCGTCGTCGGCGCGGTCCGCCGCGAGGTCCTCCTCGGCGGCGGCCTGGGCACGCTTGGCCAGGACCCGCTTGGTGAGGGCCTTCATCGCAGGCTCGCGCTCCTTGAGGTCGGCGACGAGCGGCGTGGCGATGAAGATCGACGAGTAGGCACCGGCCGCGAGGCCGACGAACAGCGACAGCGAGATGTCGTTCAGCGTGCCGGCGCCGAGGAAGCCACCGCCGATGAACAGCAGGCCCGCGACCGGCAGCAGGGCGACGACCGTGGTGTTGATGGAACGGACCAGGGTGCCGTTGATCGACCGGTTGGCGATGTCGCTGTACGTCCAGCGGGTCTGCCTGGTGATGTCCTTCGTCTGCTCCTTGAGGCTGTCGAAGACGACGACCGTGTCGTAGAGCGAGTAACCGAGGATCGTCAGCAGACCGATGACCGTACCGGGCGTGACCTCGAAACCGACCAGGGCGTAGATACCGGTCGTGATCGTGATGTCGTGGATCAGCGCGACCAGGGCCGCGACGGCCATGCGCCACTCGAAGGCGATAGCCAGGTAGATCACCACGAGCACCATGAAGATCCCCAGGCCCTCCCAGGCCTTGTTGGCGATCTGCTCGCCCCAGCTCGGTCCGACCAGGTCGGCGGCGAGCTTCTCGGGGTTGAGGTTCAGGTCCTTGGCCAGCTCCTGCTTGATCTGGTCGGACTTGTCGGTGTCGATGCCGGCGATCTGGATGCGCAGGCTGCCGTTGCCGAGCTTCTGCACGATCGCCTCGTGGCCGGAGGCGTCCTTGGCGTAGGTCTCCGCCTGGGCCACCGAGGTGCTCATGTGGGTCGGCGTGGTGAAGACCGCGCCGCCCTGGAACTCGATGCCCATGTTCAGGCCGCGCACCGCCAGGCCGACGATGGCCGTGATGGTGATCAGGATGGAGACGCCGTACCAGATCTTGCGCTTGCCGACGAAGTCGTACGCGATCTCGCCGCGGTGCAGTCGAGCGCCGAGGTTGCCGAGTTTCGACATCGCTCAGGCCTCCTTCGGGTCGACAGAGCCGGTGGCGGGACCGGCGGGACGGCGGGTGCGGCGCAGCGGCGGCTTGGCACCCAGGCTCTTCGGGTCGAGACCGGACCACTTGTGGCCGTTCGCGAAGAACTTGCGGCGGGCGAGCAGGGTCATCAGCGGCTTGGTGAACAGGAAGACGACGACGACGTCGAGCAGGGTGGTCAGGCCGAGCGTGAACGCGAAGCCCTGGACCTTGCCGACGGTCACGATGAACAGGACCGCCGCGGCGAGGAACGACACGAAGTCGGAGACCAGGATGGTGCGCCGGGCGCGCGGCCAGGCCCGCTCGACGGCGGGGCGCAGCGAGCGGCCCTCGCGGATCTCGTCCCGGATGCGTTCGAAGTACACGATGAACGAGTCCGCGGTGATACCGATGGCGACGATGGCACCACAGACGGCCGGCAGGTTCAGCGCGAAGCCGATGGCCGGGCCGAGCAGCGACATGATCACGTAGGTGAGGATCGCGGACACCAGCAGCGAGGCCATGGCGACGATCGACAGGCCCCGGTAGTAGGCGACCAGGTAGATCACGACCAGGGCGAGGCCGATCGCGCCGGCGAGCAGACCGGCGTGCAGCTGCTGACCGCCGAGCGCGGCGGTGACGGTGGTGACGGACTGCTCCTGGAAGGACAGCGGCAGGGCGCCGTACGACAGCATGTTGGCGAGGCTCTGGGCGTCCTGCTGCGTGAAGCTGCCGGAGATCTCCGCCTGACCGCCGGTGATGGCTCCCTGCACGAACGGGCTGGAGACGACCTCGCCGTCCAGGACGATGCCGAACTCGTTCTGCGGGGACTGGTTCTTCGCCAGCTGGCCCGTGATGTCGGCGAACTTCTTGGCGCCGCTGCTGCTGAAGGTCATCTGGACCTGCCAGCCGGAGGCCCCCTGGGTGTCGAAGACGGCCTGCGCCTTCTTCACCTCGGTGCCGTCGACGGCGGCCGGGCCGAGCACGTACTTGTACCAGACCTTGCGGATCTGGCCGCAGGCCACCGTGGGCTCGCCGGGCTTGGAGGCGCCTCCCACCTTGGCCCGCTCCGCGGGCTTGGAGCAGTCCAGGGCGGCGTACTGGGCCTGGAGCTTGGCGGCGGCGGTGCCGGCGCTGGAGGAGGCCGAGGGGGTCGCCGACGGGGTGGACGACGGCTTGGCGCTGCCGGAGGCGGACGCGCTCGGCGTGGGGGTGGAGCCGGCCTTCAGCGCGTCGGTGACAGGGCGGCCCTGGGAGGTCGCCGTGGCCGTGGGGGACGCGGTGGAGGACGAGGACGCCTTCTCGCTGGAGGAGGAAGAGGCGGAGGGGCTCGTGCTCGGCTGCGGCGAGGAGCTGCCGCTGGGGGTCGCGCTCGGCGACGGGCTCTGCGCGGCGCCACCGCTGGGCTCGCTGGCCAGGACCGGGCGGAAGTACAGCTTGGCGGTGGTGCCGACCTGCTGCTGGGCCTCCTTGGAATTGGTGCCCTTGGGGATGTTGACGATGATGTTGTCGGTCCCCTGGGTCTGCACCTCCGCCTCGGAGACGCCGAGGCCGTTGACACGGCGGTTCATGATGTCGACCGCGGTGTCCATGTTGGCCTTGTTGACCGCGGACCCCTGGTCGGCCTTCGCCTTGAGCGTGATGCTCGTGCCACCGGCGAGGTCGATGCCGAGACGCGGAGTCTTGTTCCCGGACAGGAACATGCCTCCCGTGAGCGCCACGATGGCGATCAGGATGAGGGCCAGCGAGCGCCCTGGCTTGCTCTGGGCGCTCGCGCTCCGGCCCCTCTTAGGTGCTGCCACCTTCTCGTACTCCCTCTCGGGCCGCCCCACGCGGTCGGCGCGGTCGGCCATGACATGGTGTCGGGCTGTTCCGTACGGGAAACAGACGCCCGGTGGTGCGCGGGGCGCGATCTTTCCGCGCAGCGCACCACCGGGGCGTGACTACTTCGCGTCGGTGTCGCCGTCGGTCTTCTTCGGCTCGTCCTCCGCCTTGGCCTCGGCGGCCACGGCCGTGTCGGTGCCGTCCTCGTCGGCGTCCTTCTTACCGAGGTCGACGGCCTTGTCGTCGGAGGCGGCGGCAGCGGGCGAGTCGGACTCGTCGGTCTCGGTGAGGGAGGAGGCGTCGTCCGGGACGATGTCGGCGTCGGACTTCAGGTCGTGCTCGATGCCGTGGACGATGCGGTTGTACTCGTCGTCGGTGAGAACGGCGCCGATCGCGTTCTTGGCGAAGAGGAGCTCGACGCCCGGGCCGGCGTCGAGGAGGACGGTTTCCTCGTTGACCTCCTTGACCGTCGCGTACATTCCCCCGATCGTGCGGACACCGGAGCCGGGCTGCATCTCGTTCCGCATGGTGGCGGCCTGCTGCTGCTTCTTCTTGGCCGAACGCGTCATCAGGAACATGGCCGCGATGAGCACGATGAAGGGGAGAAGGGTAAAGGCATTCACGGGACGGGGTTTCCTTCGCGCGACCGCGACGGAGAGCGGCCTGTTGATGGGGGTGTGGGTCGGCGCCGCCCACAAAGGCGGCATCGGCGGAGTCTAAGCGAGTCCGCGTGCATGGAACAACGTTCAGCATGGCACCTGAGTTCCTGACCGGGCCAATGTGCTCGCCGCCACGAGACATCATCGCGCCGTCAGGTCCCGAACAAGTCCTGTTGTCCGTTTCCGCCGGTCGCTCCCCCGCTCGCCGTGCCGGGCGGGGTCAGACCGAGGTGCGCCCAGGCGGCCGGGGTGCCGACCCGGCCACGCGGGGTACGGGCGAGCAGTCCCTCCCGGACCAGGAACGGTTCGGCGACCTCCTCGACGGTCTCCCGCTCCTCCCCGACCGCGACGGCGAGTGTGGACAGGCCGACGGGGCCGCCGCCGAAGAGCTTCAGCAGGGCCTCCAGGACGGCGCGGTCGAGTCGGTCGAGGCCGCGCGCGTCGACCTCGTAGACGGCGAGGGCGGCCGCGGCGATCTCACGGGTGATCACACCGTCCGCCTTGACCTGCGCGTAGTCGCGGACGCGGCGCAGCAGGCGGTTGGCGATGCGGGGGGTGCCGCGGGAGCGGCCGGCGATCTCGGCGGCGCCGTCCGGCTGGATCTCGACGTCCAGCAGGTTCGCCGAGCGGTGCACGACCCGCTCCAGCTCGTGGGGCTCGTAGAACTCCATGTGCGCGGTGAAGCCGAAGCGGTCGCGCAGCGGGGGCGGCAGCAGGCCCGCGCGGGTGGTGGCGCCGACCAGGGTGAACGGGGGCAGGTCGAGCGGGATCGCGGTGGCGCCGGGGCCCTTGCCGACGATGACGTCGACGCGGAAGTCCTCCATCGCCATGTACAGCATCTCCTCGGCGGGCCGGGACATGCGGTGGATCTCGTCCAGGAAGAGGACCTCGCCCTCCTGGAGGGAGGAGAGGATCGCGGCGAGGTCGCCGGCGTGCTGGATGGCGGGGCCGGAGGTGATGCGGATGGGGGCGCCCATCTCGGCGGCGATGATCATCGACAGCGTGGTCTTGCCGAGGCCGGGCGCGCCGGAGAGCAGCACGTGGTCGGCGGTGGCGCCACGCGCGCGTGCGGCCCGCAGGACGAGGTCGAGCTGTTCGCGGACCTTCACCTGGCCGATGAACTCGCCGAGGTCCTTGGGGCGCAGCGCGGCCTCGACGGCCTGGTCCTCCCGGTCGGCGGACGCACCGACGAGCCGCTCGGGGGCGGGGGTGTCGGTGGTGTCGTCCCAGTTCATATGCGTGTGCCTCGATCGTCGTGGGGTCAGCGGGCGCGGTTCAGGGTCTGCAGGGCGGCCCTCAGCAGCTGTCCGACCTGCGGGGTGCCGTCGGCGGCCTCGGCCTGGGGCGCCACCGCGGCGACGGCCTCGTCGGCCTCGCGGGTGGCGTAGCCGAGGCCGATGAGGGCCGCGTGCAGCTGGTCGCGCCAGCCCTGGGTGACCGGGGCGCCGATCGCGGGGGCGCCGACGGGCTCGCCGAGCCGGTCCTTCAGCTCCAGCAGCAGCTTCTGCGCGCCCTTCTTGCCGATGCCGGGGACGGCGATGAGGGCCTTCTCGTCGCCGGTGGCGACGGCGCGGCGCAGCGCGTCCGGGCTGTGCACGGCGAGCATGGCCTGGGCCAGGCGCGGGCCGACGCCGCTCGCGGTCTGCAGCAGCTCGAAGACCTGCCGCTCGTCGTCGTCGGCGAAGCCGTACAGGGTCAGCGAGTCCTCGCGGACGACGAGCGAGGTGTGCAGCTTGGCGGGCTGGCCCATGCGGAGCGTGGACAGCGTGTTCGGCGTGCACTGCACGGCCATGCCGACGCCGCCGACCTCGACGACCGCGGCGTCGGGGGCGAGCGCGGCGACCGTGCCGCTGACGAAGGCGATCATGCCGTACGGCCTTTCGTTGCGTTGACTGTGTGGCGGGCGACCGCCTGCTGGAGCCGGGTCTGGGCGGGGGCGCGCCAGATGTGGCAGATGGCGAGCGCGAGGGCGTCGGCGGCGTCGGCCGGCTTCGGTGGCGCGGAGAGCCGGAGCAGCCGGGTGACCATGGCGCCGACCTGTGCCTTGTCGGCGCGTCCGGAGCCGGTGACGGCCGCCTTGACCTCGCTCGGGGTGTGCAGCGCGACGGGGATGCCGCGCCGGGCGGCGCACAGCATGGCCACGGCGCTGGCCTGGGCGGTGCCCATCACCGTGCGCACGTTGTGCTGGCTGAAGACGCGCTCGACGGCGACGAACTCGGGCCGGTGCTCGTCCAGCCACTGCTCGATGCCCTGCTCGACGGCGAGGAGGCGGTGGCTGAGATCGGCGTCCACGGGTGTGCGCACGACACCGACGCCGAGCATGGTGAGCGGGCGGCCCGCGACCCCCTCGACGACGCCGACACCGCACCGGGTCAGTCCCGGGTCCACCCCCAGTACCCGCACCGGGCCCCTCCCTCCGATCGCCTCGATCACGTGTTTGTGCAGGCTATCGGGTCCCACTGACAATGCCGGCGGGCCGGTGGGACGTGTCCCACCGGCCCGCCGGAAATCCGCTGAGCGCGCGGCGCGTTACGCGTCGACCTTCTCCATGATCTCGTCGCTGACGTCGAAGTTGGCGAAGACGTTCTGCACGTCGTCGCTGTCCTCGAGCGCGTCGATCAGCTTGAAGATCTTCTTGGCGCCCTCCTCGTCCAGCTCGACCTGCATGGTCGGGACGAAGTTGGCCTCGGCGGACTCGTAGTCGATGCCCGCCTCCTGGAGGGCGGTGCGGACCGCGACCAGGTCGGTGGCCTCGCTGATGACCTCGAAGTTCTCGCCGAGGTCGTTGACTTCCTCGGCACCGGCGTCCAGGACCGCGCCGAGCACGTCGTCCTCGGTCAGCTCGTCCTTGGGGACGATGACGACGCCCTTGCGGTTGAACAGGTACGACACCGAGCCCGGGTCGGCCATGGAGCCGCCGTTGCGGGTCATGGCCACGCGGACGTCGGAGGCGGCGCGGTTGCGGTTGTCGGTGAGGCACTCGATGAGCACCGCGACGCCGTTGGGGCCGTAACCCTCGTACATGATCGTCTCGTAGTCGGCGCCGCCGGCCTCGAGACCGCCGCCCCGCTTAATCGCGGAGTCGATGTTCTTGTTCGGCACCGACTGCTTCTTGGCCTTCTGGACGGCGTCGTAGAGCGTCGGGTTGCCGTCGAGGTCGACGCCGCCCATACGCGCCGCGACCTCGATGTTCTTGATCAGCTTCGCGAAGAGCTTGCCGCGCTTGGCATCGATCACGGCCTTCTTGTGCTTCGTCGTGGCCCATTTAGAGTGGCCGGACATCTGCCTGTCTCCTTCGCGTAACCAATCTCTGTACGAACGTCAGAGATCCTACAAGGACTCCGGCGTACGGTTGGCGCGCACCATGTCGACGAACAGGGAGTGCACGCGGTGGTCGCCGGTCAGTTCCGGGTGGAACGACGTGGCGAGCGCGTTGCCCTGGCGGACGGCGACGATGTGGCCGTCGTGCTCGGCGAGCACCTCGGCCCCGGCGCCCACGGACTCCACCCAGGGGGCGCGGATGAAGACGCCCTCCACAGGATCGCCCGTGACGCCCTTCACGTCGACCGCGGCCTCGAACGACTCGTTCTGCCGGCCGAAGGCGTTGCGGCGCACGATCATGTCGATGCCGCCGATGGTCTCCTGACCCGAGCGCGGGTCGAGGATCTTGTCGGCGAGCATGATCATGCCGGCGCAGGTGCCGTAGACGGGCATGCCCTCGGCCACGCGCGCGCGGAGAGGCTCCATCACGCCGAAGAGGACGGCCAGCTTGGAAATGGTGGTGGACTCGCCGCCGGGCAGGACGAGGCCGTCGACCTCGGCGAGTTCCTCGGGGCGCCGCACCGGCCTGGCCACGGCGTCGGCCGCGGCCAGGGCGATGAGGTGCTCCCGTACGTCGCCCTGGAGGGCCAGGACGCCTATGACGGGGGTGTTCATGTGATCCAGTGCCTTACCAGCCGCGGTTGGCGTAGCGCTCGGTCTCGGGGAGGGTGTCGCAGTTGATGCCGACCATGGCCTCGCCGAGGTTGCGGGACGCGTCCGCGATGATCTTGGGGTCGTCGTAGAAGGTGGTCGCCTTCACGATGGCGGCGGCGCGCTTGGCCGGGTCGCCGGACTTGAAGATGCCGGAGCCGACGAAGACGCCCTCGGCGCCGAGCTGACGCATCAGGGCCGCGTCGGCCGGGGTGGCGACGCCACCGGCGGAGAAGAGGACCACCGGGAGCTTGCCCAGCTCGGCGACCTCCTTGACCAGCTCGTAGGGGGCGCGCAGCTCCTTGGCGGCGGCGTACAGCTCGTGGTTGTCGAAGCCGCGCAGCTTGGCGATCTCGTTCTTGATCTGGCGCAGGTGGCGGACGGCCTCGACGACGTTGCCGGTGCCGGCCTCGCCCTTGGAGCGGATCATCGCGGCGCCCTCGGCGATGCGGCGCAGGGCCTCGCCCAGGTTGGTGGCGCCGCACACGAACGGGGTGGTGAAGGCCCACTTGTCGGAGTGGTTGACCTCGTCGGCCGGGGTGAGGACCTCGGACTCGTCGATGTAGTCGACGCCGAGGGACTGCAGCACCTGGGCCTCGACGAAGTGGCCGATGCGGGACTTGGCCATGACGGGGATCGAGACGGCGTCGATGATGCCCTCGATCATGTCCGGGTCGGACATACGGGCCACGCCGCCGTCCTTGCGGATGTCGGCCGGGACCCGCTCCAGGGCCATGACGGCGACGGCGCCCGCGTCCTCGGCGATCTTCGCCTGCTCCGGCGTGACGACGTCCATGATCACGCCGCCCTTGAGCTGCTCGGCCATACCGCGCTTCACGCGGGCGGTGCCGGTCTCGGGAGCCTGGTTCTCGATGGTGGACACGGGTGACCTCACTGAAGTGAAAGGTGGTTGATGCTTCACCGAGGAAACGCGAGTGGACCAGGCCACAGCAAGGGCCAATGGCAAGCCGGTGGATCCTTTTCGTCCAGGGAAGGTTCCCCCCGGGGTTCAGGAGACGCGTTCCACCAGGGCCGCGGGGGGCTCGTCGTCCATCTCGAAGGCCAGCGGGAACGGGGCGTGGCCGGCCAGCCGGAACCAGCGGACCTTGCGGTGTTCGCGGAGCCTGCGTGCGGCTCCCACGGCGTCGTTGTGGAAGCGGCGGGCCATCGGGACCCGGCGCACCGCCTCGGCCAGCTCACGCGCCGCCTCCTCCCCTCCCGGGGCGTCCCTGACGGCTTCCACCTGCGCCGGATCCTCGAAGACCGCGCGCAGTGCCTGGCTCAGCTCGCTCTCGGCGACCTCCCGCTGCTCCTCCTCGGCCTGCCGGGCGGCGTGCGCGGCCTCGTACAGCACGATCGACGCGGCCGGGTCCAGCACGCCCGAGGTGGCCAGTTCCTGAGCGACGGAGGCCCGCCGCAGCAACTGCGCGTCGAGCGCGGCCCGCGCGGCGTCCATCCGCACATGCAGCCGGTCCAGCCGCCCGGCCGTCCAGCTCAGGTACACGCCGATCGCGACGAGCGCGACGAGGATCCAGATGAGGGTTGCGGTCACGGCCGAAGGCTATCGGCCCCGCACACACGCCTCACACGGCGATCCCACACCCGTATCCGGTCCGATCCGTGTCCGCGCGCTCAGTCCCGGGCCAGTCCGAAGCGTGCCCGGAGGCCTGTGGTGCGTTCGTCCGCCGCGACCGCTGCCGCGCCTGCCGTCACCGTCTCGTAGACGGACAGGATGTCCGCGCCGACCGTCGACCAGTCGAAGCGCCGTACATGGGCGCTGCCGCGTTCGCGCAGCTCCGTGCGACGGGCCGGGTTCTCCAGGAGGCGTATGGCAGCCTCGGCGAGCGCGTCGGCGTTCTCGTTGGCGAACAGCTCGCCCGCCTCGCCCTGGTCCAGGACCTGGACGAAGGCGTCCAGGTCGGAGGCGAGCACGGGGGCGCCCGCCGACATCGCCTCGACGAGGATGATGCCGAAGCTCTCGCCGCCGGTGTTGGGCGCCACGTACACGTCGACGCTGCGCAGAAAGCGTGCCTTGTCCTCGTCGCTGATCATGCCGAGGAACTCCACACGCGCACGTAGCTCCCTCGGGAGGTCCTCCACGGCCGCCTCCTCGTCTCCCCGGCCGGCGACCAGGAGACGGGTCTGCGGGCGGGCGGCCAGGATCTTCGGCAGCGCCTTCATGAGGACCGGCAGGCCCTTGCGGGGCTCGTCGATACGGCCGATGAAGCCGATGGTGTCGCCCTGCCACGCGGGGTTCGGGTCGGCCTTGGCGAAGAAGTCCACGTCGACGCCGTTGGGGATGACCACCGCGTCCCCGCCCAGGTGCTCGACCAGGGTCCGGCGGGCGTACTCGCTGACCGCGATCCGCGCGCTGATCTTCTCCAGGGCCGCCTGGAGGATGGCGTACGCGGCGATCATCGCGCGCGAGCGGGGGTTGGAGGTGTGGAAGGTGGCCACGATCGGGCCGGACGCCGCCCAGCAGGTCAGCAGGCCCAGCGAGGGCGAGGTCGGCTCGTGGATGTGGACCACGTCGAAGGCGCCCTCGTGCAGCCAGCGCCGCACCCGCGCGGCCGACAGGAAGCCGAAGTTGAGCCGGGCCACCGAGCCGTTGTACGGCACCGGGACGGCACGGCCGGCGGAGACGACGTACGGCGGCAGGGGGGTGTCGTCGTCGGCCGGGGCGAGCACGGAGACGTCGTGGCCGAGGCGCAGGAAGTACTCGGCGAGGTCGCGGATGTGGAACTGGACGCCACCGGGCACGTCCCAGGAGTACGGGCAGACGATCCCGATTCTCACGAGGGTCCCTTCGCGGGGTCGAGGTCGGCGAGCCACAGCCGCTGCAGCATGTGCCAGTCCTCCGGATGGTCGGCGATCCCGGTGGCGAAGGCGTCGGCCAGCGCCTGTGTCATGACAGACGTCTTCTCGCCCCGGCTACCTGACTCGGGTACCTCGACCGGGGGGTGGACCCGGCCCTGCATGACGGGTGAGTCGTCGTACCAGAGCGTGACCGGGAGCAGCAGCGCGCCGGTCTGCTGGGCGAGCAGGGCCGGGCCCGCGGGCATCCGGGTCTTCTCGCCGAAGAAGTCGACCTCGACGCCGGAGGCGGACAGGTCACGGTCGGCGACCAGGCAGACCAGGCCGCCGTCGCGCAGTCTGCGGGCCAGGGTGCCGAAGGCGGCGCCGCCGCTGTGCGGCAGGACCTCCATGCCGAGGCCCTCGCGGTAGGCGACGAAGCGGTCGTACAGCGTCTCGGGCTTGAGCCGCTCGGCGACCGTCGTGAACGGCGTCTCCAGCTTGGTGGTGACCCAGGCGCCGGCCAGGTCGTAGTTGGCCATGTGCGGCAGGACCAGGATCACGCCGCCGCCGGCGGCCAGCCCGTCGGTCAGGAAATGTATGTCCTTGGGATCGAAGCCCGACTTCACGCGCTCCCGGCTCCAGGCCGGCAGCCGGAAGGACTCCATCCAGTAGCGCAGGTACGAGCGCATCCCCGCGCGCGACAGCTCGCGCAGCCGCTCCGGGCCGGCGCCGGGCACCACGCGCGCGTAGTTGCTCTCCAGCCGCTGCACGCCCTTGCCGCGCTGCTTCCAGGCGAGGTCGGCGATGGTCTGCCCGAGCCGGACCGCGACGGGTTCGGGAAGCTTCTTCACGGTGCTCCAGCCGAGCCCGTACAGACTGTCCGTGAACCGTTCAGCGGCGCTCATTTCGCGGCCTCGCTGGGGCTCTGCCGGGCCGCGGCGGCCTCGGCCTCGGCGGACTCGCGGCGGACGGTGACGACCCGCTGGATCAGCGTGACGAGGCTGCCGACGGCGACGATCCACAGGGCGATCGGCAGCAGCCACTGGATGCCCGGCACACCGAACTTGTGCAGGCCCGCGAAACCGGCCGCGACCAGCGAGATGACCAGGCGCTCGGCGCGTTCGACCAGGCCGTTGACGGCGACCGGCAGCCCGATCGACTCGCCGCGCGCCTTGGTGTACGACACCACCTGGCCGCTGGCCAGGCAGAAGATCGCCACGGCGCACAGGACGTTGTCGTCCCCGTTGCCCGCGTACCAGAGCGCGAAGCCGCCGAAGATCGCGCCGTCGGCGACCCGGTCGAGGGTGGAGTCCAGGAAGGCGCCCCAGCGGCTGGAGCGGCCCAGCTGGCGGGCCATGTTGCCGTCGACCAGGTCGGAGAAGACGAACAGGGTGATCACGACCGTGCCCCAGAAGAACTCGCCCCGGGGGTAGAAGACCAGCGCGCCCGCGACCACTCCGGCCGTGCCGATGAGCGTGACCGTGTCGGGGCTCACGCCCCGGCGGATGAGAAACGCGGCGAACGGTGTGAGGACACGCGTGAAGAATGCACGCGCGTACTTGTTCAGCATGGCCTTCCCGAGGGTCGGTGTCGCCGCGGCCCCTGGTGGCCGCCGGCTGGCCCATCGTAGCCACGCGCGCGTGCGCGCGGCGGGCGGGCCACCCGGGGCCCGTCGCGCGAACCGGTGCGCGCCGCCGTACGCGGGGCGCGCGTGGCGCGATCGGCATGCGCGGTTGTCGTTCGTATGGACGCAGCGTGACGGGAGTGGAAAGCTCGAATAACCGCGGGCGACGCCGGAGCCGCCAGTGCACGCGGGTCCCGCGTGTCCGCGCCCACAGTGACCTCACCGTGCACGGGAGGCAGGATCATGGGCGACAAGACTCAGACGCACCACCCCGGGGCCGCCGGCAGGGCTTTGGAGGCCGACCAGCCCGCATCCGTACGGAACGTGGTGCTGGTCGGCCACTCCGGTTCGGGCAAGACGACCCTGGTGGAGGCCCTCGCGCTGACCGCGGGGGCGGTGAACCGGGCGGGCCGCAAGGAAGACGGCGGCACCGTCTCGGACTACGACGAGATCGAGCACCGGCAGCAGCGCTCGGTGCAGCTCTCCCTGGTGCCGGTCGAATGGGACGGCATCAAGATCAACGTGCTCGACACCCCCGGATACGCCGACTTCGTCGGGGAGCTCAGGGCCGGTCTGCGCGCCGCGGACGCGGCTCTCTTCGTCGTCTCGGCCTCGGACGGTGTGGACGGCTCCACCCGGATGGTCTGGGAGGAGTGCGCGGCCGTCGGCATGCCGCGCGCGATCGTGGTCACGCACCTGGAGGCGGCCCGCGCCGACTTCGAGGAGATGACCCGGATCTGCGCGGAGGCCTTCGGCGGCGACGACCCCGATGCCGTGCTGCCGCTGTATCTGCCGCTGCGCGGCCCCGAGGGCCCCGACGGGCACGCGCCGGTGACCGGGCTGGTCGGGCTGCTGTCGCAGAAGCTGTTCGACTACTCGACCGGGGAGCGCAAGGAGTCCGAGCCCGGCGAGGACCAGTTGCCGAACCTGGAGGAGGCCCGCAACCGGCTCATCGAGGGGATCATCGCCGAGAGCGAGGACGAGACCCTCATGGACCGCTATCTCGGCGGGGAGCAGGTCGACGTCAAGACGCTGATCCAGGACCTGGAGCGGGCCGTCGCCCGCGGCTCGTTCTTCCCCGTCCTGGCGGCCGCCCCCGCGGCCGACGGCGCCAAACAGGGCCTCGGCACGGTCGAGGTGCTGGAGCTGATCACCGGCGGGTTCCCGACCCCGTTCGAGCACCCGATGCCCGAGGTCACCACCATCGACGGCAAGGCGCGCGAGCTGAAGCCGTGCGACACCGGCGGCCCGCTGGTCGCCGAGGTCGTCAAGACCTCCTCCGACCCCTACGTCGGCCGGGTCTCCCTGGTGCGCGTCTTCTCCGGCACCCTGCGCCCCGACCAGACGGTGCACGTCTCCGGGCACGGGCTGGCCGACCGCGGCCACGAGGACCACGACGTCGACGAGAAGGTCGGCGCGCTGTCCATGCCCTTCGGCAAGCAGCAGCGCCCGGTGACGCACGCCGTCGCCGGCGACCTGGTGTGCGTGGCCAAGCTCGGCCGGGCCGAGACCGGGGACACGCTCTCCGCGAAGGACGACCCGCTCCTGATGGAGCCCTGGCGGATGCCCGACCCGCTGCTGCCGCTTGCCATCCAGGCGCACAGCAAGGCCGACGAGGACAAGCTCTCGCAGGGCCTGTCCCGTCTGGTGGCCGAGGATCCGACCATGCGTCTGGAGCAGAACCAGGACACCCACCAGGTGGTCCTGTGGTGCCTGGGCGAGGCCCACGCGGACGTCGCCCTGGAACGGCTGCGCAGCCGCTACGGCGTCCAGGTCGACGTCGTCCCGCACAAGGTCTCCCTGCGGGAGACGTTCGCGAACAAGGCCACCGGGCGCGGGCGGCATGTGAAGCAGTCCGGCGGGCACGGGCAGTACGCCATCTGCGAGATCGAGGTGGAGCCCCTGCCGGGAGGCTCGGGCATCGAGTTCGTGGACAAGGTGGTCGGCGGCGCCGTACCGCGTCAGTTCATCCCGTCCGTGGAGAAGGGCGTACGGGCGCAGGCCGCCAAGGGGGTCGCCGCCGGTTATCCGCTGGTGGACGTGCGGGTCACGCTGCTGGACGGCAAGGCGCACTCGGTGGACTCCTCCGACGCCGCCTTCCAGACCGCGGGCGCGCTCGCGCTGCGCGAGGCCGCGGCCGACGCGCGGATCCATCTGCTGGAGCCGGTGGCGGAGGTGTCCGTGCTGGTCGGCGACGACTTCGTGGGCGCCGTGATGAGCGATCTGTCCAGCCGGCGCGGCCGGGTGCTCGGCACCGAGCAGGTGGGTTCCGGGCGGACTGTGATCAAGGCCGAGGTGCCCGAGTTCGAGATCGGCCGGTACGCCGTCGATCTGCGCTCGCTGTCGCACGGCACGGCACGGTTCGACCGCTCCTACGCCCGGCACGAGCCGATGCCGCCGCAGATCGCCGAACGGATCCGCGAACAGGCGGGCGACAACGGCTAGTCCGGTGCCGTCGCGGGGGTGTGTGGGCGGGCGGCTTCGGCCGTCCGCCCGCCGGTTGTCGGTGGCGGCGGATACGCTGATCACGTGATCGGGCCGTGCCGCAGTCGTCCGGTTGTCGGCGGGTAATCGACGCGACGGCCCGTTCAACAGGTGTGCGGGGCAGGGAAGTCGGGAAGGCCGCAGAAGCGACGCCGTGCGGCGAGGGGGCGGGAATGTCGTTGGGAACGGAGTGGGACGGACCCCAGGTGCCCGTCTCGGGCGACGAGGGGCAGGCGGCGACCTCCGCGCTGGCCTCCGCGGCGTACCGGGACAGCCCGATGGAGGAGATCAAGAAGGCCGACAACGAGTGGCACGAGTCGACCCTCAAGCCCGGCAGGATCGCACTGCTGAGGCCCAATCTCGGTGAGGCGTTCTCGCGGGCCGTGGTCGCCCGGATGCTCGCTCCCGGCCGCAAGCCGCTCATCCAGTCCTTCGGCTCCGAGCCCCAGTTCGTCGTGGAGCACTGCCTCGCGGCGAACAACATCCGCCGGGAGCGCGACAACCGCCTGACCGCCGTGACGGTCCTGTGCGGTGTGCTCTTCCTGCCCGGGCTGCTCGTCTGGCTGCTCGTCTTCCAGCTGCGCACGTTCGTCGCCAGGCGCGAGGACAAACGGGTGGGTGCGCTCGCCACCGCCCTGCTCCTCGGTGTCGGCGTGCTCGCCGCGCTGTTCCTGCTCAAGATGCCGTTCAGCGGCTTCTGGGCGTGGTACGCGCGGGCGTGTGTCGTGCTCCCCGTGCTCGGCTGGTTCTGGGCCAAGCGGATCTGCGAGCGCACGGCCAAGGACCTGCGGGCCCGCTGGGACGGGCTGCTCTCGGGCACCAGCGTCGGCGCGAAGGTCCCCGAGGCCGTGCCGCGCAGCCCCGGCCAGACCGCGGCCGAGGAGCTGCGCCAGTCGCTGGCCCGGCTCAGCGCCGAGCAGCAGTCCAACTCGGTCTTCTACGCCGGCCCCAAGGGCATACTCGGCATGGGCACCCGCTGGGGCGCCTGGCAGCTCGCCGAGGACCTGGTGCCCGCCGACCCGACCCGGGAGATCCACCCGTTCCGCAGCTGGGACGTCATCCGCGCGATCCACGACCAGCTCGCCCTGCTGGAGCGCGGCCCGCTGAACACCGGCGGGTTCCCCAAGCCGTCCATCAAGCACTGGATCGTCACGCCGATCGGCGAGAAGGCCACGGCGGTGTCCCGGCCCGAGGGCACCGACGTCGAGGCCTTCCAGGTCAAGCCGCACGCGATACAGGAGATCTGCAACAAGCAGCAGTTCGGCAGCGGCGACCGGCACTATCTGGGCGTGCAGTGGACGCTGTGGGACGGGCAGCTGGTCCTCACGATGCTGATCACGGTGACGGTGCTGCACGAGACGCTGCGCATCGAGGTGACCGGGCACGCCCTGGGACCGGTGAACCCGCTGTTCACCTCCAAGCCGGAGCCCCCGAGCAAGGAGGTCGCCAAGTCCCTCAAGCCCTGGGAGACCAGGAAGGTCATGCTGCCGCTGGTCACCACCGACGAGGTGGTACGGCTGGCGGCGCGCGCCCCGCTGACCTGGTACCCGCCGGTGCTCAACTGGCTCGGCGGCTCGCTCGTCCTGCCCGAGCCGTTCGGTCTGCGGCACGCCTGGGCCGACCAGCCCTGGCGGCACCGCTTCATGGCCGACGACGCGCTGCGCGCGGCCACGCCGGTGCTGCGGGTGGTGCACTCGGCGGCGATGAGGGTGCTGGAGGAGAACGGCGTGGACACGGAGAAGTTCGGCACGCGGTCGGCGTTCCTCAGCACACAGGTGCAGGATCCGCTGCCGAAGAAGGCCGACCTCTACGACGCGTGAGCGGTGCCCTCGGCAGAGGGCACCAGCGGACTACGCCGGCCAGGCCTCCGCGAGCATCTTCCTGGTGTCGGCCAGCAGCTGCGGCAGCACCTTCGTGTGGCCGACCACCGGCATGAAGTTCGTGTCGCCGCCCCAGCGCGGGACGATGTGCTGGTGCAGATGGGCGGCGATGCCCGCGCCCGCGACCGTGCCCTGGTTCATGCCGATGTTGAAGCCGTGCGCGCCGGACGCGGTGCGCAGGGCGGTCATCGCCTGCTTGGTCAGCTCGGCGAGCTCCGCGGTCTCCGGACCGGTCAGGTCCGTGTAGTCGGCGACATGACGGTAGGGGACCGTCATCAGATGGCCGCCGTTGTACGGGTAGAGGTTGAGGACGGCGTACACGTGCTCACCGCGCCGGACGATCAGTCCGTCCTCGTCGGACTTGGCCGGGAGCGTGCAGAAGGGGCAGCCGTCGTCGGCCCCCGGACCGGTCGGCTTGTTCTCGCCCTGGATGTAGGCCATCCGGTGGGGCGTCCACAGGCGCTGGAACGCGTCCTGCGTCCCCACTCCGATCTGCTGCTCCGGCTCACTCGTCATGCTAGGCAGCATATTGCTTCGCCCGTTCGCGGCGTGTCGCCGGGGCGGCGGGAAGAAGGGCACCGGCCAAGCTTGGCCGGTGGACGAAAGCCGTTCGGTGCGCTGGGCGCAGCGCACCGAGATCCCCCTCTTCGTGGCGTCGCTGGTCTTCCTGGCCGCCTATGCCACGCATGTGCTGGCCACGGGTATGTCCGCCTTCTGGCATGTCGTGTGCTTGTCCGTGGTCCTCGGCCTATGGCTGGTGTTCGCCGCGGACTACGCGGTGCGCTGGCGGCTCAGCGGACAGGGCCTGCGGTTCGTCCCGACGCACTTGCTGCACACCGTGGTGGTCATCCTGCCGCTGCTGCGCCCGCTGCGGATCGTTCCCCTGTACGACGCCGTCCAGCGGAAGGCCGGACAACCCCGGCTCTCGCTGCACGCACGCGTGATCTCCTACGCCGGCCTGTCCACCCTGCTGCTCGGCTTCTCCGGTGCCCTCGCGGTCTTCCAGGCGGAACGCGGGGCACCCCGCGCCACCATGCGTACGTTCGGGGACGCCGTGTGGTGGGCCGCGTCCACCCTCACCACGGTCGGCTACGGCGACATCACCCCGGTCACCCCGATGGGCCGGACGATCGCCACCGGGATGATGATCGGCGGTCTCGCCCTGCTCGGCGCGGTGACCGGTTCGTTCTCGTCCTGGCTGATGCAGACCTTCACCCGCGAGGGAGACGAAAGGCCCCCGGGGCGCTGAACCTCCCCGAGGGCCTTCGTACCGAGCGGGCGCCGGATCAGACCTGGGCCCGCTCCTGGACGACCTGCGCGATCTTCGCGATGGCCGCGTCGAACGGGATGCCGTTCTCCTGCGAGCCGTCGCGGTAGCGGAACGACACCGAGCCGTTCGACATGTCCTCGTCGCCCGCGATGACCATGAAGGGCACCTTCTGCTTCTGGGCGTTGCGGATCTTCTTCTGCATGCGGTCCGAGGAGGAGTCCACCTCGACGCGCAGGCCCTGCTTGCGGGCCGCGGCGGCGAACTTCTCCAGGTACTCCACGTGCGCGTCGCCGATCGGGATGCCGAGCGCCTGGACCGGGGCGAGCCAGGCCGGGAAGGCGCCTGCGTAGTGCTCCAGGAGGACGGCGAAGAACCGTTCGATGGAGCCGAACAGCGCGCGGTGGATCATGACCGGGCGCTGCTTGGAGCCGTCGGGGCCGGTGTACTCCAGGTTGAAGCGCTCGGGCAGGTTGAAGTCGAGCTGGATGGTCGACATCTGCCAGGTCCGGCCGATCGCGTCCTTGGCCTGGACGGAGATCTTCGGGCCGTAGAAGGCGGCGCCGCCCGGGTCCGGGACGAGGGGCAGGCCCTGCTTCTCGGCGACCTGGCGCAGCGTCTCGGTCGCCTCCTCCCAGACCTCGTCGGAGCCGACGAACTTCTCCGGGTCCTTGGTGGACAGCTCCAGGTAGAAGTCGGTCAGGCCGTAGTCGCGCAGCAGGCCGAGGACGAAGGTGAGCGTCTTGTCCAGCTCCTCGGACATCTGCTCACGGGTGCAGTAGATGTGCGCGTCGTCCTGGGTGAAGCCGCGGGCACGGGTCAGGCCGTGCACGACGCCCGACTTCTCGTACCGGTACACGGTCCCGAACTCGAAGAGGCGCAGCGGCAGTTCGCGGTAGGAGCGGCCGCGCGCGTCGAAGATCAGGTTGTGCATCGGGCAGTTCATGGGCTTGAGGTAGTAGTCCACGCCCTCGTCGAGCTGCATGGGCGGGTACATGCCCTCGGCGTACCAGTCCAGGTGCCCGGACGTCTCGAAGAGCTTCCCCTTCGTCGCGTGCGGGGTGTAGACGAACTCGTAGCCCTCCTCCTCGTGGCGGCGCCGCGAGTAGTCCTCCATGACCCGGCGGATGATGCCGCCCTTGGGGTGGAAGACGGCGAGGCCGGAGCCGATCTGCTCCGGGATGGAGAAGAGGTCCAGCTCGGTGCCGAGCTTGCGGTGGTCGCGCTTCTCGGCCTCGGCGAGGAAGTCCAGGTGCGCCTTCAGCTCGTCCTTGGACGGCCAGGCGGTGCCGTAG
Organism: Streptomyces sp. NPDC050743; assembly: GCF_044456925.1. Taxonomy (NCBI): domain Bacteria; kingdom Bacillati; phylum Actinomycetota; class Actinomycetes; order Kitasatosporales; family Streptomycetaceae; genus Streptomyces; species Streptomyces sp. NPDC050743. The sequence goes on from NZ_JBITGJ010000001.1 coordinate 173,101, forward strand.
ATGCGCTGAAGCATCGGGTTCTTCTCGCTGCCGCGCCAGTAGGCGGCCGCGTTGCGCATCAGCTTGAACGCCGGGATGAGCCGGGTCGAGGGCAGGTGCGGACCGCGGCAGAGGTCCTTCCAGCACAGCTCGCCGGTCTTGGCGTCCAGGTTGTCGTAGATCGTCAGCTCGCCGGCGCCGACCTCGACGTCCGCGCCGTCGTCGGAGGAGGCCGAGCCCTTGAGGCCGATCAGCTCCAGCTTGTACGGCTCGGCGGCCAGCTCCTCGCGGGCGGCCTCGTCGGTGACGACACGGCGGGCGAAGCGCTGCCCGCGCTTCTGGATCTCCTGCATCTTCTTCTCGATGGCCTTGAGATCCTCGGGCGTGAACGGCTTCTCGACGTCGAAGTCGTAGTAGAAGCCGTCCTTGACGGGCGGGCCGATGCCCAGCTTGGCCTCGGGGAACAGCTCCTGCACGGCCTGCGCCATGACGTGCGCGGTGGAGTGGCGCAGGATGTTCAGGCCGTCCTCGGACGAGATCTCGACGCCCTCGACGGTCTCACCATCCTTGACCTCGTAGGCGAGGTCCTTCAGCTCGCCCCCGACACGCGCGGCGATGATCGAGCGCTCGCCCGCGAAGAGGTCGGCGGCCGTAGTGCCCGTCGTCACCACGCGTTCTTCCCGCTCGGAATCGCGTTGGATGATCACACGGACGTCTGACACCGGTCTCTCCTGACTGAAGGTGGGGTGCGGCGCCATACCAGGAGCGCGCGCACAGGCGATCGTACCGACCTCACGGCGCCGACCGCGAAACGGTCACCCACAGTCCCCTGTCCGATACTCCTCAGTCCTCGTCCCCGTACGCCTCGCCGCAGGCCTCCTCGAAGAAGTCGAGGTTCTCCTGCAGGGACTTCATCAGCCGGTCCCGCTCGCCCTCGTCCACCTGCACGGGTACGACCCCGGAGGCGCCGGTGAGCCGGCGGAAGCCGCCCCGGCGCTCCAGCCGGCCGTGCACCCGCACCGGTAGTCCGACGAGGTGGGCGTGGCCGGCGATGCGGTAGTCCTCCTCGTCCAGGGTGACGCGGACGTGCGGGACGTCGGCTCCGTCGAGGACGCGCAGCCGTACGGTACCCTCGCCGCCGGGTCCGGAGCGGCGCATGCGGACGACGGCGCCGGTGATCCGGACCGGTACCGAGGGTTCCTCGCGCACATAGCGGGCGGCGGCCTCGCGCAGCACGGGCAGGTCGCCGGGTGAGAACTCGACGGGTTCGGCGGAGGGGGCGCAGCCCTCGGGGACCCCGGCGCCCGGTGCCCAGGCGACGGCGATCCGGGCGCCCTCGGTGCCCCGCACGAGCGCGGCCAGCGCCTCGGTGAGTTCGCGGCTGACGCCCGCCTCGACCGCGCCGTCGAAGGCGTCCATGCCGCCGGTGGCCCGCTGGTAGTCGACGGCCTCGCGGGCGGCGTACAGGGCCTGGTGCAGGCGGACGGCGAGCGAGCGGCCGGTGGGCACGGGCACGAAGGCGGTGAGGTGCCGGCCCTCGGCGGCGGGGCCGACGAGGACGTCCTGCAGCAGTGCGGCAGCGGCGCGGCGGTGGCGGGCGCCGTAGTACCCGGCACGCGCGCGTGTGGCGAGTGCGGCGGCGAGCAGCATCTGCCGGGCGGCGCCGCGCAGTTGCTCGTCGGCCGACCAGGGCGCGGCGCCGACGGGTCCGCTCGGGGTGTCCCGCCACCAGCGGATCTCGTCGCTGGGCACGGCGAGGGAGATCAGCACCTCGCGCGCGGCGGGGGTGTGGCTGCGGGCGAGGGCGTCGAGGGCCTCGCCGAGCAGGTCGTCACTGTCGGGGAAGGCGCGGCTCTCGGGCACCAGCAGGCTGGTCCCTCCCGCTCCCGGCCCCGGCGGGGTCCAGCGGCCGTAGCGCCCGGGGGCTCCGCCGCGCCGCTGCCAGCCGTGCCGGTGCAGCAGGGCACCGAGCACGGCGGGGTCGACCTCGGCGGGCTCCGGGGGCCGGTTCCAGGCGAGGTCGTCGGGATGCGGCCGGACCTGGCGCGGCAGCTCCTCGTACGGACGGCTCCTCATGGCCTGCCTCCCGTCCCGACCCGCGTCATGATCTCGCAGAGCGCCCGGTCGTCGAAGATGCGTGTGGTCGGTATCCGCACGGTGGTCCGGTGCCGGCCCGTGATGGGGTGGCCGGCGAGGTTGACCCAGTAGCAGCAGTGCCTGAGGTCGAGCCGGTCGTGGCTGGCGCGCAGCCAGTCGTCCTGCGAGCGCGGGACGAGCATGACGACCAGGATCTTGTGCACCGAGACGGGTGTGCGGGCGAGCTTGCGCAGATGGTCGTTGTCGAGGGTGAAGGAGAAGGTGCGCCCCGGAGGGTTCGGCGCGACCTGGTACGTGGCCTTGAGCTGCACCTTGATGGTGACCTCGTCGTCGACGGTGTGTCCGGGCGCGCTGTGGCTGACGTGCCAGTCGATGCCGTTGTCCGGGAAGGGCTGGGACAGCGAGCAGCCGGCCGCGGCGGCGACCGCGTGCAGATAGCCGACCTGCAGTGTCTCCATGCAGGCGGTGGTGGCGAGCGTGCCGCGAAGGGGGCCCGTGCGATCGGGCAGCAGCCCGCCCCGCTCGGGCTGCGCTATGGCCATGACCAACAGCCTTCCAAGCCAAGAGTTTCCCCGCTGTGGGCCGCTGAACAGCAAAGACCCGTACTCCTGTTGTCTCCTCCCGGCGTACGGCGCAAACGGCCCGGGTATCACCAAACGGGCAGAAGACGGAACGTCACCTGCCCTGGGTGAACGAGGAGTTGGGTTGGGATGACGTACTGGTACGAGGGGCCGCTGGCCGGCTTCGACACGGAGACGACGGGCGTGGACGTCGAGACCGACCGGATCGTGTCGGCCGCCGTCGTCGTCCAGGACGCGCCGGGGACCCGGCCCCGGGTCACCCGCTGGCTGGTGAACCCGGGGGTGCCGGTGCCCGAGGAGGCCACGGCGGTGCACGGTCTGACGGAGGAGCACCTGCACCTCAACGGCCGCTGGCCGGCGCCGGTGATGTACGAGATAGCCGAGCAGCTGGCGGAGCACGCGGCGATGGGCCGCCCGCTGGTGGTGATGAACGCGCCCTTCGATCTGACGCTGCTGGACCGGGAGTTGCGCCGGCACCGGGCGTCGTCCCTGGACCGCTGGTTCGAGTCGACGCCGCTGAGGGTGCTGGACCCGAGGGTGCTGGACAAGCATCTGGACCGCTACCGCAAGGGCCGCCGCACGCTGACCGACCTGTGCGCCCACTACGGCGTGACGCTGCAGGGCGCGCACGACGCGGCGGCGGACGCACTGGCCGCGCTGGACGTCGTACGGGCCCTGGGCCGGCGTTTCGCGACCCGGCTGGAGCGTCTGACCCCCGACGAGCTGCACACGCTCCAGGCCAACTGGCACGCGGCACAGGCCCGCGGGCTGCAGGCGTGGTTCGCGCGCAGCGGCTCGGAGGAGATCGTCAGCACGGACTGGCCGCTCAGGCCGGAGCTGCCGGCCGCGGCGTAGGCGCAGCGGGTACCGCCCCCGGTACGGCGGTCACCAGGAGCCGCCTCCGCCGCCGCCCGCTCCACCGCCGACGCCTGCCGAGGAGCCTGATCCGCCGGATCCGCCACCGGAGCCGCCGCCGCTGGAGGACGGCGTCCGGGAGGAGCGCGCGGCGTTGACGACGAGTCCCAGGGCCAGCGCCGGCCCCAGCCGCACGGCGGGCGAGGAGGGCTGCCGGGTGGGCACGGCGGACGTCTCGACGGCGTGCCGCCAGGTGTCGCCCAGGCCGAGGGCGACCGCCCAGGCCGTGTACCGCCGGACCTGTTCGTCGTCGAGGGGCTGCTCGGCGGGAGTCGCCGACGGGTCGGCGAGGTAGCGCCGGAACGCCTCCACCCGCAGCCACTGGGCGCTGCCCTCGGGGGTGCGGCGGTGCAGCTCCCAGGGGCGCCGCGCCAGCGCGAGGCCGGCGCCGAAGACGACCGCGCCCGCGATGAGCACCGGTCCTCCCGCCGCGAGGCGGCTGCCGCCGAGGGCCGCGCCCACCGCTGCCATGACGAAGCCGAGCACGGCGGCGGCCCTGCCTGCGTACCGTCCGGTGCGGGCCCGGCGCACGGACGCCGTGTCCCACAGACCGGAGTCGGTCTGCCATTGCCGCAGGTGGCGGGCGAGCGCATGCCAGCCCGTCTGGAAGGACGAGTCGTACACGCCCAGGGTGATCCGGTCGCGCCCGGCGAAGATGTACCGCAGGACCTCCCTGGCGACCGGATCGTCGGACCCCGCGCCCCTGCTGCTGCGGCGCAGGGTCGGAGCGTGCCCCTCGCCGCCGAGGACGAGGTGGCCGTCGGCGACGGCGCCGAGCAGCCAGGCGGTCTGGTGCCGGGGCTCCACCCGCTTGTCGGCCAGGATGCCGCCCTGGGCGGGACTCAGGCCCTGCGGGGGTGTGGTGCTCGGCGTTCCCGGGTTCGCGTCGGCGCCCTGCGGTGCGGGCCGGTCGCGGCCGAGGAGGCGCATCAGCCCGATCGTGGCCAGGGCGGCGGCGAGGGCGAGGCCGACGGCGAGCAGGGCGTTCAGCAGCGGATGGGTCACGGTGGTGCCGACGGCCTGCCCGCCGGGCGGCGCCGGCAGTGCCGCCGCTCCGCCGGGGACGGCCTGGCCCCGGGCGGCGTAGAGGGTGAGCCCCTCCTTGCCCTTGAGCCGGTCGAGGCGCACGGTGAGCCGGCCGGGCCCGCTCTGCTCGGCGGCACAGCGCTTCCCGGATCCGTCCGTGCCCTGGACGCAGCGCACCCCGGTCAGGCCGTACGGCGCCACGGCGTGGATCTCGACGCGGGACCGGTCGACCTGCCAGCCGGTGCCGACCGCGTCCCAGGCCAGCCTGCCCTTCTTCACGACGTCCCGCAGGGTGTACTGGACGCGGTAGCGGTGCACGCCGGTGACGGCCTTGCCAGGGTCGCCGATCTTGATGCGGGTGGCGATCTCGCGGTGGCCGTTCGGCTCGGTGTAGTAGTCGCCCACCGTGAGTTCCCAGGGGACGCGATGGCCGTCCATGCTGACGGCGATGTGGGCCTCGTCCTCGTCGAAGGGCAGGTCCGGCAGGTCGCGGTAGATGCCGTGCCGTTCCATGTGCGGGTAGCCGAAGTCGTAGTCGACGACCTCGGTGATCCGGGCGCTGCCGTCGGCGGCGATCCGGGCGCCGACCCACATCGTGGTGACCCGTTCGGTGTTGAAGGTGATCCTGGCGAGCGCCACGACGCCGCCCAGCACCAGTGCGAGCAGGAGGATCCTGATCAGACTGCGGACCCGGAGCCGGCGCACCCGCGCGCCAAGTCTCGGTCCTTCCCCGCCCCGTTCCTTGCCCATGACGCCCCCCATGGCATCAAAAGAGCCGGTCCGCTGGGCGGACCGGCTCTTTCCCGGTGGGCGATACTGGGTTCGAACCAGTGACCTCTTCGGTGTGAACGAAGCGCTCTCCCACTGAGCTAATCGCCCGGGAACGCACTGAACAATACAGGCCCCGGCGCCGATCCTTCAAACCGCTTGCAGGTGACGCAGCAGTCCGCGCCGTCCGGACCGCATCATCAGGCGGTGGTTGGCGCGGAAGACCGGGCGGCCGGGTACGGCGAGCCGGCGCAGCAGCGGTTTGTGCACGTCCACTTCCTGGTCGTAGCGGGCCAGGGTTCCGCGGCCTTCGGCGGTGACCGTCCAGCGCGCCCAGCCCTCGATGTCACCGGACAGGGTGACCTCCAGCACACCGGCGTCGGGATCGCGGCGGATCCGCCGTGCGGTGAAGGTCATGTCGTACGGCAGGACGGACCGGATGGTGATCACCCCCGTGTCTGTGTCCAGCCTCGTCACCGAGCGGACCTGCGGCCACCAGCTCGGATAGTCCTCGGGCCGCTCCAGCAGCGCGTACACGACGGCGGGCGGGGCGGGCAGGGACCACAGACTGCGAAAGCGGTAGTGGTTCCAGGCCATGGGGTCCATGGGTGGAGTCTGCCCGTGCGGGACAGCCGATCTGAGTACGCGTACTCATGCGCCGCGCCGTGCGCCGGGCCAGACTCGGTGGGCGAGCGCCGCCGCCCGTGCGACGGCGCTCCCCCTACGCCCGCCAGGGCATCCTGTCGCCGAGCAACGCCAGGTTCTCGATGGCCGCGAGGCCGTAGAGCGCGGTGTCGTTGCTGGACACCCAGCTCGCCTCGCCGCCCTCGACCAGGGCGACGGGGCCGGTCAGCCTCTCGGTCTTCCACGGCGAGGACTCGGTGTAGCCGTCCGAGGCATAGAACTTGGTCCAGGCGCGCTTGGCGAGGGTGGCGTCACCGGTCTGTACGGCGGCGTAGGCGTCGAGGCGCGAGTGGCCCTGGAAGAGCAGCAGGCTGCCGAAGTCGGAGCCGTAACGGGCCTTCTGCTCGGCCTTGGTGGCGTTGAAGTAGCGGCAGTAGTCCAGGTAGGCCTCCTTGAACTTGGGCATGTCGACGAGGTGGATCAGCTCGGCGCACAGCTCGTTGAGTCCGAAGACGGCCGAGAGGTGGGACACGGAGACGACCGGCTGGTCGGCGACGGCGAACTCGCCGGTGTCGAGGTCGTACAGCCCGCTGCCCTGGACGAAGCCGTTGGGCTGGGCGGCGATGCCCTCCATCGTGGACAGCACGCGCGCCTTGGCCTTCTCCCACTTGGGGCCCTTGCGCTCCCACTCCGTGAGCCAGGCCGAGACCAGGCCGCTCCAGTCCGTGCCGAAGCCGATCGACAGGGCGTGCCGGTCGGGGGTGTAGGGGTCGGTGCGGACCTTGCGCTGGGGGTCGAGGACGAGGAAGGTCTCGTCGGAGTCGACGTTGGCGTGCATGAGGTCGCCCACGCGTTCGTCGGCGGTGAGGAAGTAGTAGAAGCGCCGGTAGGTGGTGTTGGCGATGCGCTGCTGTTTGGCGCTGTCGCCGAAGTGCTGGACGCCGTGCCGGGTGCCGAGGCCGGCCCACTTGCCGAGGTGGTAGACGTCGACCTCGCCGGTGTGCCGGGTGAGTGCCTCGGCGAAGCGGAAGAGGTCGCTGCGGCCGCTTCTCAGGTACGCGTACCAGAGCCAGAGGTCCGGTGAGAGCTCGGAGTTGTCCCAGGCGTAGCCGCCGACGTCGTACCGCCACTGGTGGCGCACGGTGTCGTAGGTGTGCATGAAGTCGCCGTAGTCCCAGAGGCCGTACCAACGGCGTTGCTCGGCCTGAAGGCCGGGGCATCCTCGGAGGAACCCGGTGAACTCCGAGGCGCCGTGACCTGCGGAGAGGGAGGGCTTGGGCATGTCCTGCTGGACGACCTTCGGGTCGGTGACGATGCCCGCCTTGACGCGGTTGTAGCCATCGGTCCACCACTCCGTCAGATCGGCCTTGTCGAAGCCGAGTCCGTCCTCGGTGAAGAACGCCTTGCCGTTCTGGCGGAGGTAGAGGTCGTACAGGTACATGATGGTGAAGTAGCCGGCGTCCCCGGGGACCTTCGTCTTGTCGTGGATGGTCTTCAGGGCCTTGAAGTAGTCGTACCAGGTCCACCCCGGGTGCGGCTCGACGCCGGCCTTCTGGAACACCTTCTTGTCGACGACGAGCGCCATGGTGTTGGAGCCGACGGGAATTCCGAGCTGCTTTCCGTCGACCTCGCCGACCTTCGTCACGCCTTCCCTGAAGTGATTCAGGGTCAGATTACCTGCCTGGACCTGTGACTTGAGATCGAGGAGAATTCCTCGCTTGTCGTATTTCCGGAGAAAGGTGACGGCATTTTGGAAAACGTCCGGGGGATTTCCGCCGGCGGCCTGGGTCTGGAACTTCTCCTAGAAGGACGCGTACGTCTGGAAGTCGGTCTTGACCTTGATCTTCGGGTATTTCTTCTCGAAGAGCGCGATGGTCTGATTGATCTTCTTGGCCCGCTCCTCGGCACCCCACCAGGAGTAACGGATCGTCACCGTCCCGTCCCCGGAACCGCTTCCGCCTCCGCACCCGGTCGTCGCGGCGAGCCCGAGCGTGGCCGCCGAGGCCCCGGCCGCCTTCAGGATCGTACGCCTCTCAAGATTCCTGCTGGTTCCCATGGTGGGGCCCTCCCCGCAGCGTCGTCTCCGCCGTCATGAGCGCGATCATGGAGCGGTCATGAATCGTTTCAAGTAAGCGCTTGCTGGCACAAGTTACGGAGGGGTCCGGGGTGCGTCAATGAGTCGGACAGGATTTTCTTGCCGGCGGCGCGGGTCCGGAGCCGGTCTGCCGGCCGTTTTCGCAGGTGAGCGGCGTACGACCGGCAGACCGGACGGAGGGGCCGGGCGGGTGGGCTCAGCTGGGCAGGGCGGCCAGCCAGTCGGTCAGGATCCGGTTCGTCTCCTCCGGACGCTCCTGCTGGACGAAGTGGCCGCAGCCGTCGAGGACGTGCGAGCCGAGCAGGCCGGGCAGGGTCTTCGGGTGCGCCTCGACCGCGTCGGCCAGCCAGGCGAGCGAGGCGTCCAGGGCGCCGCCGACGAACAGCGAGGGCTGCGTGATCGGGGCGCCCGCGTGACCGGCCAGGTCCGCCCAGTCCCGGTCCATGTTCCGGTAACGGTTCAACGCCCCGGTCATCCCGGTCCGCTCGAACTCCTCGGCCAGGAAGTCGAGGTCGTCCGCGCTCAGCCAGGCGGGCAGCGGGCCGGCGGGGAAGCGTTCGCGCAGGGTGCCGCCGCGGCCGACGAAGTGCGGGTCGGGGGCGCCCGGCGGGGGCATGGTGCCGACGGACAGGGCGGCGTAGAAGCCCGCGAGCCAGCCGCGCACGTCCGGCTCGATCTCCGCCTCGGCCCGGCCCGGTTGCTGGAAGTACGAGACGTAGAACTCCTCGTCCCCGCCCATCCGCGCGAAGACATCGCTGGGCCGCGGGCCGCCGGGCGGGATGTACGGCACGCCGAGCAGAGCCACGGCCCGGAAGACATCGGGCCTGGTCAGAGCGGAGGTGGCGGCGATCGTGGCACCCCAGTCGTGCCCGACGACGACCGCGGACTCCTCCCCCAGGGCCTCCACCACGGCGACGTTGTCCGCGACCAGTTCGAGCATGCGGTACGCGTCCACGGCCCCCGGCTTGGACGAACGGCCGTACCCCCGCACGTCGACGGCCACGGCGCGGTAGCCGGCGGCGGCCAGGACCGGCAACTGGTGCCGCCAGGAGTACCAGGACTCGGGGAAGCCGTGCACCAGCAGCACGAGGGGGCCGTGACCCTGCGCTACGAGATGCAGGCGTCCGGCTGGGGAGGGGACGAGGTGGTGGGTGGGGGTGGGGGCATGGGCGGGGAGCTTGGGCATCGGGGCTCGCGGGGAGGTGGGCTCGGGCCGCATGGGGGCTCCTTGGCGCTGGGGGCGTGGGCTCTTTGGGCGCGGGGGTGCGAGGGTGCGGGGCCACTTGGGGTTGCTGGTGCCTGGGTGCCGGGCACGGGTGCGCGAGTCGGCGGACTGTCGGCTTGGGGGCGCAGGTCGGCGGGCTGTGGAGGTTTCGGTTTGTCGGCTTGGGGCGTGTGGGCAGCCGGCTGTCGATTTGTCGGTCTGTCGAGCCGTTGGTCTGATGGGCTGTTTCGGCTTTCCGCAGGTCAGGCCGTTGTGGATGCGGTACGACGACGATCGGGACGGCCCGGACCGGTGCGGTTGGGCCGGTGTCGACGATGGTGCGGTGAACGGACCGCTGGGCACGAGGGATGTTGCCGGTTCGGCAAAAAGGCGGGCTGCTCGCGCGCCCTCGGCGCACGGAACCTTGAGTGGCGACTCGGGCACCGGCCGCCATGAGCCTGGCCGTTCGCCGACCTCGACGGAGGCTGAGAAGCGCTGCTCACCGCCCGAGCCGGAGCGGGGGCGGGAGGTGGTGCTCACACCTGGTAGTCGGCACACAAGGCGCCAACGCCGCCGCTCGCCACCGAAGCCCGTACAGAAGACCCGGAACCGCAGCCCGCACCCGAAGTCACCGCACAAGGCCGAACACCGCTGCTGGACGCCGCCGAACCCCGCGCACGCGACCAGGAACCGAAGCGCGCACCCTGAAGTCGGCGCACGAGGCGGCCGACGCCGCCACTCGCCACCGAAGCCCGCGCACGAGGCCCGGATCCGGGCCCCGCCCTGGGTCGGCCCGGGCGGGTCCCCAGGGCCGTTCGGACGCGTGTACGCCGACGGCCCACCTGCTGTTTCGCAGGTGGGCCGTCGGTCCGGGTGGGCGATACTGGGTTCGAACCAGTGACCTCTTCGGTGTGAACGAAGCGCTCTCCCACTGAGCTAATCGCCCGGGCGCAGGAAGAACATTACCCCATGTCAGGGGGTGCTTCCGACCACCGGGCAGGGCGGCGGACGCCCGGGCCGCGGAGCCGGGTCACTGGTTCTTGATCTTCCACGGCATGACGAGGCCGAACTTCCACACGTAGATCCCGACCAGCACGGCCACGATCGCCAGCCCGATCACCGTAAGCGTGATGTTGCGGCGCCGCACCTTGGGGTCCAGGGCCCGCTGGGCGGCCTCGGTGAGCTTGCGCTTGGTCCAGCGCAGCACGAGCTGGGCCCAGACGAACTCGGTCGCCCAGATCGCCATGCCGCCGAAGATCACCACCCAGCCGGGTCCCGGCAGCGGCAGCATGACGATGCCGGCGCCGACGACCGCGAGGCCGACCACGAAGACGCCGACCTGCCAGCTCAGGTGCAGCAGCCGGCGAGCCTTGATGAATTCCGGCGCCCGGGAGCCGAGCCCGCCACCCGCCTCGCGCCCGGTCTGCCCGGATTCCTGCCGCTCCGCCCTCGCCTTGTCCGCCGCCACGATGACCTCGCCCGGCTGGTCACTCCCCGTATTCATACAGACAAACCCTACCGGAGTGAATCCGGTCACCGGAATGGTCGTAGATCCCGTACGAGTTCTCGGCCGGAAGAGTTACGTAAACACACGCAAAACCCTCAGAGGGGTTTACAACGGCATCGTAGGTGGCATGTCGATTTCGCCGACGTGCGAATCCCCGAGCGCACACTGAGCGAAAGGCCCTGGCGCTTATGAACACCACGGTCAGCTGCGAGCTGCACCTGCGCCTCGTTGTGTCGAGCGAGTCCTCCCTGCCTGTCCCCGCAGGCCTGCGGTACGACACGGCCGACCCCTACGCCGTGCACGCCACCTTCCACACCGGAGCCGAAGAGACCGTCGAGTGGGTGTTCGCCCGCGACCTCCTCGCCGAGGGGCTTCACCGGCCCACCGGAACCGGCGACGTCCGTGTCTGGCCGTCGCGCAGCCATGGTCAGGGGGTCGTGTGCATCGCCCTGAGCTCCCCGGAGGGGGAAGCTCTGCTCGAGGCCCCGGCGCGGGCCCTGGAGTCCTTCCTGAAGCGAACCGACGCCGCCGTGCCGCCCGGCACGGAGCATCGGCACTTCGATCTGGATCAGGAGCTCTCGCACATCCTGGCGGAGAGCTAGGTCGCGGCCTACGAAAAGCAGCCCGGCGCCGTCCACTCGGGGAGACGGCTCGGGCCAAGACAACCGCATACGGCACAGCCCGGCGCCGTCACCGTGACTGATGTACGCGGGACGGCGCCGGTCTGTACGCCGGATTCCGCCGCGGGCGTCGGGTGTGCACGGTGCCACGGGCGGGAACCAGCTCGGGCGCGGAGGCGTTCCACCGGCAATCGAGGTCGGGCGGGGACCGGTGCGGCGGGCGGCGTTGTCGCTACCATCGGCCAGCATCGGCGGGCGTCCGCCCGACCCTCAGGCCAGGGAGCGAAACGTGCTGATCACCCACGACACCCGGTGCGCCCTCGACACCGTGGTGGATCTGGTGAACACCGCGCCGGAGGACGACGCGGCGGCCGACGGACTGCCCGATGTCCCGGCTCTCGCGGATTTCGTACGAAACCACGAGATCAGCGATGTCGGCGTGCTGTCGGAGTTCGATCTCTCGGCGGTGCGCAGGGTCCGGGGGCGCTTCGCGGCGATCTTCGCCGCGCCCGACGCCCGCTCCGCCGCCGGGCTGATCAACGAACTGGTCGCCGCGGCGGGCACCACCCCGCGGCTGACGGACCACGACGGCTACGACTGGCATGTGCACTACTTCGCACCCGGCGCCTCCGTGGCCGACCATCTCGCCGCCGACTGCGGCATGGCGCTCGCCTTCTTCGTGGTGGCCGGGGAGCGGGAGCGACTGCGGCGCTGCGAGGCACCGGACTGCCGGCGCGCCTTCGTCGACCTCTCCCGCAACCGCTCGCGCCGCTACTGCGACAGCCGCACCTGCGGCAACCGGCTGCACGTGGCCGCGTACCGGGCCCGCCGCAAGGAGGCGACGGGCTGACCTCGCCGCGGACCGGCCGACGGCACACCGGTCACCGGGCGGACCGGCCGGCACCGAGCCGATTTCGGCTCCGTCCGTGGGGCCGGGGCGACGTCGGTCCCGGCGGGTGGCGCCGGGACGGACGTGTACGGCTCACAGCAACAGCAGGTCGTGCAGCGCAGCCATGAGGAGCAGACACCCGATCACCGCAAGGAAGATCATCAGCGGTGGTTGGGATAGGGCGAAGAGGCACCCGCGCGGCTCGTCCTTCGGCGGCGCGGCCTGGCTCTGTCTCGTGTCCAGCATCTCGCCGCAGATCATGGCGCAGGAGGGACCCCGAACGCGATCTACGTACACGCGGATGCGGGAGTTGCCGGATATCGCGCCGTTCCGTCCGGCTTGCTTCCGGTTGTGACCGGTTCCGGACGCCGCGCGACCCTCTGTGTCGTTTCAGCCCCGGGGCGTCAGCCTGAGACCGACGACGGGTTCGTGACGCCGCGCCTCGGCGTGCCGCCGGTCATATGCCGTGCTTCTTGAGGATGGCCTCGATGTCGCTGAAGTCGTCGCCGGCGCCCGAGGCGCGCGGGGCGGAACCGGTCGCGGGCCGGGTGGCCGGGCCGAGGGACGGCGCGGAGGCCCCGGCGGCCATGGCCCCGGAGCGGTCGCCGCGGGCCGCCTTGCGTTCGGCGCGGGTGCCGCCGCGCCGGCGCTCGACCGCCCGGGTGCCCGCGAACAGGAGCCAGGCCGCGCCCAGCACGCCGAAACCGGCCCATGCGGTGGGGCTGAAGGCGGTGTCCGCGAGCCAGCCGACGACCCCGGTCATCACCAGGCCGACCGGCACCAGCGCATAGGCCGCGATGCGGGTCGCCGCGAGGAAACGCTTGCGGTAGGCCGTGACCACCGCGATGCCCAGGCCCGCCGCGGACACGGCGGAGCAGACGGTCTCGGCAATCATCCGGTCCTCCTGGCGGGCTCGGTCGGGTGGGCGAGGCTCGGCGGACGTGGGACAACGGGACGGCGCCCCGCCTCCGTCCCCTCCATCCTGCACCTCACGGTCCTCGCGATGCCATGCCCCCGGCGGACATCAGGGACATCTCCGGGTCGTCTCCTACTGGAGTGCCGGTGCGGTGCCGTACGGCCGTACCGTCCCGATTGGGTCACCCGCGCCCGGCCTGGAAGACTGGTCGGCATGAGCGACTCCTCCCCCGCACACACCGATGCCCTGGTCCTCGACGTCTGGTGCGAACTGCAGTGCCCCGACTGCCGCACCGCCCTGGACGACGTCCGCGCCCTGCGCGCCCGCTACGGCGACCGGCTGGACCTGCGGCTGCGGCACTTCCCGCTGGAGAAGCACAAGCACTCCTTCGCCGCCGCCCAGGCCGCCGAGGAGGCGCTGGCGCAGGGCCAGGGCTGGGCGTACGTGGAGGCCGTGCTGGGGCGGGTCGAGGAGCTGGACCGCAAGGGCGAGCCCTTCCTGGTCGAGGTGGCCCGTGAACTCGGCCTGGACGCCGAGGAGTTCGACACCGCGCTGATCGACGGCCGGCACATCCTGATCGTGGACGCCGACCAGGCCGAGGGCAAGGCCATCGGCGTGACCGGCACCCCGACGTACGTCATCGGCGGCGAACGCCTCGACGGCGGCAAGAGCCAGGAGGGGCTGCGCACGCGCATCGAGGAGATCGCGGACCGGCTGCTCGGCGGCCAGGAGGCCTGAGCCGCACCGCAGGATCCCGGCGGCACCTACACCAGGGGCTTGGAGAGGGAGCGGGACGTCGTCTCGTAGCCGAGTGACTCGTACAGCCGCTCGGCCGGGGTGTTGCCCGCGAACACGTTGAGGCCGAGGACCGGCCGGCCGGCCTCGATCGCCTGGCGCTCGGCCAGCAGCATGAGCGTACGGCCGTGTCCGCGGCCGCGGTGGGCCGGGTCGGCCTCGACGTCGAACACGAAAGCCTTGGTTTCCTGCAGGGCCAGCCACAGCGTGCCCACCCGGGCCCCTTCGTGCTCCAGGACGCTGAAGATCATGCCGTCGGTGGCCAGACCCCGTGGCAACAGCCTCTCGTGGTCACCGCGGGCCTTGGCGCGGGCCGTGGCCTCGGGGAGACCGCGCTCGATCCACATGCGCGCGTAGCGCTCGCTCTCGTAGGCCTGCCACGCGGCGAAATCGGCCTCGGTCATGGGCCGCGCCCGGCTGCCCGGCGGCAGTTCGGGCGGGGTGGTGCCGAGGCGCTTCTCCATGCCGTGGTTGCGCAGCGTGTAGCCGAGGGCGCCGAACAGCCGCAGGGCGATGCCGGCCGAAGCGGGGACCAGGGTCTCGATCTGCGTGCAGCCCCAGTCCCGCGCCACCTCCTCCGCGGCGAGCGCGGCCACCGTGCCCCGGCCGCGCCGCCGGTCGGGCTCGGCGATCCGCAGGTCGATGACGCGGGCCACCGAGTCCCCGAGGGACGGCGAGGTGCCGAGGTGGATCTCGCCGACCGGGCGGCTGTTCACACACACCTGGTAGCGGCGGGACCGGGTGCCGTCGGCGTTGCGCTGGAGCGGCTCGGTCGGCCGCAGGGTCGTGGTCATCACCGGTGTTCTACCCGCGGCCGACCGGCAAGTCAGCCCGTTTTCCGGTGCCGGCTGCCGCGGGCCCGGCCTGCCGGGCTCAGGGGTCGAGGTCCTGCCCGGACCGCTCGTCGAAGAGCCGCATGGCCTTGGCGGTCACCGGACCGGGGGCGCCGGGCAGCTCGCGGTCGTCGACCCGGTGGACGGCCTGGATGTCGCGCAGGGTCGAGGTGAGGAAGACCTCGTCGGCGCGGAGCAGGACGTCCAGCGGCAGGTCGGTCTCCCTGGCGCCGGTCCACTCGACGGCCAGCGCGCGGGTGATGCCGGCGAGGCAGCCGGAGGCGACCGGCGGGGTGTGGATCTCGCCGTCCAGGACGACGAAGACGTTCGACCCGGTGCCCTCGCAGAGCTGTCCGACCGTGTTGCCGAACAGCGCCTCCGAGGCGCCGTGTTCATGGGCGCGGGCGAGGGCCACGACGTTCTCGGCGTACGAGGTGGTCTTCAGGCCGGTGAGGGCACCACGCTCGTTACGGGTCCACGGGACGGTGATCACGGCGGTGGTGTCGGGACGGCGGGTGGTCTCGCCGAGGGCGACCACGAGGGTCGGGCCGTGCTCGCCGCGGTCGGAGCCCAGCGGGCCGTGGCCGCCGGTGTAGGTGATCCGCAGCCGGCCGAGCGGCATCGGGTTGGCCTCGAGAACGGCCGCGCAGGCCTCGCGGACCTCGTCCTGGTCGGGGTCGGGCAGGCCCAGGCCCCGGGCCGAGCGGGTCAGCCGGTCCAGGTGCCGGGTGAGGGCGAAGGGCCTGCCGTGGACCGCCTTCACCGTCTCGAAGATGCCGTCGCCGACGGTCAGCCCGTGGTCGAAGACGGAGACATGGGCGGATTCCAGGTCCCGCAGCCCGCCGTCCAGCCAGATCCTCATGACAACACCCCTCCACTTGCCTCGTACGCCCCCGACGCTACCGCGAGCAGCCGGGACGCCTTCAGCTCGGTCTCCCGCCACTCCCCCGCGGGGTCCGAGCCCCAGGTGATGCCGGCGCCGGTGCCGAAGCGCAGGACGGCCTCGGCGCGGTCGATCCAGAAGGTGCGGATGCCCACGGCCAGCTCGCCGGTGCCCCGGTCGGCGTCGACCCAGCCGATGCCGCCGCAGTACGGTCCGCGCGGGGCGGTCTCCAGGGCCTCGATGATCGTGAGGGCGCTCGACTTGGGCGCACCGGTCACCGAGCCGGGCGGGAAGGCGGCGGCCAGCAGCTCCGGCCAGCCCGCCCCGTCCCGCAGCTCGCCGCGGACCGTGGAGACCAGGTGGACCAGGCCCGGGTGCTTCTCCACGGCGCACAGATCGGGGACGGTCACGCTGCCGGTGGCACAGACACGCCCGATGTCGTTGCGGACCAGGTCCACGATCATCACGTTCTCGGCGTAGTCCTTCTCCAGGAGGTCCGCCTCGGTGCGTCCGGTGCCCTTGATCGGCCCGGACTCCACGACACGCCCGTGGCGGCGCAGGAAGAGCTCGGGCGAGGCGGTCGCGATCTCCACGCCGTGCTCCGGGAGCCGGATGGTCCCGGCGTACGGCGCCGGGTTGCCGCGGGCCAGCAGGGCGGTCAGGGCGTCCACGTCGGCGTCCGGGGCGACCGGCGCGCTGAGCACCCGGCAGAGGTTGGCCTGGTAGACCTCGCCGGCCGCGATGTGCTCGCGTATCCGGCGGACGGCGGCCGTGTACGCGGCCCGGTCCAGGGAGGAGGTCCAGTCCCCCACCGCCGGGCCCCGCCAGCCGCCCGGCACCGGGGCGGGCACCGGCTCCTCGCGTACGTCCGCGAAGCGGGCGCAGGTCAGACGGCCCTCGAAGTCCGCGCAGACGGCCCAGAAACCCGCCGAGTCCAGGGCGGCTGGATCGCTGGTCACGTCGAGGAGGCCGGTGGCGAGGCGGTCGCCGAAGCGGGCCAGGGGAGGGAGGCCGGAAGGGTGGTGAAGCACGTGGTCGAGTCTAGGTCGGGTGTCCGACGGGTGGCCCCGGGATGTCCCGGAGGCGGCTGTGACCACGAGGTCCGCCGGGGGCAGCGCAGCACGCTGCGCAAACGCGTTTTTGTACTGGCCCGGGAATCCGCTAGAGTTCAACACGTCGCCGGGACGCGCAAGCCGACCGAAACGACAGGCGGACGTAGCTCAGTTGGTAGAGCGCAACCTTGCCAAGGTTGAGGTCGCGAGTTCGAGCCTCGTCGTCCGCTCGAAGGAAGAAGGGGTCATCCCGATCCCCTACACTCCTGGTGGAGTGGCCGAGAGGCGAGGCAACGGCCTGCAAAGCCGTCTACACGGGTTCAAATCCCGTCTCCACCTCCAAGGACGATTAGCTCAGCGGGAGAGCGCTTCCCTGACACGGAAGAGGTCACTGGTTCAATCCCAGTATCGTCCACTGGATCTTCTCGCAGGATCCATGGATCTTCTCGAAGATCCGCACCCGCGCGATTAGCTCAGCGGGAGAGCGCTTCCCTGACACGGAAGAGGTCACTGGTTCAATCCCAGTATCGCGCACTGTCCGTGACCCTCGGGTCACCGGCTGCGGACGATTAGCTCAGCGGGAGAGCGCTTCCCTGACACGGAAGAGGTCACTGGTTCAATCCCAGTATCGTCCACACACCAGGAAGCCCCCGGTCCAGCGACCGGGGGCTTCTTCGTGCGCTCAGCTGGAGAAGAGCATGTGCGCCCAGCTCTTGTGGTGACCGTGATGGCCACCGTGGTGACCGCCGTGGTGACCGCCGTGCGGGGCACCCCAGGCGGGCGCGGGCGCCGCCGGGTACGCCTGCGGGGCGGGCGGGACGGGCTTGGACCACTGGGCCTCCAGCTGGGTCAGCGCCTCCAGCTCGCCGTAGTCGAGGAAGATGCCGCGGCAGCCGCTGCACTGCTCGATCTGGACGCCGTTGCGGTTGTAGGTGTGCATCGGCGCGTGACACTTCGGACAATGCATGCTCGGCTCAACTCCTCGCCGGTCGGTCCTGCTTCGTGCTTCCCCAGGACAGACTCCGTCCAGTCCTGGTCGGTTGCAGCCTAGTCCGTGGTTTCCGGCGCCAACTGGTGCGGAATCGGGACCATTCGGGCACATGCCTCGACGACCGCCTGTTCCACCTCGTCCAGCGGACGGCCGGCCGCGAGCGCCTTGGTGACGGCGAGGGCGGCCGTCTGCACGGTCAGCGCGCGGGCCGGGACGTCCAGGGCGGGCCAGGGATCGCCGGCCGCGGGTACGGCCGGGCCGCCGGCCCGCTGGTAGGTGCCGAGGAAACGGGTCCATTCGTCCGGCGGGAGAAGCCCGCAGGCGTACCAGGCGGCCGGGCGGGCCAGATCCCAGGCCGGCACGCCGGTTCCCAGGTCGTCGACGTCGATCAGGCGCCAGGTGCCGTCGGGTGCCGGGTGGCGGACGAGCTGGCCGAGATGCAGGTCGCCGTGGCAGAGGGCGGCCGGACCGGACATCGGCGCCTCGGCCCGGGCCCAGGCGGGAAGGCCGGCCCAGGCGGCGAGGACGGGGCCGGCCGCCGCATGGGGCTCGGCGCGCAGGGCCGAGCGCAGCCGGGCGACGGCGCGGGCGGCCTTGACGGGGCCGCGCATCGGGGGCAGGCCGGCGGGCGGGGGCGTGCGGTGCAGACGGGCGAGGAGGGCGGCGCTGGCCTCCCAGGGCGCCGCGTCCGGGTCGTCCGGGTCCACGGGGGCGCCGTACGGCCAGAAGGTCACCAGGCGGTCCCGCACGGGGCTGGGGGCCGGGGTCAGCGGCGCCAGGAGGACGCCCGGGAGGCGGGCGGCCACGGAGAGGCGCCGGGTCAGCTCCGCGCGGTCCGTACCAGGGGCGTGGGCCTTCGCGACGATGTCCGCGTGCCGTACGACGGTGGCGTCGGGGCGGTCGGCGAGAAGGGCCGGGCCGGCCCCGCAGGCGCAGGGGGCTCCGCCGTCGTCCGGGTGCGCGGCGGCTCTGGCCTGTGCGGTGAGCGCGGGTATGAGGGCGGGGCTGTCTGCGATCAACGGTGCCTCGGGAAGGTGGGCTGCGGACCTGAGCGTACTGCCGCCGGCGGCGCGCCCCACGGCGTGACCGCGCCGCCGCACCCCGAAAACGGCGCATGCCGGCGCAGCTCCCCAGCTGCGCCGGCATTTGTGCCGTCCGCCGCACCCCCGTCCCCACGGGGTTTCCTGGATGGATGTCCCCGCCCGGACCGCTCTTCCGGGCCTGGGGTCGCCGCTCAGCGCCCCAGCATCGCACCCACGGACGACGCCTGTGTGGCCACCGTCTCCCAGCCGTCGAAGACGAGCAGGAGCAGGGCCGCCAGGGGAAGGGCCATGAGCGTCGCCACCAGGGGGTGGCGGCGGCCCGTGCGGCGCGGTGCGAACGCCGGGCGTCGCGGTGCCGTGTGGGCCATGGGTCCCTCTCCTGACCGTGTCGGTTGTCGTCGGCAGCGGCGGGTGTCTGACCTCGGGGGACGAGTGCTGCACCCGCCGCTTGACCTCAAATCTAGGCACGGGGCCGCCGACGGGCGTCATGCCCTCGTATCGATTGCCGGGCCTCCCCGAGGATGAGCCACAACTCGGGACGTACTCCCCTGGGTGGAGACGCGGGTCGGGGTCTCGGGGTCATCCCGGAAGGGGCCGCCCGCTGTGTCCGTCCATTTCCGAAGGGTCCGACGTCCACAAGGAGTGACTTCGATCACTCCGGACGGTTGTGGGACCTGCGCCGCGTCCGGTGCCCGGCCCGTCCCGCACCCGGGTCCGCGGGCGGTCCGCGGTGCGTGCCGGACGGCCGCCCGAACGGGCGCCACCTGCCGTCTCGTGACCTCAACACCCGGATCTCCAGGACCGGTTGAAAGTGCCGTCGGCTCAAGAACCCCGTGCGGGCTTGCTTCCTGACCGCGTTTCAAGTCGTACCGGCGGCCCGCGCAATCCGTCCGGCCCGGAGGGCGCGGCCTCTGCGCGCAGGCGGCCGTGGAAACGTAAGCTGTGCCACGTCACAGGGACCGGGCAGCGGGGATGAACATGGCGATGATGCGCCTGAGGCGCGAGGACCCGCGCGTCGTCGGCTCGTTCAGGCTTCACCGACGGCTCGGCGCGGGCGGGATGGGCGTGGTCTACCTCGGCTCCGACAAGAAGGGGCAGCGGGTCGCCCTGAAGGTCATCCGGCCCGATCTGGCGGAGGACCAGGAGTTCCGGTCGCGGTTCGCCCGTGAGGTCTCGGCGGCCCGGCGGATCAGGGGCGGCTGCACGGCCCGGCTGGTCGCCGCGGACCTGGAGGCCGAGCGGCCCTGGTTCGCCACGCAGTACGTCCCCGGGCCCTCCCTGCACGACAAGGTCGCCGACGAGGGTCCGCTCAGCGCGGCCGACACCGCGGCGGTCGGCGCGGCACTCTCCGAGGGCCTGGTCGCGGTGCACGAGGCCGGTGTCGTCCACCGGGACCTCAAGCCGTCCAACATCCTGCTGTCCCCGAAGGGGCCGCGGATCATCGACTTCGGCATCGCCTGGGCCACCGGCGCCTCCACGCTCACCCACGTCGGTACGGCGGTCGGCTCGCCCGGTTTCCTCGCGCCGGAGCAGGTGCGCGGCGCGGCCGTCACCCCGGCGACGGACGTCTTCTCCCTGGGCGCGACCCTCGCCTACGCCTCCACCGGCGACTCGCCCTTCGGGCACGGCAGTTCCGAGGTGATGCTGTACCGGGTGGTGCACGAGGAGCCGCAGCTGCACGGCGTGCCCGACGCGCTCGCCCCGCTGGTGCGGGCCTGCCTGGCGAAGGACCCCGAGGACCGGCCCAGCACGCTGCAGCTGTCGCTGCGGCTGAAGGAGATCGCCGCCCGCGAGGCGCAGGGCCTGACCGACGTACGGCCGCCCGCGCCGCGGGCCGCGGAGGCGGACCGGCCCACCGGGCGGCTCGTCGACACCTACCCCGAGCAGCAGCGCACCCAGCGGCGCACCGCCCCCGGCACCCCGGTGCCGCGCGCCGGCTCCCCCGCCCGGGGCGGTGCGCCCTCGCGCGGCGGAGCCCCTTCGCGGACCGGCAGCGGCCCACGAGGCAACGGTACGGGTACCCCCGCACGGCCGGGCTCGGCGCGCCCGACCCCGACGCCGCGCGGCGGCACACCCCGCTCCGGCAGCGGGAGCCGTCCCGCAGTCCGGGGCGCTTCCGGGCGGCCGGCGCAGCGTACGACAGGCACCGGACTGCGGCCGGCCAATCCCCGGCTGCTGCGCCAGCGGCTGTTCGTGTTCGTCGTGGTGACACTGCTGGTGGCGCTCGGCATCGCGGTGGCGCAGGGCTGCCAGGGTCCGGCGCGCGGCCTCGGCGACGACGGCGGCCGGCGCCGGCAGCACGCGCAGCCGAGCCGTCCCCCGGCGGTCGCCGGCGGTCCGACGTCCGACCGGTACGGGGCGACGCCCGGCCAGGACTTCGCGAGACAACCGGCGGTCCGGACGCCGGCCGGGGTAGGTCAGGCCTCCGGGCGGCCGGTGGTCACCGCGTAGAAGGCGACCGCCGCGGCGGCGCCCACGTTGAGCGAGTCCACGCCGTGGGACATCGGGATGCGGACCCATTCGTCGGCGGCGACCAGGGCCTGGGTGGACAGCCCGTCCCCCTCGGCGCCGAGCATCAGGGCCACCCGCTCCATCCGGTGCGGGGCGGCCTCGTCCAGGGCGCGGGCCTTGTCGTCCGGGGTGAGCGCGAGCAGGGTGAAGCCGGCCTCGCGGACCGACTCCAGGCCCTTCGGCCAGGTCTCCAGACGGGCGTACGGCACCGAGAACACCGCGCCCATGGAGACCTTGACGCTGCGGCGGTACAGCGGGTCGGCGCAGTCGGGCGACAGCAGGACCGCGTCCATGCCGAGGGCGGCGGCCGAGCGGAAGATCGCGCCGATGTTGGTGTGGTCGTTGACCGACTCCATCACCACGACCCGGCGTGCGGAGCGCAGCAGTTCGCCGGCCGTGGGCAGCGGCTTGCGCTGCATGGAGGCGAGCGCGCCGCGGTGCACGTGGTAGCCGGTGACCTGCTCGGCGAGCTCGGGGCTGACGGCGTAGACCGGGGCGGGAAGTTCGTCGATGACGTCGCGCATGACGTCGATCCACTTGGCCGAGAGCAGCATGGAGCGCATCTCGTAGCCGGCTTCCTTGGCCCTGCGGATGACCTTCTCGCCCTCGGCGATGAACAGGCCCTCGGCGGGCTCGCGCTTGCGGCGCAGCTCGACGTCGGTCAGGCCTGTGTAGTCGCGCAGGCGCGGGTCGTCGGGATCCTCGACGGTGATGAGATCGGCCACAGGGTGATACTGCCTTGTCCTGGGTGTGCTGCCAACGGCTGGGAAGGGGTGGGTTACCCCGGGTTACGCGTGATCAAGCCATGGGTCGGGCGGCAGGCCGCGGGCCGACCTGCACGACCTCGCCGATGACGATGACCGCCGGGGGCTTCACTTCCTCGGTCCGTACCGTCTCCGCGACCGTGGCGAGGGTGGCGTCGACGCGGCGCTGCGCGGCCGTCGTGCCCTCCTGCACCAGCGCGACGGGGGTCTGCGGGGACTTGCCGTGCGCGACGAGCGTCTCGGCGATCTTCCCGATCTTGTCCACGCCCATCAGGATCACGAGCGTGCCGGTGAGCCTGGCCAGCGACGGCCAGTCGACCAGCGAGCGCTCGTCGTCCGGGGCGACATGGCCGCTGACGACCGTGAACTCGTGCGCCACGCCCCGGTGCGTGACCGGGATGCCGGCCGCGCCCGGCACGGAGATCGAGCTGGAGATGCCGGGGACCACGGTGCAGGGGATGCCGGCCTCGGCGAGCGCCTGGACCTCCTCCATGCCCCGGCCGAACACGAACGGGTCGCCGCCCTTGAGCCGTACCACCGACTTGCCCTGCTTGGCGTGCTCGATGAGCGCGTTGTTGATGGCCTCCTGGGCCATGAAACGGCCGTACGGGATCTTCGCCGCGTCGATCACCTCGACGTGCGGCGGGAGTTCGTCGAGCAGGTCGCGCGGGCCGAGCCGGTCGGCGATGACGACGTCCGCCTCGGCGAGCAGCCGGCGGCCGCGGACCGTGATCAGGTCGGGGTCGCCGGGGCCGCCGCCGACCAGGGCGACGCCGGGGGT
This sequence comes from Streptomyces sp. NPDC050743, assembly GCF_044456925.1. Classification (NCBI taxonomy): domain Bacteria; kingdom Bacillati; phylum Actinomycetota; class Actinomycetes; order Kitasatosporales; family Streptomycetaceae; genus Streptomyces; species Streptomyces sp. NPDC050743. Next base: position 195,975 of record NZ_JBITGJ010000001.1, read on the forward strand.
GCGGGTGCGGTGGTGGGGCGCCACCAGGGTGCCGTCGCGCAGGCCCTCCACCACCGCGTCCCGGATGGCGGCGGTGTGGCGGGGGTCCCGGCCGCGCGCGTCCGTGGTCAGCACGGCGACGGTGACGCCCTCGCTGTGACCGGTGGCCGGGGTCCAGGCGGTCGCCTGGTCGGCGTCGTCGGAACGCACGCACCAGACGCGGTGGCGCTCCGCTTCGGCGGAGGCGGCGGTGTTGGTCTCGGGGTCGCTGGTGGCGATGAGGGCGTACCAGGCCTCGGCGAGATCGCCGTCCTGGTACGGGCGCCGGATCCAGGTGATCTCGCCCGCGTCCGCCATGGCCTCGACGGAGGGGGTCGCCTCGGGGGACACGACGACGATGTCCGCGCCGGCCGCGATGAGCGCCGGGAGGCGGCGCTGGACCACCGTGCCGGCGCCGAGCACGACCACGCGGCGGCCGGAGAGGCGGAGGCCTACGGGGTAGGCGGGGTGTTCGGCCATGAGGGACGGCTCCTCGTGCAGGGCGGTGCGGTGGGCCCGCTGCGGCGTCGGAGCGGCCCTGACGTGCGGATTTTAGCTGTGGACAGGGGTGAGGGCACGGTGCGGTCCGGCTGCTGGAACGCCGGACCACACCTCCTGTGACCCCGGTGACCTCTACTTCTCGGTGACCCCGGCCGAGTCGAACGTGGCCACCTCGTGCATCGCCCGCGCCGTGCTCTGGACCAGCGGAAGGGCCAGCAGGGCGCCCGTGCCCTCGCCCAGGCGCAGGTCCAGGTCGACCAGCGGGCGCAGGCCCAGCTTGTTGAGGGCGGCCACGTGGCCTGGCTCGGCGCTGCGGTGACCGGCGATGCAGGCCGCGAGGACCTCGGGGGCGATGGCGCGGGCCACCAGGGCCGCGGCGCCGGCGCTGACGCCGTCCAGGATCACCGGCGTACGCAGCGAGGCGCCGCCGAGGAGCAGGCCGACCATCGCGGCGTGCTCGAAGCCGCCGATGGCCGCGAGGACGCCGATGGGGTCGGCCGGATCCGGCTGGTGGACGTCCAGGGCGCGGCGGACCACCTCGGTCTTGCGGGCGAGGGTCTCGTCGTTGATGCCGGTGCCGCGGCCGGTGACCTCGGCCGGGTCGGCGCCGGTGAAGACGGAGATCAGCGCGGCGGACGCGGTGGTGTTGGCGATGCCCATCTCTCCGGTGAGCAGCGCCTTGTTGCCAGCCGCCACCAGGTCGCGGGCGGTCTCGATGCCGACCTCGATGGCCGCCTTGGCCTCCTCGCGGGTCATCGCGGGGCCGGTGGTCATGTCGGACGTACCGCCGCGGATCTTGCGGGGCAGCAGGCCGGGGGTGGCGGGCAGGTCGGCGGCCACGCCCACGTCCACGACGCACACCTCGGCGCCGACCTGGTTGGCGAAGGCGTTGCACACCGCTCCCCCGCCCAGGAAGTTGGCCACCATCTGGGCGGTGACCTCCTGCGGCCAGGGGGTGACGCCCTGGGCGTGCACGCCGTGGTCGCCGGCGAAGATCGCGACGGCGGCGGGCTCCGGGATCGGCGGCGGGCACTGCCGGGACAGGCCGGACAGCTGTGCGGAGATGATCTCCAGCATGCCGAGCGCGCCGGCCGGCTTGGTCATGCGCTTCTGGCGCTCCCAGGCCTCGCCGAGGGCCTTGGCGTCGAGCGGGCGGATCTGTGCGACGGTCTCGGCAAGCAGGTCGTGGGGTTCCTCTCCGGGCAGGGCGCGGCGGCCGTACGTCTCCTCGTGCACCACCCAGGACAGGGGGCGTCGCTTGGACCAGCCGGCCTGCATCAGCTCGGGCTCGTCCGGGAACTCGTCGACGTACCCGACACACAGGTAGGCGACGACCTCCAGGTGCTCGGGCAGACCGAGCGCGCGGACCATCTCCCGCTCGTCGAAGAAGCTGACCCAGCCGACGCCGAGGCCTTCGGCGCGGGCTGCGAGCCAGAGGTTCTCCACCGCGAGCGCCGAGGAGTAGGGCGCCATCTGCGGCTGGGTGTGCCGGCCGAGGGTGTGCCGGCCGCCGCGGGTGGGGTCGGCGGTGACGACGATGTTGACCGGGGTGTCGAGGATGGCCTCGATCTTCAGTTCCTTGAACTGCTTGGCCCGGCCCTTCGGCAGCGACTTGGCGTACGCCTCGCGCTGACGCATCGCCAGTTCGTGCATCGCCCGCCGGGTCTCGGCGGAGCGGATGACCACGAAGTCCCAAGGCTGCGAGTGACCCACGGAAGGCGCCGTGTGGGCGGCCTCCAGGACGCGCAGCAGCACCTCGTGCGGGATGGGGTCGCTGCGGAAGCCGTTGCGGATGTCCCGGCGCTCGCGCATGACCTTCAGGACGGCCTCGCGCTCGGCGTCGGCGTAGCCGGGCGCGGCGGGGCCGCTGGGCTGTCGTGCCTCCGCCACCGCGAGCGTGCCCCCTTCCTCCTGGTCGGCGGCCCTGGTCTGCAGGTCCTCCGCGTGCTGTACGACATCCGGGACGGCAGCGGGTACGAGCTCGGCCTCGCGCGGTGCCGGCACCGCGGCCGCCGGCTCCTGCGCGTCCTCCGCGGGAAGGACCAGGGGCTGCGGCGGGGTCGGCGCCAGGTGCGGGGTCGTGGGCACCTGGCCCTCGACCGGCACGAACTGCCCGAGCGGCTGCTCCGGGTGCGCCTGGAGCGGAACGTTGGACGGCAGCGGCTCGGTCTGCTCGGCGGTCTCCGGGTGCGCGGGGTAACCGTCGGCGGGGTCGCCCGGCGTGGCCTCGACGGCGGCCGGAACCGGGGCGCCGTGGTCGGCGACCGGCAGGGCGAGGGCCTCGGCGGGCTGCGTCTGCGGGCCGGCGGGCAGGTCCAGGCCGTGCGCGGGGGTCGTCTCGGCGGCGGCAGCGGCCTGAACGACCTGGTGGACCGCGTCCTCGGCGGCCGGCTCGGCCTGAGCCGGCGGCTGTGGCACGACGGGGGGCTGCGCAGTGTCGGGCACGGTCTCGGCGGCGGCTGCGACCGGTTCGGCCGACTGGGGACCCTGCGCCGGATAGGGCTGCGGAGTGGTGCTGGCGTCCGCGTCGGCCGCTGCCGGCTCCGGGGCGTCGGCCACGGTGCCGGGCTCCGGCACGGCCGACGGCTCGGGCGCCGGTACGGCTTCGGCGGCGGGCGCCTCCTGGGGGGCGCCGGGCGCATCCTGGGCAGTGGCGGGCTGCGGCTCTGCGGCAACGGGGCTGTCCGGGTCCGGCTGTGCCGGGGCGGCGGCCTCGCCCGGGGCGGGGGCGGCCTCCTCGGCGAACTGGGCCGTGCCCGGCACCTGTTGTGCGGGATCGGCGTCCACGGTCTCGGCGGCGCCCTGCGCGGCTGCCGTCACCGCGTCAGCCGCTGCGGCCTGCCCGGCGTCGGGGACCTGCGTGTCCTCGCCCTGCTCCGAGGCCTCGCCGGGATGAACGGGGGCCGAGGACTGAGCCGGCGCGGACGCTTCGGCGCCGGTGGCCGCACCAGCGTCCTCCGAGACCTGACCGGGCTCGGACTCGACCGGCACCGCCTCGGCCTCGGCCGCGTGAGCGGCAACCGGATCGGCGGGGTTCACCGGCTCAGGGGCGGCGTCGGCCACCGGGGCAGCCGCAGCCGGATCGGCTGCCGAGTCGGGCTCCACGGCGGCGGCCTGCTCGGCCTCGGGCGCAACCACGGCACCCTCGGCCAGGGGCGCACCGGCACCGCCGGTGCCGTCCTCGGCGCCGAAGTCACCGTCCACGGCGGCCGTGACGTCCACCGGCTGCGCACCGGTCGCGCCCTGCACACCCTCCGGGCCCACGGCCGCGACCGGGTCGAAAGCGCCCTCGGGCCCGTGACCCGCGACGAGCGGCTGGACGCCTTCGGGCACCGCGCCCGCAGGAGCGGCAGACACACCGTCGTGGCCATGCACCGGCTGCATGCCGTCATGGCCGTGGACCACCCGCGCGGGGCCCGGTCCCTGTGCGGCGGCCTGGTTCGCGAGGCGGGCGACGGCGGCCTGGGCGGCGCCGGACGGGTCGGCCTGGGTGGCGGCATCCATGGAGGTGGCGGCCGGGTCAACCGTTTCGGCAGCCGGCGTTCGCAGGCCGACCTGGGCCACCGCGGCCGGTGCCGGTACGGCGGCCTCGGCCACCGCGGCGGCGGGCGCGGCACCCCAGGGGGCCGCGCTCTGCGGCGCCATGTCGCGCAGCGGCTGGGCGTCACGCAGCGGCTGGGCGTCGAGGTACTCGGCACCGGCCGGTTGGGGCCCGGGCTGCCGTACCGGCGCTCCGGCCGGGCCGCGGTCGGCGAGGGAGCGGACCGGGCTGGCGGAGGTGTCGGGGATCGGCGGGCCGAGGTGCAGCGGACGGCGCGGCGGCTGCGAGGCGGCCGGCTTCTCCTGCGGGGCCGAGAGGATGGGTGACGGCGGCACGGACGCCGGGGCCGGGTTCGGCAGGCGGACGCCGCTGAGGTCGACGGAGCCGCTGTCGCGGCCGGCCGTCTCGTGCGGGCCCGGCTCGTGGACGGCCTCGACGACCGGTTCCGGAGCGGGTGGCGGCACTTCGTTGCCCCACGCGCCCTGGGCACCCGGCAGCAGCAGGTCTTCGTCCTCGGCGGGTGCCTCGGAGAGGTAGGTGTACGCACCGTGCGCGGCGACGCCCGGCTGCTCCACCATGCCTGCGCTCTCCGGCTGCCCCTCGGCCGGGACCTGGCCGGTGTCGGTCATGCGTACCCCTCGCCCATCGGTTTAGTGCTCCTACGACCAGCTCACCCGGAACGGCGCACCGACCGCCCGTAGTGAAGAACGAGCGTCCGTGCCCAGCGGCACGAACGACCCTCCGGAAAAGGCGACAAAGCCATTCAGTGGCATTGTCCCGGCCGTGCCGCCGTCGCGACAGCATGATCCGCGACAGCGCGCTGTGGACTGCGCCACGTTGCGCGTCCTCCGGTTCCGCAGTACCACACCCACCCCAAAACGGGCGCGCTTTCCGGACATTGACGAACGAAGTTCCGGGCCGCCCGGTGTGGCACAACGATCGGCCAGCCTACCGCGCGCGGTACGACAACAGGATCACGGGGCGCGATCCGGAAGAATCCCGGTAAGCAGGAATGCGACGCTCCGCTCCGTCTCGGTCCAGGCGCGGGTGTCGAGTTCGACGGACTGCAGCAGGGCGCACTCGACGCGGTATCCGTGCTCGGTCAGGTCCCGGCCGACGAGTTCGGCCGCGTCGCGGGTCGCCGCGTGCGTGACGATGCGCTGCGGGCGCCGGTCGGCGACCGCGGAGACCACGGCCGCTCCCCCGCCGCCGACCCGGACGACGTCCGGTTCGGGCATGTTCTCCAGGACGTGCGGAGCGGTGCCCTGGACCACTTGGAGCTGGACGCCGTACCGGCGCGCGGCCGCGTCGGTGCGGGCGCAGGCGCCCGGGTCCCGGTCGACGGCGATGACGGCCGCTCCGGCGCGTGCCGCCTCGGTGGCGAACGCGCCGGAACCGCAGCCGATGTCCCAGACCAGGTCGCCGACCCGCGGCCCGAGGCGGGCCAGTTGGGCGGCGCGCAGCAGCTCCGTCTCGCCCTCGCCGAGACGGCGACCGGGTCCGTCGCCGTACGACGCGTCGGGCTGCACCCAGCCGCGCGGGCCGGCGCCCGGGTCGCGCCCGGCGACCCAGCCGCCGCTGCCACCGGCCGCCACGGGTCCGCCGATGACGATGACGACGTTGGGGTCGCGCCAGGTGTGGTCGGCGGCCTTGTCGGAGGTGACGACGGTGACCTGCTCGCGTTCGGTGCCCAGTTCCTCGCAGATGACGAACGTCCGGTGGACGCCCTCCAGGAGGAGTCCGAGTTCGGCGGGTCCGGCGCCGGGTGCGGTGAGGACGGCGACCTTGGTGTGGGCGCGGCAGACGTTCACGGCCCGGCGCAGGGTGCGCGGGTGGGCGACGACCACCTGGGCGTCGTCCCAGGGCATGCCGGCCCGGGCGAAGGCGGCAGCCACGGCGGAGACGGCGGGGACGACCTCGACCTCCAGGCCGAACTCCGGAGCGCGCAGGGTGCGTACGACGCCGAAGAAGCCGGGGTCGCCGTCGGCGAACACGACGGCGCTGCCGCGGTGGGCGGCGATCCGGCGGGCGGCGAGCGCGACGCTGCCCAGGCGGACGCGTTCGGCGCTGAGCGGGACCTCGGGCAGTGCCAGGTGGTGGGCCGCGCCCGCCACGAGCGTGGCGGCGCCGAGGGCGGCGCGTGCCGCGTCGGTCAGCGGCGAGCCGTCCCAGCCGATCACCGTGACCCGGTCGGCCATCGTCGTTTCTCTCCAGGTCTTCGCAGGTCGTCAGGGGTGCGGGCCCCTAGCGGGCCCCCTGAGCGTACCTGGTCAGGCTGAGGGGCTCAGTTCCAGTCGGAGTAGGACGTGAAACCGCCCGTGTCGGCCAGCTGCTCGCCGGCCCCGGCCAGGTCTTCCGGCAGCAGGCTCCAGACGATGACGTCGGTGCGGACATCCGTCCATGTGCCGTCCGCTGTTCTGCTGCGCGCTATCCAGGCGCCGCGCAGGACGCCCTCGCTGATGCAGCCGATCTTCTGGGCGACCTGCTGGGAGGCGGTGTTGTCGGCCGCGGTGCGCAGCTCCAGGCGTTCGAACCCCTGGTCGTGGAACAGCCACTGCGCGGTGGCCAGGGCGGCCTCGGAGGCGTAGCCCTCGCCGCGGGCCCAGGGCGCGACGACGTAGGCGATCTCCGCGGAGCGCACCCGCCAGTCGGTGTTGGTCAGGTGGACGGTGCCGACCAGGCGCTGGGTGAGGAACTCGTCGACGGCGAACACGATGCCGCGGCCGTCGGCGCGCTCGGCGGGCGCTCGCGCGGTGATCCAGTCCCGGGCGTCGGCCTCGGTGTAGGGCTGGGGGACCGAGGTCCAGGTGGTGACCAGCTCGTCGTTCATCATCTCGGCGAAGGCCTCGACGTCCGACTCCTCGAAGGGGCGCAGGACCAACCGCTCCGTGCTGATGGAGATGTTGGGAAAGGTGCCAGTCATGCGCCGCTCCGTAACTTCTGAAAAACCTTCAGGGCCTGCTGAACTGCCCAGCATGCAGCATGGAACCACCGAACTGCACGACGGGGTCCACCCCGGGTGAGGGAGTGGACCCCGTAGCCGTGCGAGGCGGATCAGAAGGACGGGATGACCGAGCCCTGGTACTTGTCCTCGATGAACTTCTTGACCTCGGGCGAGACGAGGAGCTTGGCGAGCTTCTTGACCCGCGGGTCCTTCTCGTTGCCCTTCTTCACGGCGAGGAAGTTGCCGTAGGGGTTGTTCTTCGCGGACTCCAGGACGATGGCGTCCTTGGCGGGCTTCAGACCCGCGGAGATGGCGTAGTTGCCGTTCACCACGGCCGCGTCCACGTCGTCCAGGGAGCGCGGGGTCTGGGCCGCCTCGACCTCCTTGAACTTGAGGTTCTTGGGGTTCTTGGTGATGTCCTGCGGGGTCGCCTCGTTGCCGACGCCGGACTTGAGGGCGATGAGCCCGTTGTCGGCGAGCAGCTTCAGGGCGCGGGCCTCGTTGACGGCGTCGTTCGGGACGGCGATGGTCGCACCGCTCTTCAGCGCGTCGGCCTTCTTGACCTTGTGGGAGTACAGGCCGAGCGGCTCCAGGTGCACCGTGACGACGGGCACGATGTGGGTGCCGCGCTTGGTGTTGAAGTCGTCCAGGTACGGCTGGTTCTGGAAGTAGTTGGCGTCCACCGAGCCGTCCTCGGTCGCCGTGTTCGGCGTGATGTAGTCCGTGAACTCCTTGACCTCCAGGTCGAGGCCCGCCTTCTTCGCCAGCTTGTCCTTGACGAAGTTCAGGATCTCGGCGTGCGGGGTCGGGCTCGCGGCGACGACCAGCGGGCCGCTGTAGTCGGAGGAGGCGGAGTCCTTGCCGGAGCCGCAGGCGGTCAGCCCGAAGGTGAGGGCTCCGGCGGCGAGGACGGCGGTGGTGAGCTTGGCGGTGTTACGCACGAAAAGTGCCTTTCCTTAACGGTGGTGCGACCCGTCGTGGGTGGGACGGGGGACTGTGGGGCCGCTTATGCGACCTTGCCGACGTCGGCCGCGGCGGGCTCCGTCGCCTTCAGCAGGCGGAGCTTGGGTGCCGGGCCGGAGCGGCCGCCGCGGCTGTGCAGGGAGCGGGCCGCGAGGTCGCCGGCGAACTGGATCAGGGAGATCACGACGGCGAGGATCGCGACGGTGATCCACATCAGCTCGGTCTCGAAGCGCTGGTAGCCGTAGCGGACGGCGAGGTCGCCGAGGCCGCCGCCGCCGACCGTGCCGGCCATGGCGGAGTAGCCGATGAGGGCGATGACCGTGGTGGTGGTGCTGGCGATCAGCGAGGGCAGGGCCTCGGGGACGAGGACCTTGCGGACGATCGTCCAGGTGTTGCCGCCCATGGACTGCACGGCCTCGACGAGACCGTTGTCCACTTCGCGGACAGCCGTCTCGACCAGCCGGGCGAAGAACGGGATGCCGCCGATGGCGAGCGGCACGATCGCGGCGGTGGTGCCGATGGTCGTCCCGGTGACCCAGCGCGTGAAGCTCATCAGGGCGACCATGAGGATGATGAACGGCATGGACCGGCCGATGTTCACCATCTGGCCGATCACCTTGTTGGCGACGACGTTCTGCAGCAGTCCGCCCCGGTCCGTGAGGACCAGGAGGATGCCGAGCGGCAGGCCGGCGGCGACGGCGATCAGGGTGGACCACAGCACCATCTGGAACGTCTCGGTACACGCCTGGGACAGCAGCGGCTGCATCTCGGACCAGGTCACTTGGCACCTTCCTTCACCAGCAGGGCCTCCTGGCCCACCACGTCGATCTGCAGGCCCTGTTCGCGCAGGAACCCGATCGGCACCACGTTGTCCTCGTAGCGGCCGGGCAGTTCGATGCGCATCCGGCCGATCTGCAGGCCGCCGACGGTGTCGATGGCGGCGCCGAGGATCGAGATGTCGATGTTGTAGGTGCGGGAGAGCTGGGAGATGACCGGCTGGGTCGCGGCCTCGCCGTGGAAGGTGACGTCGACGACGGTCCGGTCGGCGCCCGTGCGCTCGCCGCTCACCGGGAACAGCGCGGCGGCCAGCTCGGAGCCGGGGGTGGCCAGCAGCTCGCTGACCGTGCCGGACTCGACGATCCGGCCCTTCTCCATGAGGGCGGCGGAGTCGCAGACCGCCTTCACGACGTCCATCTCGTGGGTGATGAGCAGGACGGTCAGGCCCAGCTGCCGGTTCAGGTCGCGCAGCAGCTGGAGGATGGATCGGGTGGTCTCGGGGTCGAGGGCGCTGGTGGCCTCGTCGGAGAGCAGCACCTTCGGGTCGCCGGCGAGGGCGCGGGCGATGCCGACGCGCTGCTTCTGGCCGCCGGAGAGCTGGGCCGGGTAGGCCCTCGCCTTGTCGGCGAGGCCGACCAGGTCGAGCAGCTCCAGTGCCTTGCGGGACCGTTCCTTGCCGGACTTGCCGAGGATCTCCAGCGGCAGCTCGACGTTGTCCTGGACGGTCCGCGAGGAGAGCAGGTTGAAGTGCTGGAAGACCATGCCGATGCGGCTGCGCGCCCGGCGCAGCTCCTTGCCGGCGCGCGGGCCGCGGCCGGCGAGGGCGGTGAGGTCGTCCCCGGCGACGGTCACGGTGCCGGAGGTGGGGCGTTCCAGCAGGTTGACGCAGCGGATGAGGGAGGACTTGCCGGCGCCGGACTGGCCGATGACGCCGTAGACCTCGCCTTCGCGGACGTGGAGATCGACGCCGTCGAGGGCGGTGACCTCACGGCCGCGGGAGCGGTAGACCTTGGTCAGGCCCGAGGTGGTGATCACAGGATTTCCGTCACTGTCGAGTGCGCGGGCGTGGGTGTGCCCGGGCACGGGTGCATGCGGTTCAGGCATGGGAAGTGGATGTGCGTCTCGTACGGCTGCGCGCACGGACATGCCACGGCTCTCGCTTCGGGGCGCGAGGCTCAGCTGATGCGGGGGCCCTCTAGAAGGCGCACATTCGACACATCAGGCGACACATACAACGAGCACCGGGCGTCATGGTCGCCTCGGTCGCAAGGGTGCGGCAGCTCGTCGTGGTCATGCGATCAGTAAAGCAGACGTATGGTCCTGACCGGTCGCCGCTGTCCGGATAGTGGACAGCGGCGGACAGCCCATGACGGGCGCTCAGCGGCGGACGGAGATCTCCACACCCCCGTCGGTGACCAGTGCCGACAAGGCTGACAGGTCCTTCACCACGAGGTCGGCGTCGAGTTCCTCCGCCTGGTGGGTTGTGGCCAACGCCACGGTGGTCATTCCGGCGGCGCGGCCCGCCTGGAGTCCGGCCGGGGCGTCCTCGAAGACGACGCAGCGGGCCGGGTCGACGCCGAGCCGCCGGGCGGCGAGCAGGTAGGGCTCGGGGTCGGGCTTGCCGCGGGTGATGTCGTCGGCGGCGATCAGCGTCTTGGGCAGGATGCCGACGGCGTCCAGCCGGGCCTCGGCGAGCCGCCGGGTGGCGGAGGTGACGACGGCCCAGCTTTCGGCGGGCAGGCAGTCCAGGAACTCCCGCGTGCCGGGCAGCAGCCGTACGCCTCCGTCGGGTACGTCGTCCACCTCCAGTTGCTCGACCCGGGCGACCGCCTCGGCGACCAGGTGGGCGGGCAGCAGGTCGGCGACTATCTCGGCGGCGGGCCGCCCGTGCAGGGCCACGCGCCCGAACTGCTCGGCGGTGATCCCGTACTCCCGGGCCCAGCGCGTCCAGCAGCGCTCGACGGATTCCAGGGAGGAGACGAGGGTGCCGTCGTTGTCGAACAGGAGGGCGTGCGCGTGGATCGTCATGCCTAGACCCTACGATGTGGTCTAGACCCCATGGCCTACGGGCGGGGTCGGCGGCCGGCGCCCGTTTCGGCCGTAATAAGGTCACCGCATGCTCAATGCTCTGACGCTGGTGACCGGGGTCGCCGCGCTGCTGCTCGCCGCCTGGTGCGGCTGGGCCGCCTACCGGGACCAGCCGACCAAGGACTGGCACTTCATCGGCATGGCCGTGGTGTCGCTGCTGGCCGTGGTCCAGCTGGTGGTCGGGATCGTGCAGCTGGCGCGGGGCGAGAAGCCGGAACAGGGCACGACGATCTTCGTGGCGTATCTGCTGGGCGCGTTCGCGTGTGTTCCGGCGGCGGGCTTCATGTCACTGGCCGAGCGGACCCGCTGGGGCTCGGTGACGGTCGCCGCCGGCGGTGTGGTGCTGGCCGTGCTGGAGGTGCGGCTCTATGACATCTGGGGAGGCTGAGGCCGAGATGACGGCGCTGGAGGAGAAGCCGGCCCGGTTGATCAGCGGGCCGGGCATGCTGCTCGTCTGGTTCTACGGCGTGATGGTGGTCGGGGCGGTGTCGCGTTCCGCGTACCAGATCTCCACGGAGTTCGGCAGGGCGCCACTGGCCTACTCGCTGTCGGCGGTGGCGGGCGTGGTGTACGGGTTCATCACGTACACGCTGATCCGGGGCGGGGAGACCGCCCGGCGGGCGGCGTTGGTGTGCTGCGCCGCCGAGCTCGCGGGGGTGCTGATCGTCGGCACGTGGACGCTGGCCGACCGCTCGGCGTTCCCGGACGCCACCGTGTGGTCGTACTACGGGGCGGGATACATCTTCATTCCGGTGCTGTTGCCTGTTTCCGCGATGTACTGGTTGCGCAAGGCGCGCAAGGACAGGGGCGCCTGAGGGTGCGTCGGCGGCCGCGGGTGCTCCGCGGCTCGTCGCGACCACGCGGCGCGGCCGCACACTGACACGGCCTCGCGCCCCTTTCGGGGCGCTTCGGCTCACGCCGTCTGGACGAACGCCCCCGCCGGCTTCTCCAGGACGATCATCTCCACGCCGTCCGCGCCCTTGGACCTGCCCACCGTCTCGTAGCCGGAGCGGCGGTACAGGCGGAGGTTGCCCTCGCTGCGGTGGCCGGTGAAGAGGCGGAAGCGGGTGGCGCCGCGCTCCTCCACCAGCGCCGCCTCGGCCGCGCGCAGCAGCCGCGCGCCGATGCCGTGGCCCTGCAGGCGGGGGTGGACGCAGAGTTTGCCGATGGCCGCCGCGCCGTCCTCGGCGAGCTTGCCGCGCACCGAGCCGACGACCTCCTCGCCGAGCCGGGCGACGAACACGCAGTCGGAGACGACCTCCTGGCGGACGGAGTCCAGGGTTTGGACGAGCGGGTCGATGCGGTAGTTGCCGTACAGCGCCGCCTCGCTCTGGAAGCACAGGTACTGGAGCCTGAAGATCTGCTCCGCGTCCTGTTCGGTCGCCACCGAGATGGTCACGCTCATGCCCATGTGCGCACGCCTCCCGCTCACCTGATCACCTGTCGTCCCTCACTCCTATCCCCGCACTTCGCGGGCCGCAACCTCCGGCGTGAGCAATCGGCGCAGACATCCCAGACATCTGGAGCGTTCCGGGCCAAGACTGCCCTGTGAGATACCCAACTCCCCCGCGATCTCCCGGTATGTCAGGTCCTTCGGGGACAACAGGGCCTCGATGAGCCGGGGGCAGCGGCCGGGCAGCCGGCGCACCGCCTCGCGCAGCGCGCGGTACCGGGCCGCCGTGAGGACGTACTGCTCGGGGTCGGCGCGGGTGTCGTCGGGCGGCTCGGCGCCGTACGGGCGTTCCCGGCGGGTGGTACGGCGGCTGCGGCGGGCCTCGGCACGGACGGCCCTGCGCAGCCAGCCCTGCGGGTCCGGCGGCGGCCCCTCGGTCTGCAGCCGCTCCAGCAGACGGAGCCAGACGGCCTGCTCCAGGTCGCCCGGCTCGCTCCCGGCGGCATATGCCTCGGCCGAGGCCTCGGCGGTGAGCAGCGGGCCCAGGGCGGCTACCAGGTCGTGCGTCATATGCGGAACGACGCGCCGCCCCGGGAGCAGGTTTCCGGGGCGGCGCACAGTCACCCCGAACGGGGTGGCGACAGGGCTGCGGGTTGACGGCGTCAGCCGGCCAGGAAGTCGGCGCGGGCGAGCAGGCCGGTGTCGGCGTTGTCCGTGAAGACGCCGTCGATGCCGGTCGCGAAGTACGTCTTGAAGGCGCCGAAGGAGTCGCCGTAGCCGTCGGCCGCGCCGCCCTTGCGGTACTCGGCCGGGAGGAAGGGGTTCTCGTTGCGCATGGTGTACGGGTGCAGGACCAGGCCCACCTTGTGCGCGTCCGGCACCAGGGTCGTGGGCTTGCCGAGGGTGCCGTCCGCGTTCCTGGGGATGATCAGGTCCAGGGTCGGGCCGATGCCCTGGGCGTAGCCGGCGATCTCCCTGAGGCCCTTGGGCGTGATCAGGTCGGCGACGGTACGCGGGTCGCCCGCCTCGACGAAGTCGTAGGGGCGGCTGTTGGCCGAGGAGAGCAGCACGACGAGCGGGTTGTCGACCAGCTGGTTCAGCTTCTGGATGCTGCTGGGCTCGAAGGACTGCAGGATGACGGGCGAGTTCCGGCCGTCCTTGCCGTACTTGTGCAGCAGCTTCGCCACCCGCTCCTCCAGGCCGAGGCCCAGCTTGCGGAAGTAGGTGGGGTGCTTGGTCTCGGGGTAGATCCAGACCTGCCTGCCGCGCTTGCGGGTCTGCTCGTCCTGCCACTTCAGGACCTCTTCGAACGTGGGTATCTCCCAGCGCCCGTCGTAGAGGGTGTTGTGCGGCCGGATGGCCGGGATGCGCTCGACCGCGCGCAGGGTCTTCAGCTCGGCGAGCGTGAAGTCCTCGGTGAACCAGCCGGTCGTCGCGACGCCGTCCAGCATCTTGGTGGTCTTGCGGTCGGCGAACTCCGGGTGCGAGGCGACGTCCGTGGTGCCGCCGATCTCCGGCTCGTGCCGGCAGACCAGATGGCCGTCCTTGGTGGGGACCAGGTCGCCGGCCTCGACGACGTCGGCGCCCAGGTCCAGGGCCAGGTCGTAGGAGCCGAAGGTGTGCTCGGGACGGTAGCCGCTGGCACCGCGGTGGCCGATGATCGTCGGCACCGGCAGGCTCCTCAGGCCCCGGCCGCCCTGCCCGGCCGGCCGGGTCTCGGCGGCCTCGGCCGCGCCCGGCAGCCCGAGGGCCGCCCCGCTCACGCCGAACACCGCCGCGCCGAGGATCGCCCGCCGCCCGGTGCCCTGAGTCTTCTGGTTCGCCTGGTCGCTGCCCATCAGCGCCCTCCTGCCGTCCGCTCTTGGGTCCGGGCCGATCGTAGGGGCGTGCACATGACCGCAGGGAGGCACTCGACGGAACGCGCGGGTGACGCCGTATGTCCTGTGGGGGGCGGGTGGTGACGGGCCGTCGCATCGGCGGCCGGGGCCGTGCGGCCGACCGGGTGAGAGCTTCGCGCGATCTCTGTCACACCGTCGCAGTCGTGTTACGGCGCGCCCCCAGGACGTCACCGCAGGTAAACCCGCGTCAACACTTCGTAAGACCTGGGTGAACCGCCCGTACCCGATGTGCGCCGGGCCCGGGGCCGCGAGTAATGTCCTCACCTGCACAGACTCATATCGACCCCTCGACATCGGAGGCCCCGTTGTCCCGCTTCGCGCTCATCAAGGCAGTGCTCGGACCGATCATGCGCCTGATGTTCCGCCCACAGGTGGAGGGCGTGGAGCACATCCCCGGCGACGGCCCGGTCATTCTGGCCGGTAATCACCTCACCTTCATCGACTCGATCGTGCTGCCGCTCGTCACCAAGCGGCAGGTGTTCTTCATCGGCAAGGACGAGTACGTCACGGGCAAGGGCGTCAAGGGCCGGCTGATGGCGTGGTTCTTCACCGGCGTCGGCATGATCCCGGTGGACCGGGACGGCGCGAGCGGCGGCGTGGCCGCGCTGATGACCGGACGGCGGATCCTGGAGGAGGGCAAGATCTTCGGGATCTACCCCGAGGGCACGCGGTCGCCCGACGGCCGGCTGTACCGGGGGCGCACCGGTATCGCGCGACTGACGCTGATGACCGGTGCGCCGGTGGTTCCGTTCGCCATGATCGGCACGGACAAGTTGCAGCCGGGCGGTCGTGGGATCCCGCGGCCTGGGAAAGTCACCGTCCGTTTCGGCGAGGCCATGGAGTTCTCGCGGTACGACGGGATGGACCGGGACCGGTATGTGCTGCGGGCGGTGACCGATTCCGTGATGGCTGAGGTCATGCGGCTGTCGGGGCAGGAGTACGTGGACATGTACGCGACCAAGGCCAAGGCGGCCTAGCGCCGCTGGCAGTTCGGCCGGTTGTTCGGGTGCGGGTGCGTTGTGGTTTCTCGCGCAGTTCCCCGCGCCCCTGACTTGGTCAGCTCATCCGGCACTTTCCAGTTTCTGTCCCTTCAGCAAGAACCAAGCCACCAGCGCCGTTCCCAGCAGGACCGCCGCTCCCGCCCCCGACGCCAGGTGCAGGCCGTGGACGAAGGAGTCCCGGGACGCGTTCAGGAGTGCCTCCGCCGCGTGCGGGGACATTTTCGCTGCCGCCTCCACTGCCGCGCCCAGTGATTCGTGTGCCTGGGCAGGGGTGCCGGCCGGGCCGGTGAAGCCGCGGTAGGCGCCCGTGACGATGGAGCCGAGCAGGGCGATGCCGAGGGCCGCGCCCAGTTCGTACGCCGTCTCGGAGACCGCCGAGGCGGCGCCCGCCTGGTCCTTGGGCACGCTGGAGAGGATCACGTCGGCGGTGACGGTGAAGGAGAAGCCCGCGCCGATGCCCACGACCAGGAGCGCGGCGCCGAGCAGGGGGTAGCCGGTGGACCGGTCGAGTGCCGTGAGCGCGGCCAGGGCCAGGCCGACCGCCGCGAGACCGCCCGAGACCACGGCTCGGAGCGAGAACCGGCGGGCCGCGCGGGCCGCGATCAGTCCCGCCGCCACCGCGCCGACCGCGGCGGGCAGTTCGGCCAGGCCCGCCTCGAACGGGCGCCTGCCCTGGACGAGTTGCAGGTACTGGGAGAGGAAGAACACCAGCCCGGACATGCCGAGCACGGTCAGCAGGTCGGCGAGGACCGCCCCGCTGAAGCCGCGGCGCCTGAACAGCCGCATGTCCAGCAGCGGGGCCGGCATGGTGAGCTGGCGGTGGACGAAGCCGTAGAGGGCCGTCGCGCCGAGCAGTGCCGTGCCGGGCACCGGCCAGGTGAACCCGTGTGTGGCGGCCTCCTTGACCGCGTACACGACGGCGATCATGCCGACCAGCGACAGGACGACGCTGATCAGGTCCCAGGGGCCCGGGTTCGGGTTGCGGGACTCGGGCAGCGTGCGGATGCCGACCAGGACCAGGACCGCCATCACCGGCAGGTTGATCAGGAAGACCGAGCCCCACCAGAAGTGCTCCAGGAGGAAACCGCCGGCGATCGGGCCGACGGCCGTGCCGGCGGAGGCGGTCGCGCCCCAGATGCCCACGGCGAGGCTGCGCTCGCGCGGGTCGTGGAAGAGGTTGCGGATCAGGGCGAGGGTGGCGGGCATCAGGGTCGCGCCCGCGACACCGAGCAGCGCCCGCGCCAGGATCATCAACTCCGGTGTGCCGGCATAGGCGTTGAGGACCGAGATCGCGCCGAACGCCGTGGCACCGCCGAGCAGGATCCGCTTGCGGCCGATGCGGTCGCCGAGGCTGCCCATGGAGACCAGCAGACCGGCGATGACGAAGGAGTAGACGTCGCCGATCCACAGGAGCTGGGTGCCGGAGGGGCCCAGGTCTTCGCTGATGTAGGGGGTCGCCAGGCCGAGGACGGTGGCGTCGACGGCCACCAGCAGCACGGCCAGGACGAGGACGGAGAGCGCGAGCCAGCGGCCCGGGCGCGTCACCGCCTCCGTCGTCGCGGCCGGCTGCAGGGTGCTGGTCATGATTCCTCTCTTCGTAGAGCGCCGCCGAGCAGCAGCTCGGCGACCATCGTCGGGAAGTCCCTGCCGGCCACACGGCCGTCCAGGGTGGCCCAGGCGCAGGAGGCGATCAGGCCGTACAGCGCCTCGGTGAGCCAGACCGGGGTGAGGTCGATACGGAACTCGCCCGCCTGCTGGCCGCGCTGGAACACCGCGCCGATGCGGGTGTCCAGGCGCAGCCATCCGCCGTTCTGCCGCTCGCCCTCCCACAGCTGGCTCTCGCCGTACAGGAAGGCGAGCAGTCCGGCTGCGGGCTGGATCTCGCGCACCAGCCTGCGTACGGCCTCGCTCGCGGGCCCCTCGTCCAGCCGGGCCCGGTCCACGGCCGCCTCGCACTCCTCGATGCCGAGCGCCTCCAGCGCCCGTACGAGGGCATCGCGGCCGGCGAAGTGACGGTGCAGCGTGGCCCGGCTGATCCCGGCGGCCCTGGCGACCTCGTCCATGGTCGCGGTGGATTTACGGGTCAGCAGGGCGGCCGCGCTGCGCAGCACCTGGTCACGGTCGAGAGCCATGAGACAAGGATAGCCCAGATGAGACAATCTTGTCTCACGCTGGGCGTGCGTGACTCATAGCCACTGATCGGGACCGGTGACGGTCAGTGCCAGGGCAGCTGTCCGCGCCGCTCCCAGTAGGCGCGCGGGTCCTCGGCGAGCGTGGCGAGGCGGGTCAGCTGATCCGCGTCGAGGTCGACGGCGGGAGCGTGCAGGTTGGAGACGAGCTGGGTGACCGTCGCGGCGCCGGAGAGCACGACACCGGCCCACGGCCGGCACAGGATCCAGGCCAGGGCCACCGCGTCGCAGCCGAGGCCGGTCTCCTCGGCGACGGCCCGGAGCGTCTCCGGGGCGTGCGGCGCGGCCAGCCGGCCGTTGGCCATGCCCTCCTTGACGATCACGGTGAGCCCGGCGTCGTGCGCCTCGGCGAGCGCGGGGGCCGCCGAGGTCTCGAGCACGTTGTACGTCGACTGGACGGTACGGAAGAGGGGCTCGCCGTCGGCGGTCAGCTGGAGGGCGGCGCGGATCGTGTCCGCCTGGGCGGGGCCGCTGGTGGAGAACCCGATGGTCAGGCCCTGGGCGGCGGCCTCGGCGAGCCGGGCGTGGAGGTCCTTGTCGGTGAGGGCCGGGCTGTCCGGGGTCACCGAGTGGATCTGGTACAGGTCGAGCCGGTCGCCGAGCACGGCGTCGGTCTCGGCGCGCTGGCGCTCGTACGCGGCGAGGCTGTGGTCCTTGACCTCGTGCCGTTCGGCGTCGGTGGACCAGCCGGCGGTGTAGGTGTAGCCCCACTTGCTGCCGACGACCACGTCGTCGATGTCGGGGCGGGCGTTCAGCCAGTCGGCGAGGAACTCCTCGGAACGGCCGTAGGAGCGGGCCACGTCGAAGTAGCGCACGCCCTGGGCGTAGGCGGCGTCGAGGAGTTCGTGGGTGCGGGT
Organism: Streptomyces sp. NPDC050743; assembly: GCF_044456925.1. Lineage (NCBI taxonomy): Bacteria > Bacillati > Actinomycetota > Actinomycetes > Kitasatosporales > Streptomycetaceae > Streptomyces > Streptomyces sp. NPDC050743. The sequence goes on from NZ_JBITGJ010000001.1 coordinate 214,145, forward strand.
GCGCAGCGAATCCGCGCTGCGGTTCTCTCCGAGGTCTTCTTCGCGGCCGAGGTTGATGTAACCGGGGCGACCTACTGCGGCCAGGCCGAGGCCGATGTGGCAGGTGGGGGTGGTGGCGGTGGCGAGGCGGGAGAAGGGCATCGCGGGTTCCGTTCGGTCGGCTCCGGTACGGCTTCCGACCAACGTAACCTGCGATGCCCTTCGGGTCCGCCTGAGAACGCGGTCCGTTCGGTGCTTCGGCGAGTGCGGGTGCGATGTGGTTGCTCGCGCGGTTCCCCGCGCCCCTTTCAGGGGCGCTGCGGCTCAGCTCTTCTTCTTGGCTTCCGCCCACGCGTGCTGGGCCGCCACGTCCGCCTTGACCTCCGCCAGCTGTACGGCGACCGCGCTCGGGGCCGTGCCGCCCCTGCCGTTGCGGGAGGCCAGGGCGCCCGGGACGTTGAGGACGGACCGGACCTCGGGGGTGAGGTGGGCGGAGATCTTCGCGAACTGTTCGTCCGTCAGGTCGTCCAGTTCCTTGCCCTCGGCCTCGGCTGCCTTGACGCACTCCCCGGCGACCTCATGGGCCACGCGGAACGGCACGCCCTGCTTGACCAGCCACTCGGCGATGTCGGTGGCGAGCGAGAAGCCGGCCGGGGCCAGTTCCTCCATGCGCTCGCGGTTGACCGTGAGGGTGGCGATCATGCCGGTGAAGGCGGGAAGCAGGACCTCCAGCTGGTCGCAGGAGTCGAAGACCGGCTCCTTGTCCTCCTGGAGGTCGCGGTTGTAGGCGAGGGGCAGGGCCTTGAGCGTCGCCATCAGACCCGTCAGGTTGCCGATCAGCCGGCCGCTCTTGCCGCGCGCCAGCTCCGCGATGTCCGGGTTCTTCTTCTGCGGCATGATCGACGAGCCCGTGGAGAACGCGTCGTGCAGGGTCACGAAGGAGAACTCCTTCGTGTTCCAGATGATGATCTCCTCCGCGATCCGGGACAGGTTCACGCCGATCATCGCGGTGATGAAGGCGAACTCCGCCACGAAGTCACGCGAGGCCGTGCCGTCGATGGAGTTGCCGACGCTGCCGTGCTCGAATCCGAGGTCCTGGGCGACCGCCTCCGGGTCCAGGCCGAGGCTGCTGCCCGCGAGGGCGCCCGAGCCGTACGGCGACACCGCCGTGCGCTCGTCCCACTGGCGCAGCCGCTCGGCGTCCCGGGACAGGGACTGCACGTGGGCGAGGACGTGGTGGGCGAAGAGCACCGGCTGGGCGTGCTGGAGGTGGGTGCGGCCGGGCATCGCGACGTCCGGGTGGGCCTCGGCGAGGCCGACCAGGGCGTCCTGGAGGTCGGCGATCAGGCCGCCGATGGTCCGTGCGTGGTCCCTCAGGTACATCCGGAAGAGGGTCGCCACCTGGTCGTTCCTCGACCGGCCGGCGCGCAGTTTGCCGCCGAGGTCGGGGCCGAGGCGCTCCAGCAGGCCGCGCTCCAGGGCGGTGTGGACGTCCTCGTCGGCGATCGTGCCCACGAAGGAGCCGTCGGCGACATCGGCCTCCAGCTGGTCGAGGCCGGCGATCATGCGCTGGAGCTCGTCCTCGGTGAGCAGGCCGGCCTTGTGCAGCACGCGCGCGTGGGCACGCGAACCGGCGATGTCGTAGGGCGCGAGCCGCCAGTCGAAGTGGACGGACGCGGACAGCTTCGCCAGGGCCTCGGCGGGGCCGTCGGCGAAACGGCCGCCCCAGAGCCGTACGTCACCGCTGTTGCTGCTCACTTGCGCTGCTCCTAGTGAAGTGGGTCGGTTACGCGAGGTGTACGTCAGGCTATGCCTGCAGATCGCGCCGGGCGGCGATCTTCGAGGACAGGCTGTAGATGTCGATGAAGCCCTTGGCCGCGGACTGGTCGAACGTGTCGCCCGTGTCGTACGTCGCCAGGTTGAAGTCGTACAGGGACTCGGCCGAGCGGCGGCCGGTGACGACCGCGCGGCCGCCGTGCAGGGTCATCCGGATGTCGCCGGTCACGTGCCGGCCGGCCTCGTCGACGAAGCCGTCCAGGGCGCGCTTGAGCGGGGAGAACCACTGGCCGTCGTAGACCAGTTCGCCCCAGCGCTGCTCGACCTGCCGCTTGTAGCGGGCGAGTTCGCGCTCGACGGTGACGTTCTCCAGCTCCTGGTGGGCGGTGATCAGGGCGATCGCGCCCGGAGCCTCGTACACCTCGCGGGACTTGATGCCGACGAGGCGGTCCTCGACCATGTCGATCCGGCCGACGCCCTGGGCGCCGGCGCGCTCGTTGAGCTGCTGGATCGCCTGCAGGACGGTGACGGGCTTGCCGTCGACGGCGACCGGGACGCCCGCTTCGAAGGTGATGATCACCTCGTCGGCCTCGCGGGGCTGTGCCGGGTCGGCGGTGTACTCGTAGATGTCCTCGATCGGGGCGTTCCAGATGTCCTCCAGGAAGCCCGTCTCGACGGCGCGCCCGAAGACGTTCTGGTCGATGGAGTACGGGGACTTCTTGGAGGTGGCGATCGGGAGCCGCTTGGCCTCGCAGAAGGCGATGGCCTTGTCCCGGGTCATGGCGTAGTCGCGGACCGGGGCGATGCACTTCAGGTCCGGGGCGAGGGCGACGATGCCGGCCTCGAAGCGGACCTGGTCGTTGCCCTTGCCGGTGCAGCCGTGGGCGACGGTCGTGGCGCCGTGCTTCCTGGCGGCGGCGACCAGGTGCTTGACGATCGCCGGCCGGGAGAGGGCCGAGACCAGCGGGTAACGGTCCATGTAGAGGGCGTTGGCCTTGATCGCCGGGAGGCAGTACTCCTCGGCGAACTCGTCCTTGGCGTCGGCCACTTCGGCCTCCACGGCACCGCAGGCGAGGGCGCGCTTGCGGATGACGTCCAGGTCCTCGCCGCCCTGGCCGACGTCCACCGCGACGGCGATGACCTCGGCGCCCGTCTCCTCGGCGATCCAGCCGATGGCGACGGAGGTGTCCAGACCGCCCGAATAGGCGAGTACGACGCGCTCGGTCACGGGTTTCTCCTCACACTGCACGTGCTGTCATGCATGAGTATGCAGAGCTCTGCATGATTCGTCAATGTGTGGGGTGCTTGAACATGTGGAATCGCTTTCTCGTACTTCCCGCCGAGCGCAGGCGCCGCGTTCGTCCGACGACGACACTCCTGACCCAAGTGAGGCATCCGCGTGTCCAGGGCTCTTCCGAAGTACGACAAGCGTCGCGTGGCGGTCATCGGGGGCGCCGCCGCCGTGGCGCTGTCCGGCGCGGTGATCGCCGGCTCGGCCCTCGCGGGCACCCCCGCCAAGAGCGGCGGGGCGGCGCAGGCCCGAACCCTCGCGAGCCCCGGCACCATCTCCTGCCCGGACGTCGCCGCCAGGCTCCCGGCCGTCCCCGCCTCCGCCCAGGCCGAGGTCGACCGCGACCTCGCCCTCCTCAAGACCCAGATCCAGGAAGCCGACAAGCGTTTGCACACCACCGCGGGCCAAGGCGGACCCGACTTCGTGGACAACGCCATCCTCGGACCCCTCAGGGACAAGCGGGCCTCCACCATCGACCGCATCGCCATCGCCATCGGCCGCACCACCACCAAGCCCACCGGGCTGGACTCCCTGGCCGCCTGCACGCTCACGAAGTGAGGTAGCGGGCAGCGTGGCCGCCCCGACTAGCGCCGGCCGGGGCGGCCACGACGGGTCCGGGCGCGTGCGTCCGCAAGCGGGGGTGCGGACGGGGCTTCGGTGAAATCCTTAGACAGGCGAAGGAACTGCGCCGATAATCCTTAGATATGGGAAAGACCTATGAGCGCATCGACGGCAGGCTCCGGACGTTCATCGAGGAGCAACCCCTCTTCTTCACCGCCACCGCCCCGCTGTCCGGCGACGGCACGGTCAACCTCTCCCCCAAGGGCCTCAAGGGCTCCTTCGCCGTGCTCGACGAACTGACCGTGGCCTACCTGGACTTCGCCGGGTCCAACGCCGAGACCATCGCGCACCTCAGGGAGAACGGCCGGATCACCCTGATGTGGTGCGCCTTCCAGGGCCCGCCGAACATCGTGCGCGTGCACGGCCGTGGCGAGCCGGTCTTCCGGGACGACCCGCGCTTCAAGGAGCTCCTGGGCCATTTCCCGGACATCGACCCGAGCGCGCACGGGCTGCGCGCGGTCATCGTCGTGCACGCCGAACTGGTCCGCGACACCTGCGGGTACGCCGTCCCCTACATGGCCTACGAGAGCGACCGCGACCTGCACGGGAGGCGTTTCGCGCGGGAGGACGACGTCTCGCTGAACGCGTACTTCGAGAAGAAGGAGCACGTCGCGACGAGCCTGGACGGACTCCCCGGGCTGCCGTTGCCGCTTCCGCCGTCTAGCGTCTGAGCCATGCGTCCCGGTGTCGTGCTCGCCCTGGTGTCGGCCTCCTCGCTCACCATGCTCGGTTTCACGCCGGGTCCCGAGTCCGGCCCGCTGCCCGCACGCATGGCGGACACCGGTGGAGGAAGCCAGCTGCTCATCGCCCAGGCACCGGACGCCGGCTCGACATCGGGGACGGTCACCTGGTGGGACCTGCGGGGCGGGCGGTGGGTGCAGGCCGGTTCGGCACCGGCGCGCTTCGGGGCGAACGGGCTGGCGGAGGGCACCTCGCGGAAGCAGGGGACGAACACGACACCGACCGGCTTGTACGACCTTCCCTTCGGCTTCGGGATCGAGGCCGCGCCGGGCGGGACGAGCGTGGAGTACCGGGCGGTGAAGGAGAGTTCCTGGTGGTGCCAGGACAACGACTCGGCGGCGTACAACCGTTGGGTGGATCCGCTGCCCGCCGACTGCCGCGCGTCCGAGTCCGAGCACTTGATCACCTACAGCACCCAGTACGCGTACGGGCTCGTCATCGGCTTCAACTACGACCGGCCGGTGCGGGGACGCGGAGCCGGGATCTTCCTCCATGTGAAGGGGCAGGCGGCGACGGCTGGATGCGTGTCGGTGCCTCAGGACGCGATGCGGCGGATCCTCCGGTGGGCGAAGCCGGACCAGAAGCCGCACATGGCCATCGGGACGGCGGACGGCGCCACGGCCGTCACCCGGTACTGAAGGGCTCAGCTCGCCGGCAGCCGCACCGTGAACGTCGTGGAGCCCGGGGTGCTCTCCAGCCCCACGCTCCCCCCATGCGCCTCCACCACCGCCGCCACGATCGACAGGCCGAGGCCCGCGCCGGAGCCGGAGGTGCCGGTGGGGCGGCGGTGTTCGGCTCGGGTGAAGCGTTCGAAGACGCCGGGCTGGACCTCCTCGGGCACGCCGGGGCCGTCGTCGTGGACGGAGAGGAGGGCCGCGTCGGTGCCGGCCTCCAGGGTGACCGTCACCTTGGTGTCAACGGGTGTGTGCAAACGCGCGTTGGCCAACAGGTTGGCCAACACCTGTTGCAGGCGGTGGGCGTCGCCCGGGACCGTCACCGGGTCCTCGGGCAGGTCCATGCTCCAGCGGTGGTCGGGACCGGTGGCGCGGGCGTCGGTGACCGCGTCCAGGACCAGGTGGGTGAGGTCCACCGGCACGCGCTCCAGCGGGCGGCCCGCGTCCAGCCGGGCCAGCAGCAGCAGGTCGTCCACCATCTCGCCCATGCGGGCGGACTCGGCCGTGATGCGCTGCAGGGCGCGGGTGACCTCCGGCGGTACCGGGCCGGGGTGCAGCAGGGCCAGCTCGGCGTGGCCGCGGACCGAGGCGACCGGGGTGCGCAGCTCGTGGCTGGCGTCGGCGGCGAAGCGGCGCAGCCGCTCCTCGCTCGCGTGCCGTTTGGTCAGCGCGTCCTCGACATGGCCGAGCATGCGGTTGAAGGCCGCGGCGACCCGGCCGACCTCGGTGCCCGGGTCGGCGTCCGGGGCGCGCGGCGGCAGCGCGACCTCACCGCTGGCCAGCGGCAGTTCGCTGACCCGGGTGGCGGTGGCGGCGACCCGGCTGAGGGGGCGCAGCGACCAGCGGACCCAGAGGGCGCCGGCCACGCCGGTCACCACCAGGGCCAGCCCGAAGACGATCGCTGCGACCGCCTCCAGCCGGCGGACGGTGGCCTCGACCGGTTCCAGCGGCAGGCCGACGATCAGCACGTCCCCGTCCCGGCCGGCGGTGGCGACGACCCGGTAGTCGTGCAGGGCCGACAGCTCGACGGTGTGGGGCCTGCCGTCGGCCGGTGTCCGGGCCAGCCGGGCGGCGTCCTGCGCGGTCAGGCCGACGGTCAGGTCGGCCGCCGGGTCGCCGGAGCGGATGAGGCCCTTGTTGGTGACCGTGCCGTTCAGCAGACGGGCGCCGAAGGTGCCGGTGGCCATCCGGCGGGTGTCGCCGTGCTCGTCCCCATCGTGGTCGTCGGACAGCTTGCCGTTGTGTTCGAGGCTCTCCGGGAACCGGGTGCCGACCTGGGCGAGCTGCTCGTCCAGGCGCTGGGTGAGGAAGCCGTTCAGCTCGACGACCGCGGCCAGGCCCACGGCCGCGCAGCTCACCGCCAGCAGCACCACCAGACCGAAGGTGAGCCGGGCGCGCAGGGTGCGGGGCCGGGGCAGCCGGGCCAGGGCACCGCGCAGACCGAGGCGGCTCACTTGGTCACCGGTTTCAGGACGTAGCCCGCCCCGCGCACCGTGTGGATCATGGGCTCGCGGCCCGCGTCGACCTTCTTGCGCAGGTAGGAGATGTACAGCTCGACCACATGGGCCCGGCCGCCGAAGTCGTAGGACCAGACGCGGTCGAGGATCTGCGCCTTGCTGAGCACGCGGCGCGGGTTGCGCATGAGGAAGCGCAGGAGCTCGAACTCGGTGGGTGAGAGCTCGACCAGTTCGCCGGCCCGGGTGACCTCGCGGGCCTCCTCGTCCATCACCAGATCGCCCACGACCAGCCGGGGCCCCTCCTCCTGCTGCCGGGCCATGCCCGCCCGGCGCAGCAGGCCGCGCAGCCGGGCCACGACCTCCTCCAGGCTGAAGGGCTTGGTGACATAGTCGTCGCCGCCGGCCGTGATGCCCGCGATCCGGTCCTCGACCGCGTCCCGTGCCGTGAGGAAGAGCACACAGACGTCCGGCTTCACCTCGTGCAGCCGGCGCAGCACGGCGAAGCCGTCGGTGTCCGGGAGCATCACGTCCAGGACGACGGCGTCGGGCAGCAGCTCGCGCGCGGTGCTGAGCGCCGAGGCGCCGTCCCCGGCGGCACGCACCTCCCAGCCCTCGTAGCGCAGGGCGCCGGTGAGCACCTCCGCGAGGTCGGGGTCGTCGTCGACGACGAGGACGCGCAGCGGGGCGCCGTCGGGTCGGGTGAGGGCCGGGCGGCCGGAACGGGTGGTGTTCATCGCGCCATCCAGCATCACCCATGCGGAGGAATGCGAGACACCTCCTCCGCTCTGAGTTTTCTCTGAGAGCCCTCAGGCCCCCTGAACGCAGTCTGAGAACAGCTTCTGAGTCTGCTCTCAAAGCGCCTGGTCACAGGGTTGCTCAGAGGTGTCTCAGAGCATTCCGCCGCACAGTGGCCCGTACGGCGGACGAAGGGACGGCGACTGATGACCACCGTGGATGTGCGGCGGGCGGCACCGCCCGTGACCGCACGACGCTCCCCCGCGGGGCCCGTGCTGGCCGCGCTGTGGGCCGGGGCGGCGGCCGTGGTCGCGCTCTGGTGGGCGGACACCGGGTCCGTGGTCGGTTCGGCCGGGTGGCTGACCGGCGCCGGGCGGATCGCCGGGCTGCTGTGCGGGTACGCCTGCGCGGTGCTGGTCGGTCTGATGGCGCGGGTGCCGCTGCTGGAGAGGCGGATCGGCTCGGACCGGGTGGCGCGCTGGCACGCGATGGCCGGCCGGTACACGGTCTGTCTGCTGGTCGCGCACATCGTGCTGATCCTCGCCGGGTACGCCGCCCAGGACCGGGCCTCGCTCTGGCACGAGGCGGTGACCGTCGTCCTGGACTATCCGGACATGCTCAAGGCCACCGCCGGCACGGTGATCCTCTTCGCGGTCGGCATCACCTCGGCCCGGGCCGTGCGCCGCCGCACCAGCCACGAGTTCTGGTACTACGTCCACCTGCTGACGTACGCGGCCGTGTTCCTGGCCTTCTTCCACCAGCTGACGCTGGGCAACGAGTTCAACGGCAAGCCGGTGGCGACCGCCGTCTGGTACGCGCTGTACCTGGGCGTGGCCGCCCTGGTGCTGTGGTTCCGGATCCTCGCCCCCGTCCGCCTCAACCGGCGCCACCAACTGCGTGTGGACTCGGTTCACCTGGAGGCACCGGGTGTGTACTCGGTCGTCGTGCGCGGGCGGCACCTGGACGAGCTGGGTGCGCGCCCGGGGCAGTTCTTCCGCTGGCGGTTCCTCGGCGAGGGCCTGCGCTGGACGTCGACGCCGTACTCCCTGTCGGCGCCGCCGCGCCCGGATCTGATGCGCATCACGGTCAAGGCGCTCGGCGACCACAGCGCGGCCGTCGCCCTGCTGCGGCCAGGCACCCGGGTGTGGGCGGAGGGCCCGTACGGCTCGCTGACCGCCGACCGGGCCACCAGCCACCGCTCCCTGCTGATCGCGGCCGGCGTCGGCGTCACCCCGCTGCGCGCCCTGTTCGAGACGCTGCCCGGCGAGGTCACCCTGCTGTACCGGGCGCGCCGCGCCGAGGACCTGGCGCTCGGCGCCGAGCTGGAGGCGATCGCCCGGTGGCGCGGCGCCCAGGTGCTGTACGCGCTGAACGGCCCCCGGGGCGAGCGCCCGGCCATCACGGCGCAGTCGCTGCGCGCGACCTTCCCCGGTCTCGCGGGCCACGACGTCTACATCTGCGGGCCGCACGGCTTCGCGCAGGACGTGTACGAGGCGCTGCGGGCGGCCGGGGTGCCGGACCGCCGTATCCACCACGAGTCGTTCGAACTGTGAGAGCTGTGAGAGCTGTGAGGCTGACCACGTGCATGCCCTGAAGAAGAACCGCCCGCTCCGCCGGATCGTGCTGGCCAGTGCCGCCACCGTCTCCGGGATGGTGCTGCTGCTGTCGCTCAAGCCGCACACGGGCCCCACGCTGGCCACGGCCGACACCAAGTCGCCGTCCGTCTCGAGCAGTTCGGCCCCGTCGAGCGGATCGAGCGGATCGTCGGACGGATCGAGCGGCTCCTCCGGCGGCTCCGCCTCGGGTTCGAAGGTCAGCAAGACCGTCACCGGAGACACCGTCCAGACCCGCTGGGGCCCGGTCCAGGTGCGGGTGACGATCAAGAGCGGCAAGCTCACCGAGGTGACGGCGGTGCAGTACCCGCAGGACAACCCGCGCGACCAGGAGATCAACAGCTACGCCCTGCCCCAGCTGCGGCGTGAGGCGCTGGCCGCGCAGAGCGCGGACATCGACATGGTGTCGGGCGCCACCTACACCAGCACCGGCTACAAGCAGTCCCTGCAGTCCGCGCTGGACTCGGCGGGACTGTGAGGCGGCGCCGCTGAACACTCGGCGCACCCGGCACGTATCTGTGGGCCAAGGGTCAAGTCCCCACGGAGGAACCGTGACCACCACGCTCGCAGGCGGACGTGCCGCCCGCCGACAGACGATGCGCCGCATCCGCCCGCGCCGCTCCCCGGCCGTACCGCTGCTGCTCGCCGTCTGGGCGGGCGCGGCGGCCGTGCTGTGGCTCTGGTGGCACAACACACCGTCCATCGCCGACGACACCGGCCGGATCCTCAACGCCGGCCGTATCACGGGCCTCTTGGCCGGCTATCTGATGGCGCTGGTCGTGCTACAGATGGCGCGCGTGCCGGCGCTGGAACGGCGGGTCGGCTCGGACCGGGTGGCCCGCTGGCACGCGATGAGCGGCCGCTACACGCTCTGCCTGATCGTGGCGCACGTCTTCCTCACCATGTGGGGGTACGCGCGCCAGGCGGGCAAGTCGCTCGGCGACATCGTCCAGCAGACCGTCGACTCCATCAACCAGCTTCCCGATGTGGGCAAGGCGGCCATCGGCACGGGCCTGTTCGTGCTGATCGGGCTGACGTCGATCGGCGGGATCCGCCGCCGGATGCCGTACGACACCTGGTACCACGTCCACCTGATGACGTACGCGGCGGTGTTCCTGACGTTCTGGCACCAGATCACCACCGGCAACGACTTCGCGGTCGAGCCCATGGCGAAGACCTTCTGGTACGTCCTGTACGGCGCGGTGACCGCGCTCGTGATCTGGTACCGGATCCTCACCCCGATCCGGCTGAACCTCAAGCACCGGATGCGCGTGGAGGCGGTCATCGAGGAGACGCCGGGCATCGTGTCGGTGCTCATCGGCGGGCGCAAGCTGCACCGGATGGGTGCGGAGGCGGGCCAGTTCTTCCGCTGGCGGTTCCTCGCGCCGGGGATGCGCTTCAGCTCGCATCCGTACTCCCTGTCGGCGGCGCCCCGCCCGGACATGCTGCGGATCACGGTGAAGGCGATCGGCGACCACAGCGCCCGGCTGCGCGAGCTGACGCCCGGCACCCGGGTGTGGGCGGAGGGCCCGTACGGCGCGATGACCGCGCAGCGCCGCAGCCGGGGCAAGGTGCTGCTGGTCGCGGGCGGCGTCGGCATCACCCCGATGCGGGCGCTGTTCGAGACGCTGCCGGGGGCGGCCGGTGACATCACCCTGCTCTACCGGGCCAACAGCACTCAGGACCTGGCGCTGTGGGACGAGCTGGCGAAGATCGCCGACGAGCGGGGCGCCCGGCTGATGTACGCGGTGAACAGCCCCGACGGGGAGCGGCCGGACATCTCCGCGGAGAACCTCCAGCGGAAGATCCCGGACATCGACCGGCACGACGTGTTCATGTGCGGCCCGACCGGGTTCGCTCAGTCGGTGTACGAGGCACTGCGCGGCGCGGGGGTCCCCGCCCGCCGCATCCATCACGAGTCGTTCGAGATGTGAGCGGGAGCTACGGACAGATGAGGAAGAGCCACCCCATTCGGCGGGTCGTGCTGGCCACCGCCGCCACCGTGTCCGGTGTCGTGCTGCTGCTGTCGCTGAAGCCGGCGTCCGATCCGGCCGCGGCCTCGGCGGCGGGCCCGGCCCCGCAGCAGACGGCCGCGGGACAGGAGTCCCCGCAGGGCGGTGCCCAGGCTTCCGCCGGCTCCGGCACGGTGACCGGCGACGCCACGCAGACGCAGTACGGGACCGTGCAGGTGCGGCTGACCGTCGCGGGCGGGAAGATCACCAAGGCCGAGGCGGTGCAGGCGCCCAAGGGCGGACTCAGCGACCAGAAGACGGCGCTGGCCGTCCCCAAGCTCAACCAGGAGGCCGTCGCCGCGCAGAGCGCGCGGATCGACGCGGTGTCCGGGGCGACGTACACGAGCGACGGCTACAAGAAGTCGCTGCAGTCGGCGCTGGACAGGATGAAGACGTCCGCCGGGTCCTCGACGGGTGCCCCGGCCGGCTCCCCCGGTTCCGGAGCCTCCGGCTCCTCCGGTGCGGCACAGGCCCGCACGGTCACCGGCAAGGTCGCGCAGACGCAGTACGGCCCGGTCCAGGTGCGGATCACGGTCAGCGGTGGCAAGATCACCAAGGCCGAGGCCGTGCAGGCACCCAAGGGCGGACTCAGCGACCAGAAGACGGCGCTGGCCGTCCCCAGGCTCAACCAGGAGGCCGTCACGGCCGGGAACGCGAACATCGACGCCGTCTCCGGCGCCACCTACACCAGCACCGGCTACAAGCAGTCGCTGCAGTCGGCGCTGGACCAGGCCGGTGGCTGACCCGGTGACCGAGTCGTCCGATACTCCCGCCGCGGTGCGTCATGCGGAGGAGGTCATGGGGACCGTCTTCTCCTTCGACGTCCGCGGCGGGGAACCCGGTGCCGTGCGCGAGGCGCTGGCCGAAGCCGTCGCCGGTCTGCACCGTGCGGACGCGGCGTTCAGCACCTACCGCGAGGACAGCGAGGTCTCGCGGCTGGCCCGCGGCGAGCTGACCGTGGCGGAGTGCGCGCCGGAGATGGCCGAGGTGCTGGACCTCGCGGCCGAGGCGGAAGGGGTGAGCGAGGGCTGGTTCAGCACCCGCTACCAGGGCTCGCTCGATCCCACCGGCATCGTCAAGGGCTGGGCCGCCGAGCGGGCCGCGCGGCTGCTGGCGGGGGTGGCCGGGGTGCGCGGGGTGAGCGTCAACGGCGGCGGGGACGTCCAGCTCCTCGGCACGCCGGAGCCTGGGCGGCCGTGGCGCGTGGGGGTGGCGGATCCGCTCCGGCCGGGTGGTCTGGCGGCGGTGATCTCGACGGCGGGCGTGGCCGAACTGTCGGTGGCGACCTCGGGTACGGCCGAGCGGGGCGCGCACATCGTGGATCCGCGGACCGGGAAGTCCGCGGTGTCGGACCTGGTGGCCGTGACGGTGATCGGTCCCCGGCTGACCTGGGTCGACTGCTGGGCCACGGCGGCCTTCGCGATGGGGTCCCGGGCGGGCCTGGCGTGGCTGGAGTCGCTACCGGACGTGGAGGGGCTGCTGATCACCGCCGGCGACGAGGTGCGGTGCACCGGGGGGCTGGCGGCGCGGCTGGGCTGACCACCGGGGTAAGGCCCGTTCGCCGTATCAGGCGGCCACCGTTCCCTCCTTGGGTTGCACGACGTGCCCCTTCACCAGGTGGGCCGTGGCGAGGACGGTGCCGCCGGGTGTCGTCAGCCGGGCACCGGAGAGGGTCGACAGGTTGCCGGGAGCGCCCACGCCCCACTCGCCGCGTCCGCCGGTCAGGAGGAAGTTGCCGACCCGTACGGTCGTGCCGTCGGAGTGCTCCAGCACACAGGTGACCTTGCCGGTGTACGCGCCGCGGGACCCGGCGGACTCGACGGACACGAAGATCCAGCCGGGCGTCTCGGGGTGGACGTAGACCTCGCCGACCTTGCCGCCGGTCGTGGCCGAGGTCATGTCGCCGAGCAGCACGGGCTCGGACTCGGTGGCGGGCGCGGTCGAGGCGACGACCTCCTCGATGGCGGTGCCGATCCCCCAGCCGGCGAAGCCGACGGTGACGGTGAGCGCGGTGGCGACGGCCGCCAGCCGCAGCCGGGCGCGCCGGGCACGCCCGCGCAGGTTCCGGGGCGCCCGGCCGGAGGCGCCCGCGGGAGCCTCGGGCCCCGAAGCCTGTTCGGCCAGCCTGCGCGCCACCCGGGTCTCGAACCCGGCCGGGGGCTCGGCGTCCGGCAGCAGGCCGATCAGCCGGTCGCCGACCAGGGTGAGCCGGCGGACGTACTCCCGGCAGTCCGCGCACCGGTCCAGATGGGCGACCGCCTCGGCGCGTTCCCGGCCCGGCAGCACGCCCAGCGCGAGCTCGGCGCCGATCTCGCGCAGCTTGGCGCAGTTCGCGTCACTCGACATGGTCGCCTCGCTTCGAAGGCGCGAGCGTGGTGCGCAGTTTCTCCATGGCGGCCCTGATCCGTGTCTTGGCGGTGCCCAGCGGGATGCGCTCCGCCTCGGCGATCTGCTGGGCCGTCATCCCGTAGATGCCCGCCATCACCAGGGCCCTTGCCTGTTCCCGGGGCAACCGCCCCACGGCGGCCCGCAGCTGGGAGGAGGCCTCGTCGGCCAGCGCCCACTGCTCGGGGGTCTCGGTGACGACGCCGATGACGGAGTCGAGGTCCTCGGGCGCCATCGGCTCGGTCCGCCGGGCCCGGACGGCGTCGACGGCGAGGTTGTGCGCGATGGTCGTCAGCCAGGTGGCGACCGAGCCGCGGCGCGAGTCGTAGATCTGGGCGTGCCGCCACGCGCGCTCGAACGTCGACTGAGCGACGTCCTCGGCGAGTTGCACATCACCGGTGACGGCCATGGCGACCCCGAACACCCGGCGCTGGAACCTGCGCACGAAGATCACCGCGAGTTCCGGATCACCGGTGGCCAGCCCGGCCAGCAGGGCTTCGTCCGGGAGGCGGTCCACGCGGAACCGGAAACCCGACACACCCCCGTATACGGCCGACGGCCGCCAGGGGATTGCCCGCCCACCTGCCCGCCCGCCGCGGAAGATCACACTGTCATTCTCCGCCCACGGGCGGGGCGCCGCATGCCGGTTCAGTGCCCGTTCTGCGCCAGCCGCAGCAGGTGGTCCGCCAGGGCCTGGCCCCCGCTCGGGTCCCGGCTGATCAGCAGCAGCGTGTCGTCGCCGGCGATCGTGCCCAGGATGTCGTGCAGCTCCGCCTGGTCGATGGCCGAGGCGAGGAACTGGGCGGCCCCCGGCGGGGTGCGCAGGACGACGAGGTTGGCGGAGGCCTCCGCGGAGATCAGCAGCTCCTGCGAGAGGCGCCGCATGCGCTCCTCCTTGGCCGACTCCCCCAAGGGGGCACGCGGGGTACGGAACCCGCCCTCGCTCGGCACCGCGTAGATCAGCTCGCCGTCGGTGTTGCGGATCTTCACCGCGTTCAGCTCGTCGAGGTCCCGGGAGAGCGTCGCCTGGGTGACGCTCAGCCCGTCGTCGGCGAGCAGCTTCGCCAGCTGACTCTGCGACCGCACCGGCTGCCGGTTGAGGATGTCCACGATCCGGCGGTGCCGCGCGGTACGGGTCTGCGGCACGGCCGGTCCGCTACCCGCCGCCTGCTCGTGGTCCTGCGCCTGGCTCATCGTCGTCCTATTCTCCGGATCGTCCGTCCCCATCCACTGGGTTCGCTGCGTCGAGGATGCCGGGCAGCGCCCGCAGAAACGCTCCCGCCTCGTCGTCGGTCAGGTTCAGCGGCGGCATGAGCCGTACGACGTCGGGGGCGGGCGCGTTCACCAGGAACCCGGCCTCCTGGGCCGCCTGCTGCACCTGCGGCGCGCGCGGCCCGGTGAGCACGATACCCAGGAGCAGACCGGCGCCCCGCACAAAATCGATCAACGGGTGCCCCAGGCCCTCGATTCCCTCGCGCAGCTTCTCGCCCTGCCGCTTGACGTTCTCCAGCAGCCCCTCGTGCGCGATGGTGTCGAGCACGGCGAGTCCGGCGGCGCAGGCGACCGGGTTGCCGCCGAAGGTCGTACCGTGCTGGCCGGGCTGGAGCAGTTCGGCGGCCCGGCCGAAGGCCACGGTGGCGCCGAGCGGCAGTCCGCCACCGAGCTGCTTGGCGAGGGTCACGACATCGGGCAGCACGCCCTCGTGGGCCTGGTACTCGAACCAGGTCCCGGTGCGGCCGATGCCGGTCTGCACCTCGTCCAGCACCAGCAGGGCGCCGGTGGCGGCGGTGATGGCGCGGGCGGCCTTCAGATAGCCGGCCGGGGGCACCACCACCCCGTTCTCGCCCTGGACCGGCTCGATGATCACCAGAGCGGTCTCCTCGGTGACCGCCGCCGCGAGCGCCTGGGCGTCGCCGTAGGGCACGTGGGTGACCTCACCGGGCAGCGGCAGGAAGGGGTCCTGCTTGGCGGGCTGGCCGGTGAGCGCGAGGGCGCCCATCGTACGGCCGTGGAAGCCGCCGGTGGTGGCGACCATGTGGGTGCGCCCGGTGAGCCGGCCGATCTTGAAGGCGGCCTCGTTGGCCTCGGCTCCGGAGTTGCAGAAGAAGACGCGGCCCTCCCGGCCGAAGAGCGTCAGCAGCCGTTCGGCGAGGGCGACGGTGGGCTCGGCCATGAAGAAGTTGGAAATGTGGCCGAGGGAGGCGATCTGCCCGCTGACGGCCTCCACGATCGCCGGGTGGGCGTGACCGAGGGCGTTGGTGGCGATGCCGCCGACGAAGTCGTGGTACTCCCGGCCCTCGGCGTCCCAGACCTTCACGCCCTCGCCGCGCACGAGGGGCAGGCGGGGGGTGCCGTAGTTGTTCATGAGCACGCCCTGCCAGCGCTGGGTCAGCTCCTGGTTGCCCTGGTGCTCGTGGTTGCCCTGGTTGCCCGTCACTGTGCGTCCCCCTCGAGCTCGTCGGGCACGACCATCGTCCCGATGCCTTCGTCGGTGAAGATCTCCAGCAGGATCGAGTGCTGGACCCGGCCGTCGATGACGCGGGCGGTGTGCACCCCGTTGCGCACGGCGTACAGACAGCCCTCCATCTTCGGCACCATGCCGGAGCTCAACTCCGGCAGCAGCTTCTCCAGTTGGGAAGCGGTGAGCCGGCTGATCACCTCGTCGGAGTTCGGCCAGTCCTCATAGAGGCCCTCGACGTCGGTGAGGACCATGAGGGTCTCGGCGCCCAGTGCCGCAGCGAGTGCCGCAGCCGCCGTATCAGCATTGACGTTGTAGACATGGTGGTCGTCCTGGGAGCGGGCGATCGACGACACGACCGGGATACGGCCGTCGGCGAGCAGCGCCTCGATGGCGCCCGTGTCGATCGCGGTGATCTCGCCGACCCGCCCGATGTCGACCAGTTCGCCGTCGATCTCGGGCTGGTGCCTGGTCGCGGTGATGGTGTGGGCGTCCTCGCCGGTCAGGCCGACGGCGAGCGGCCCGTGCTGGTTGAGCAGACCGACCAGCTCCCGCTGCACCTGCCCCGCCAGCACCATCCGTACGACGTCCATCGCGTCCTCGGTGGTCACGCGCAGGCCCGCCTTGAACTCGCTGACGATGCCGTGCCGGTCGAGGGCGGCGCTGATCTGCGGGCCGCCGCCGTGGACGACGACCGGCTTGAGGCCGGCGTGCCTGAGGAAGACGACGTCCTGCGCGAAGGCGGCCTTCAGTTCCTCGTTCACCATGGCGTTGCCGCCGAACTTGATGACGACGATCTTGCCGTGGTGCCGGGTCAGCCAGGGCAGCGCCTCGATGAGGATCTGGGCCTTCGGCAGGGCCGTGTGCTTGCGAGTGCTCATGACGAGTAGGCGCTGTTCTCGTGGACGTAGTCGGCGGTGAGGTCGTTGGTCCAGATCGTCGCGGTCTCGGTGCCCGCCGCCAGGTCGGCGACGATGTGCACCTCGCGGTAGCGCATGTCGACCTTCTCGCGGTCCTCGCCGACCGAACCGTTCTTGCACACCCACACGCCGTTGATGGCCACGTTGAGCTGGTCCGGCTCGAAGGCGGCCTTCGTGGTGCCGATCGCGGAGAGCACCCGGCCCCAGTTGGGGTCCTCGCCGTGGATCGCGCACTTGAGGAGGTTGTTGCGGGCGATGGAGCGGCCCACCTCGACGGCGTCCGCCTCGCTCGCCGCGTTGACCACCTCGACCTTGATGTCTTTGCTGGCGCCCTCGGCGTCCCGGATGAGCTGCTGCCCGAGGTCGTCGCACACCTGCCGTACGGCACCGGCGAACTCCTGGAACTCCGGGGTGATGCCGGAGGAGCCGGAGGCGAGCAGCAGGACGGTGTCGTTGGTGGACATGCAGCCGTCGGAGTCGACGCGGTCGAAGGTGACCTTCGTGGCCGCGCGCAGCGCCCGGTCGAGTGCGTCGTCGTCCAGCTCCGCGTCCGTGGTGAGGACGACCAGCATGGTGGCGAGGCCGGGGGCGAGCATGCCGGCGCCCTTGGCCATGCCGCCGACGGTCCAGCCGTCCTTGCTGACGACGGAGGTCTTGTGGACGGTGTCGGTGGTCTTGATCGCGATGGCGGCCTTCTCGCCGCCGTGCTCGGACAGCTGGGCGGCGGCCGTCTCGACGCCCGGGAGCAGCTTGTCCATGGGCAGCAGGACGCCGATGAGCCCGGTGGAGCACACGGCGACCTCGATGGCGCCCCGGCCGAGCACCTCGGCCACCTTCTCGGCGGTGGCGTGGGTGTCCTGGAAGCCCTTGGGACCGGTGCAGGCGTTGGCTCCGCCGGAATTGAGGACGACGGCGGAGACCTGGCCGCTCCTGAGGACCTGCTCGGACCACAGCACCGGCGCGGCCTTCACACGGTTGGAGGTGAAGACGCCCGCGGCGGCACGGCGCGGCCCGTTGTTGACCACGAGGGCCAGGTCGGGGTTGCCGTTCTCCTTGATCCCGGCGGCGATCCCCGCCGCCGTGAATCCCCTGGCTGCCGTGACGCTCACGGTGCGACTCCGATCGTGGAAAGCCCGGTGGTCTCGGGAAGACCGAGGGCGATGTTCATGCTCTGGACGGCACCGCCGGCGGTGCCCTTGGTCAGGTTGTCGATGGCGCTGATCGCGATGATGCGGCCCACGGACTCGTCGTATGCGACCTGCACCTGAACGGCGTTGGAACCGTAGACGGACGCCGTCGCGGGCCACTGGCCCTCGGGCAGCAGGTGCACGAAGGGCTCGTCGGCGTAGGCCTTCTCGTAGGCGGCGCGGACCGACTCGGCGGTGACGCCCGCCTTCGCGGACGCGCTGCACGTGGCGAGGATCCCGCGCGGCATCGGCGCGAGCGTCGGCGTGAAGGAGACCGAGACCCGCTCCCCCGCCGCCCCGCTGAGGTTCTGGATCATCTCGGGGGTGTGCCGGTGGCCGCCGCCGACGCCGTACGGCGCCATGGAGCCCATGACCTCGCTGCCGAGCAGATGCGGCTTGGGCGCCTTGCCGGCGCCGGAGGTGCCGGACGCGGCGACGATCACCGCCTCGGGCTCGGCGATCTGCGCGGCGTAGGCCGGGAACAGGGCCAGGGTGACGGCGGTGGGGTAGCAACCGGGCACCGCGATGCGCTTGGACCCCTCCAGCGCGGCGCGGGCGCCCGGAAGTTCGGGGAGGCCGTACGGCCAGGTGCCGGCGTGCGGGGAGCCGTAGAACCTCTCCCAGTCGGCCGGGTCCTTCAGCCGGAAGTCGGCGCCCATGTCGACCACGAGGACATCGGGCCCGAGCTGCTCGGCGACGGCGGCGGACTGCCCGTGCGGCAGCGCGAGGAAGACCACGTCGTGCCCGGCGAGCGCCTCGGCCGTGGTCGGAGTCAGCACGCGGTCGGCCAGGGGCAGCAGATGCGGCTGCAGCGCGCCGAGCCGCTGGCCGGCGTTGGAGTTCCCGGTCAGGGCACCGATCTCGACCTCGGGGTGCGCGAGGAGCAGGCGCAGGGCCTCGCCGCCCGCGTATCCGCTCGCTCCGGCCACCGCCGCACGTACCGCCATGTCCATCCTCCTCGTGATGGCATGACTATACGTATTGCCGCAGTTTTATGCAACGACTATGCGGAGGGCCGGGCGATCTGCCGGGGAAGCATCACCCAGCGGGACACGACGAAGGTGACCGGGATCGCCGCCGCCGAGGCCAGCAGTGGGGCGAAGCGGCTCCCGGCGTGCAGGACGTCGACGATGACGTAGACACCCGAGGTGGCGACCAGGAAATTGGTGACGTTCGTCAGCGGGAACAGCAGGAATTTACGCCAGGTCGGCGGCGTCCGGTAGGTGAAGCGCGCATTCAGGAAAAAGGAGCCGATCATGCTGATCACGAAGGCGATGACATGCGCGAAGAGATAGGGCAGCCAGTTCAGGAACAGCAGGTAGAGACAGTAATAGGTGGCGGTGTTGATCACACCGACCGCGGCGAAGGTGAGGATCTGTCGCTTCAAGGAATGAGGTCTTTCGTCCGTTCCACGTTGGTCGCCTTCACCAGGAAGTGCGGACGACCCTTCACCTCGTAGTAGATGCGGCCGGTGTACTCCCCGATCACTCCCAGCATGACCATCTGCACCCCCGCCAGGGCCGTCACGGCGGTGATGATGGTCACATAGCCCGGAGTCTGGACCCCGTTGATCAGCGCGGCGCCCACGATCCAGGCCGTGTAGAGGCCCGCGCACAGCAGCAGTCCCACGCCCAGCCAGAGGGCGGCGCGCAGCGGGCGGTTGTTGAAGGACAGCAGTCCGTCGATGCCGTAGTTGAGCAGGCCGCGCAGGTTCCAGGAGCTGTTTCCGGCCTCGCGCGCGGCGTTCTCGTACTCGAAGGTGGTGCTCGGGAATCCCACCCAGGCGAACAGGCCCTTGGAGAAGCGGTTGTACTCGGTGAGGGCCAGCACGGCGTCCACCACACGGCGCGACAGCAGCCGGAAGTCTCCGACGCCGTCGACGAGTTCGACGTCGACCAGGCGGTTGACGAGCCGGTAGTACAGGCGCGCGGTGAGGGTCCGGGCGAGACCGTCGCCGGTGCGGCTGCGCCGGGCGATGACCTGGTCGTGCCCCTCCTCGCGCAGCCGGACCATCCGCCGGATCAGTTCCGGCGGGTGCTGGAGGTCGGCGTCCATGACGATCACGCAGTCGCCGGAGGCGTGCCGCAGGCCGGCGAGCAGGGCGGCCTCCTTGCCGAAGTTGCGGCTGAAGGAGACGTAGCGGACCCGTGCGTCGAGGTCGGCCAGGTGTTTCAGGACGGCGAGCGTACGGTCGCGGCTGCCGTCGTCGACGTACACGAACTCCATGTCGTGGCCGAGCGGCAGCAGTTCCTCGGCGACGCTCTGGATCTTCTCGTGGAAGCGTTCGAGGACGTCTTCCTCGTTGTAGCAGGGCGCGACGATCGATATCAGCATGGTGAATCCCCCCAGGGGCGCGGTGTCAGGGTGCAGTGGTCACGCGCTCGCGTGGTGGAGTGGGCGTGGGCGGCACGGGGGTGCGCCGGCGGCGGACGGCGGTGAGGGCGGTGAGCACGGTGAGGGCCGCGAGCGAGACGAGCCCGACGGTCGTGCCCAGCCGCAGGCCGGGTGGGTGGAAGGTGCAGGTCAGACTGGTTGAGCGGCCGTCGAGGGGGACGGCGATCAGGCCGTGGTAGTCCTCGGCGGGCCTGGCCGCGCCGTCCCCGGTGGCGCAGCGCCAGCCGGCGATGCGAGGTGCGGCGACGACCGCGATCCCCTTGCTGCCGGCGGGCAGTCGAGCCCGCACGGTGCCGTCGGAGACGCTCACCTCGGTGGCGCCGGTGGCCTTCAGCCGGGCCGCCGCGGTGTGCAGCCGCGCGGTGTCCAGGCAGCCGACCGCGCCGGGCGGGATTCGGCCGGGGCGGTCCGGGGACAGCTCGATCCGTACGCGCCCGGAGGCCGGGGTACGGCCGAGCGGCTCCATGGCGGCGCGGTTGCGGCCGTACTCGAACCGGAAGGGGACGCCGGTGCCGGAGCCCGCGAGCCGCGCG
This sequence comes from Streptomyces sp. NPDC050743, assembly GCF_044456925.1. NCBI lineage: Bacteria > Bacillati > Actinomycetota > Actinomycetes > Kitasatosporales > Streptomycetaceae > Streptomyces > Streptomyces sp. NPDC050743. The sequence goes on from NZ_JBITGJ010000001.1 coordinate 234,921, forward strand.
GTGCCGGAGAAGTGCGGGGCCCACAGGTTCACTTGCGTCCCGGCCGGGCAGCGGGCGGTGATCGTCGGCCCGGTCATGGCGTTGCCTGAGCCCACATAGCGGCTCCTCACCGGCTTCCCGAAGTCGTCGTCCACGGCGACGCGCGGCACGGTGTAGACCCGGCTGCCGAGCAGCAGTTCCTGGTTGCGGTACGGCGACGGGCCGAAGGGGGTGTCGTCGGGCGCGGTCCGCACGGTCACCAGGGGCGGCACCTCTCGCCGGGTCACGGTGATCGACCCGGTGGTCTCGGGCAGCGCCGCCTGGTGCGGGTCCGGCGGGTTGTGCAGCCGGGCGCCGACGGAGAAGAGGACGTCGGTGACGGCGTTGTCCAGGCTCTGCACACTGCGCCCGCGCGAGCTCCAGCCGCCGCCGAGGGCGGTGAGGGTGCGGCTGAGGACGTCCGAGGTGTGGCTGCTGTAGTACTGGGCGCCCTGGCCGCCGACCAGCATCGGATCGTTGCCGACGGTCTGTTCGCGGCCGGGGTCGGTGCGGTAGCGGGGCCAGCCGTCGGCCTCGGCGATCGCCGCCGCCTGCCGCTGCTGCCGCTCGCCCCAGGGCGCGTAGTCGTCCAGGTGCTTCAGGCGCAGCTTGGTGGCGACGGCGGAGGTGGCGGCGGTCTCGCCGACCTGCGCGCCGAGGAGGAGCACGACGGCCAGGCCGGCGAGTCGCGTGCGCGGCCCGGCGCGGCCGAGGAGGACGAGTCCGGTCAGGGTGCCCGCGACGGCGAGCAGCAGCACCGGCCAGGTGTGCGGCCGTACCAGCGTGCTGCGGCTCGCGACGGCGGCGACCAGGGCGAGCAGCGCGGTCGCGGCGCCGAGGGCCCGCCGGTCGGGGAGGCCGTACGCCAGGGCGTGCCAGGCGGCGATGACCAGCAGTCCGCACAGGACGAAGGCCTGCCGGTAGGAGCTGCCCTGCGGGGTGGCGAAGGCGTGCCAGACCAGGCTGGTGGGCGCCCACTGGAGCGACAGGGCGACCGCGAGGACGAGCGTGGTCCAGCCCGTGCGCACCGGGGCGGGGACCGCGCGGTGGAAGGGCAGGGCGAGGGCGAGCACCAGGGCGGTGATGCCGACGTAGAGGGCCGGGGAGCCGAAGCCGTAGGTCGTGGGCAGCAGGCGGGCCAGCAGGTCCTCGCCGGGCACGGGGGTGAACTGCCGTACGCGGCCAGGGTAGGCGTACTTGGTGCCGAAGTAGATCACCGTGACGAGGGGGGCGGCGAGGCCGATGCCGAGGGCGACGGTGAGGGTGGCGCGGCCGGCCGCCGCGAGGGCCTGTCGGCGGGGCGGGCGGGCGAGCAGCAGGCGCAGCAGCAGGACCAGGGCGGCGCCGAGGGTGGCCATGTAGGCGGTGTAGAAGTTGGCGGTCCAGGCGAGGGCGACGACCAGGACTCCGAGGAGGCGCCGGCGCCCCGCGGTCGCCCATTCGCCGACCAGGCACAGCAGCGGCAAGGCGATCAGCCCGTCGAGCCACATCGGGTTGTAGTCGGCGTCGGCCAGGGTCCAGCCGCACAGCGCGTAGGAGGCGCCGAGCAGTCCGGCGGCCCACCAGCGCCCGGGCCGCAGGGTGAGCAGCAGCCAGGTCATGGCGGCCGCGGCGGAGGCGGTCTTCAGGACCGTGACGACGTAGACGGCGAGGTCGATCCGGTCCCGTGGGAAGACGGCGACGAGCAGGGCGAAGGGGCTGCCGAGGTAGGTGCCGAGGTCGGGCAGGAAGCTGGAGCCGTACCCGGACTGCCAGTTGACGAGGAGGCCGCCGTCGGCGTGGCCGTGCAGCAGGTCCCACAGGTGGGCGTGGAAGGGCACGTACTGGTTGCCGAGGTCGTTGACGCTGCGGGTGCGGGGGCCGAAGGGGTAGCTGCGGGCGAGGACGTCACCCGCGCAGAACGCCGTGACGGCGACGGCCGCGGCGAGCAGGGCGGCGGCACGCCTCGGAGGGGATATCGGTGTCACACCCTGTTGCATTTTCCGGCGTTCCCCCACAAAGGTGTGCCCGTCTTTTTCGCCGACTTAGACGGTCCGTGTTTCGGGTTGGTTGTGCGCGTACCCAAAAGTGGCGCGCTGTCCTCCGAATACGGGAAACACCGTATGAATTTAATGACGCCCCGGAAAATCTCTGATTTCCGGGAGGTGTTTTTAAGGTGAACTGGATGGACCGGTCCTGCGGGCGGCGTAGGCGCGGGCGGCCCGGACCCGGTTGCCGCACTTCGTGGTGCACCAGCGGCGGGCCCCGTGGGAGCGCAGGAACCAGCGGGCGCAGCCCTGGGCGGCGCACTCGGTGAGCTGGTCGGCGTCGGCGCCGGTGAGCAGGTCGGTGGCGTCCTCGGCGAGCAGGGAGAGCGCGGCGGCGGCCGGGTTTCCGGTGTCGGGGAGGTCGGCGCGGCGGGGGCCGTCGGCGGTCCAGACGAGCCGGGGCGTGGCGGGCGCGGCGGCGAGCGCGGTGTTGAGGGCGTCGAGGGCGTCGGCGGGCGGGAGTGCCGGGCGGACGCGGGCCTCGAAGAGGGCGCGCAGTGCCTCGCGCAGGGTGCGCAGCCGGCCGGACTGCCTGCCGTTGATCACCACCTGGTCGGGCAGCAGCCCGTGCCGGACGAGCCAGAGGTGCGCGGCCCCGGTGTCGTCGAGCAGGTCGACCTGGCCGTGGCTGACGGTGAAGCGCGTGTTGACCAGCGCCAGCGAGAGGTACCGGTCCTCGCCGGGGACCGGGGGCCGATGCAGGTGGACGGGGTCCTCGTGATGCACGGCTCTCATGGTAATCCTTGCGGTTCTCCGTGAGGGAGGCTTAGCGTGTCTCACGGAGAACCATCGCAAAAACCGTGAGACAAGACCGTGAGAGGTGAGCCGTCGTGGCCTTCGACGTGCACGCGCTGCGCAAGGACTTCCCGATCCTGGAGCGGACCCTGGACGGCGGCGCCCCGCTCGTCTACCTGGACTCCGGCGCCACCACCCAGAAGCCCCTCCAGGTGCTCGACGCCGAGCGGGACTTCTATCTGCACCACAACGCGGCCGTGCACCGCGGCGCGCACCAGCTGGCGGGCGAGGCGACGGAGGCGTACGAGCAGGCCCGGCACACCGTCGCCCGGTTCATCGGCGCCGCCGCCGACGAGGTGGTCTTCACCCGCAACACGACCGAGGGCATCAACCTGGTCGCCTACGCGCTGGGCAACGCCGGCCGGCTCGGACCCGGCGACCGGATCGTGGTGACGGAGATGGAGCACCACGCGAACCTGGTTCCCTGGCAGCAGCTGGCCGAGCGGACGGGGGCGGCCCTCGACTGGTTCGGGCTCACCGACGACGGCCGGCTCGACCTGTCCCGGGCCGGGGAACTGCTGGACGAGCGCACCAAGGTGCTCGCCCTCGGCCACCAGTCCAATGTGCTCGGCACGCTCAACCCGGTGCGCGAACTCGCCGACCGGGCGCACGCGTTCGGCACCCTGGTGGTCGTGGACGGCGCCCAGTCGGTGCCGCACCGCCCGGTCGACGTGACGGAGCTGGGCGCGGACTTCCTCGCCTTCTCCGGGCACAAGATGCTCGGCCCGAACGGCGTCGGCGTGCTGTGGGGCCGCGCGGACCTGCTCGCCGGACTGCCGCCGTTCCTGACCGGCGGCTCGATGATCGAGATCGTGGAGATGGACCGCACCACCTTCCTGCCGCCGCCGCAGCGCTTCGAGGCGGGCGTGCCGATGACCTCGCAGGCGGTCGGGCTCGCGGCGGCGGTGGAGTATCTGGAGCGGCTCGGCATGGCGGAGGTGGCGGCGCACGAGGAGGCGCTCACCGCCCGCGCGCTGGAACTGCTCGCCGAGGTCCCGGGCGTCCGGATCGTCGGCCCCACCGAGCTCGCGGACCGGGGCTCGGCGGTCTCCTTCACGGTCGACGGCATCCACCCGCACGACGTGGGCCAGGTGCTGGACGAGCGGGGCGTCGCCGTCCGCGTCGGCCACCACTGCGCCCGGCCCATCGTGAAGCGGTACGGCATCCCGGCGACGACCCGGGCGAGCTTCTACGTCTACAACACGCCGGCCGAGGTGGACGCGCTGGTGGAGGGTGTCCGCGCAGCTCAGAAGTACTTCGGCGGCTGATCGCCGGACCGCGCTTGACCTGGAGCGCGCTCCAGGTTCTACCGTTCTTGTCATGACCAGCGGACAGCCCCTCCCTGACGGTCGGGAGCCGTCGTTGACCATCGCCCAGGTCGCCGAGCGCACGGGTCTTACGCAGGACACGCTGCGGTACTACGAGAAGGCCGGCCTGATCGAACGGGTCGGCCGGACCACCGGCAACCAGCGGCGCTACCGGGCGGCGGACCTGGCCTGGCTGGAGTTCCTGCTGCGGCTGCGCGAGACCGGCATGTCGATCAGCGACATGCAGCGCTACGCACGGCTGCGGGCGGAGGGGGACGGCACTCTCGCCGAGCGGCTGGCGATGCTGCGCGAGCACCGCGCCGCACTGGCCGACCGGATGCGGGCGCTGCGGCGCAACGCGTCCGCGCTGGACGACAAGATCTCCCACTACGAAGGGCTGCTCCACGACGGGCGGCCGGGAACGGACGAGCGGACATGAGCCAGAGCACCACCCGTGACGAACGCTTCGCCCATGGCCTGGAGGTCCTGCGGTCCGTCGACGGTGAGGCGGGGCAGCGGGTCATCGACTCGCTCGCCGACATCAGCCCCGAGCTGGGGCACCAGATCGTCGCCTGGGGCTTCGGCGAGGTCTACGACCGGCCGGGACTCCCGCCCCGCGACCGCCAGTTGGTCACCCTGGGCATGCTGACCGCGCTCGGCGGCTGCGAGCCCCAGCTGGAGGTGCACGTCAACGCGGCGCTGAACGTGGGGCTCACGCCCGAGGAGATCGTCGAGGCGCTGCTGCACTCGGCCGGGTACTGCGGTTTCCCGAAGGCGCTGAACGCGACCTTCGTGGCGAAGAAGGTCTTCGCCGAGCGCGGGCTGCTGCCGCTCGGACAGCGGCCCGCGCCGGAGGGCACTACTTCTGCCTGATCCTCAGGAACGTGATCGAGTTCGCCGGGAAGGTGTAGGTGAAGCTGTCCGCGACTCCGGTGAAGGTGGACGTCCGCGGTGCGACCGCCGTCGACGTCTCGCTGTTCACCGCGTCCGGTGCGGCGGCGAGCGTGGTCACCTGCGCCTCGGGGGTGGTCTTCGCACCGCCCAGGTCGATGGCCGTACGCGCTGCCGAGGACTGGTCGTTGACGACCTTGACGATCAGCTCGCCGGTCTTCGCGTCCCGTGTGACGACCTGGCGGAACGGCTCGGCCGGCTTGTCGTCGGTGAAGCTGCCCCACTGCTGCCCGTCGAGGTACAGGGTGACCTGGCGGCCGCGCACCTTGATGTCGATGTCGTAGGCGCGGCCGGTGTCGACCGAGCCCGGCTTGGCGATCAGGGTGGACTTGCCGCCGTCCACGGCCTGCTCGACCGCGGTCTGGGTGTTGTTCCAGCCGCCGATGTTCCACCAGTAGTAGGTGCCGGTGTCCTTGACGCCGAAGGCGACGAGGAAGCCCTCCTGACCCGCCTTCTTGGTGGCCTTCACCCGCAGGTCGTAGTCGTGCCAGGCGGGGTCGCCCGCCCAGACCATGGTGTTCTGGGCGGTGGTGTCGGTCTGGACGTACTGGCCGTCCTGGACGCTCCAGCTCCCGGTGCCCGTGTGGGTCCACTGCGAGGCGTCACCGGAGAAGTCGTCGCCGAGCAGGGTCGATCCGTCGGCGGCGGTGACCTTCACGTCGTCGTAGGCGGCGCTGCTGTCGTTCGAAATATCAGACACTGGTCAACATTTCGAACGCACGCCAGAGGAGGGGTGTGAACACGTCAATGGGGCAACGCGGTCGCCCGTAAGCTCGCCTCATGGATCTGCAGCCCCCGTACTGGCCGGTCACCGATGTGCCGGCCTATCTGGCCGGCCGCTGGCGAGTGGAGCGCAGCGTGCGAGACCTGGCGAGCGGAGCGGAAGGACACTTCTCAGGGGAGACCGTCTTCACCGCGCTTCAGGCCGGCGGCCTGCTGCACGAGGAGTCCGGCACCTTCACCTGGCAGGGTGTGGCGCGCCCCGCCACCCGCACGCTGCGGTTTCTGCCAGGGCCCGGGCCGGGCACGGCGGACGTGCGGTTCGCCGACGGGCGGCCCTTCCACGCGCTGGACCTGACCTCGGGGCGGTACCTCGCCGAGCACCCGTGCGCGGCCGACCTCTACCGCGGCGAATTCACCGTCCGCGACGCCGACCGCTGGCGCTCGGTGTGGCGGGTGGGCGGCCCCGCGAAGGACCTGGTGCTGACCACGGACTACGTGCGCGAGGGCTGAGCCGAGCCGGCCTCGAGGCGAAGGCTCCAGCGGCCCGCGCGGCCGGTGACGGTGGACGTGGACAGCGGGCGGACGTCGATGTTCCAGTAGGTCGAGGGTGGTGCCTTCAGGGCGTAGACCAGGACCGCGCGGATGACGGCGGGCTCGGCGACGGCGACGATCCGGCCGCCGTCCTCCGCCGGCCGGGTGTCCAGCCAGCCGCCGACCCGGGAGATGAAGGCCAGCAGGGACTCGCCGCCGTGCGGGGTGGCGCGCGGGTCGGCGAGCCAGGCGTCCACCGCGCCCGGCTCGCGGGCCATCGCCTCGCCCAGGGTCAGCCCACGCCAGCGGCCCATGTCGCAGTCCCGCAACGCCAGCTGGGCCAGCGGGGCGTAGCCCAGCGCGTCGCCGGTGGCCCGGCTGCGCGGGGTCGGCGAGCAGTACCGCAGGTCCGCGGCCGCCAGCGGCAGCAGATCCCCGGCGGCGCGTTGCACCTCGTCCCAGCCGGCCTGGTCCAGCGGCCGGTCGTCGTCGAAGCGCTCCGCGAGCAGCGGGGTGCTGCGCGCGGCGGCGACGAACGTCACCCTCAGTGGCATGCGGTGATGGTGAGCCGCAGGTGAGTGCAGGGTCAAGGGGTGCCGTCGTGAGTTACAGCGGGTGTGCGACCGCTCACTCGGACTCGAAGCGGTGGACCATCCACTGGTCGGGGCGGTCCAGCGAGCGGAAGCCCAGCTTCTCGTACACCCGGTGCGCGTCCTCCGTGGCGAGCAGGATGCGGCGCAGTCCGTACGGCTTCAGGTGGTCGCGGATGCGGCCGACGAAGGCCGTGCCGACGCCCTTGCCGCGCACCGAGGGGTCCACGTACACATCGGCGAGCCAGGCGAACAGCGCCTGGTCGGTGACCACGCGCGCGTACGCCACCTGCTCCCCCGAGGCCCGCTCGTACACCCCGAAGTTCAGTGAGCCCGCCATCGCCCGCTCGTGCTTCTCGCGGGGCCGGCCGATCGCCCAGTAGGCGTCGGTCGACAGCCAGCCGTGGACCCGGTCGACGTCGACGCGGGCGGGGTCGGCGGAGAACTCGTAGCCGTCGGGGAGTCGGGGTGTGCTGTCCATGGTGTGATCCTCGCAGGCCAACGCGGCGCCGGTCCAAGGGCTTTCGGCGCCGCGCAGCCGCTAGAACACCTCGTCGCAGGCCGCCCGCAGCCGCCGTACGCCCTCCGTGATCTCCCCGGTGCCGGCGACCGCCGCGAAACTCAGACGGAGGTGGGCGGCGGGAGGTTCGGCACTGAAGTAGGGACGGCCGGGGGTGAGGGCGACGCCCGCGCGCAGGCCGGCCGCGGTGAGGGCGGACTCCTCGGTGCCGTCGGGGAGGCGCAGCCAGAGGTGGTAGCCGCCGGACGGGACGTGCGGCAGGGCCAGTTCGGGCAGGTGCCGGGCGAGCGCTGCCGTCATGGCGTCGCGGCGGGCCTTCAGCTCGGCCGACAGCGCCCGCAGATGGCGGGGCCAGGCCGGGGAGCCGACCAGTTCGAGGGCGGCCTCCTGCAGCGGCCGGGGGACGAAGAAGCTGTCCACGACCTGGATGGCGCGCAGGCGTTCCAGCACCGGGCCACGCGCGGCCAGGGCGCACACCCGGAAGCTGGGCGAGGTCGCCTTGGTCAGCGAGCCGACGTGCACGACCACGCCGTCCGGGTCGTCGGCGGCCAGTGGCCGGGGCAGCGGGGCAGCGTCGGCGTGCACCAGGCGCCGTACGAAGTCGTCCTCGACGACGAAGGCGCCGGCCTCGCGGGCGATGCGCAGCACCTCGGCGCGCCGGCCGGGGGCCAGCACGGCACCGGTGGGGTTCTGGAACAGGGGCTGGCAGACGAACACCCGGGCGCCGCTGGCCCGGAAGGCGTCGGCGAGCAGGTCGGGGCGCACTCCGTCGGGGTCGACAGGCACCGGGACCGGGCGCAGTCCGGCGGCGCGGGCGCAGGCCAGCATGCCCGGGTAGGTGGGCGACTCGACCAGGACGGGGGCACCGGGCGGGGCGAGAGCGCGCAGGGCGGTGGCCAGGGCGGGCTGGCCGCCGGCCGCGATGAGCACCTCGGCCGCGGTGACGGCCCCGCCGATCTCGCGCGCGAACCACTCCCGCAGCTCCGGCAGGCCCTCCAGCGGCGGCCTCCCCCAGGCGCCCGGCCGCCGCCCGGCCCGGGCCAGGGCCGCCGCCATGGCCCGCTCGGGCTGCAGGGAGGGATGCAGATAGCCGCCGTTGAACTCCAGCACGCCGGGCGGCGGCGCGGCCAGCGAGACCGTGACCCCGGAGGCGTCCACCGTGCGCGGTACGAGCTCGGCGGCGCCGTCGGCGCTCAGCGCGACCTCCTGCCAGGAGGTGTCCCCGGCGGGGGTCTCCGTCGTGCGCGGCCGGGCCCGGAAGGCGCCGGCCCCGGGCCGGGTGACCACCAGTCCCTCGGCGGCCAGCTGGGCGAGGGCGCGCGAGACGGTCACCGGGCTCACGCGGAACCGCTCGACCAGCTCCCGGCTCGACGGGAGCTTTCCACCAGGAGAGTAGCGGTCGAGGTCCCGACGGAGCTGTTCTGCCAGTTCACTGACGCTGCTACGCTGATGCATGAGAACACAGAGTAGCGCTACTGTACCGAGCCCCATAGCGGTCACCGCTCCCCGCGAGCGTCGCGGCCTCGGCACCGGTCTCGCCGCCCTCGGCGTCGCCGCCTTCTCCCTGACCTTCCCGGCCACCGCCTGGGGACTGGAGGGCTTCGGCCCCTGGTCGCTGGTGGCCGTGCGCAGCGTCCTCGCCGCGCTCGTCGCGGGCGGCTGCCTCCTGGTTCTGCGGGTTCGGCTGCCCGAGCGCCGGCATCTGCCGGGTCTCGCGGTCGTCGCCGCCGGTGTCGTGCTCGGCTTCCCGATGCTGACCACGCTCGCCCTGCGGACCTCCACCACCGCGCACGCCGCCGTCGTGGTGGGACTGCTGCCGCTGACCACCGCCGTGTTCTCGGCGCTGCGTACCGGCAGCCGCCCCTCGCGCCGGTTCTGGCTGGCCGCGCTGGCGGGGGCCGCGGCCGTGGCCGCCTTCACCGCCGGGCAGAGCGGCGGTGCGCTGACAGCCGCCGACGGGTATCTGTTCGCGGCCCTGCTGGTGTGCGCGGCCGGCTACACCGAGGGCGGCCGACTGGCCCGGATCATGCCGGGCTGGCAGGTGATCGGCTGGGCGCTGGTGCTGTGTCTGCCGCTGACCGTGCCGGCCGCCGCGGTGGCGCTGGCGTACGAGCCCCTCCAGCTCACCGGGCACGGCATCGCCGGTCTGCTGTGGGTGGCGCTGGGCTCGCAGTTCCTCGGCCTGGTCGTCTGGTACCGGGGCATGGCGGTCATCGGCATCCCCCGGGCCAGCCAGTTGCAGTTGGCTCAGCCGCTGCTCACACTGGTGTGGTCGGCGCTGCTGCTGGGCGAGCACTTCACGGCGGCCGCTCCGGTGACCGCCGTCGCCGTGCTCGTGTGCATCGCCGTCACCCAGCGGTCGTGATCATGAGGAGGACCTGCGAGATGCGTGCAGCCAAGGGTGACCACCTCGTCCAGCATGGCAGGGTGGTCGGCCAACACGACCAGGAAGCGGAAGTCCTCGAAGTCCTCGGCCAAGAGGGCAACCCGCCCTACCGCGTCAAGTTCCAGGACGGACACCAGGCGATCCTGTCGCCCGGACCCGACTGCCAGGTCAAGCACAAGGAAGAGCGACAGCGGTAGGTCACCGCGGTGGCTTCACCGCTCCTCCGTAGTGGTCGGTGATCACGCGTGACATCGCCCCGATCGGATCGGCCGCCACGTCCGCGGCGGCGAAGAACACATGCCCGCGCACCTGCGGGTAGCCGGCGGCGAGGGTGAGGTGCCGGGACAGCTCGACCGGGTCCTGCCAGGCCGAGGGCTGCCCGGCGGCCCCCGCCCGGTACAGGGCCTCGCCGATGTAGAGGTGCGTCTTCGTGCCCTTCGCGACCGCCGCCCACCACTCGACCAGCTTCGCGTAGTCGGCGGCGGCGAAGCCGATGTGCCAGTACAGCTGCGGGACGACGTAGTCGATCCAGTGGCTGCGCACCCAGGTGCGCGTGTCCGCGTACAGGTCGTCGTACGTCTGCACGCCCGCCCGGGTGTCCGAACCGCGCGGGTCGGCCGAGGCGTTGCGCCACACCCCGAAGGGGCTGATCCCGAACCGGGTGCCGGGCCGGACCCTGCCGATGCCGGCGGCCATCTCCTGCACCAGCCTGTCGACGTTGTCACGCCGCCAGGCGGCCCGGCTGGAGAAGTCTCCGCCGTAGCGGTCGTAGGCGTCGTCGTCGTCGAAGGTCTGCCCCGCGACCGGATACGGGTAGAAGTAGTCGTCGAAGTGGACGGCGTCGACCGGGTATCTGACGACCGCGTCGAGCATCGCCTGCTGGACGAAGGCGCGGACCTCGGGCAGGCCGGGGTTGTAGTAGAGCCTCCCGCCGTAGGGGACCGCCCAGTCGGGGTGCCTGCGGGCCGGGTGCGAGGCGGCCAGCCGGCTGCGGTCGGTGTGGTTCGCGATCCGGTACGGATTGAACCAGGCGTGCAGTTCCAGACCCCGGGAGTGGGCCTCCTGCACCGCGGTGCCCAGCGGGTCCCAGCCGGGGCTGCGGCCCTGGGTGCCGGTGAGGTACTCGGACCAGGGCTCGTACGGGGACGGCCACAGGGCGTCGGCGGTGGGCCGCACCTGGAAGATCACCGTGTTGAGCCGGTCACGGGCCGCCCGGTCGAGGTGGGCGATGAGCTCCTGCCGCTGCGCGGCGGCCGGGAGCCCGGGCCGGGACGGCCAGTCCCGGTTGGACACGGTCGCGAGCCACACGCCCCGCATCTCGGCGGCGGCCGCACGGGGCCGGCGATAGCCCGCGACCGCCGGACCCGGCGCCGTCACCAGCGCCGACAGTGCCGCCAGGGCGAAGGTCCGACGTGCCAGATGCCCCATCCGAACACCCCATACGCTCCGGATCCGCACCGTCACGGATCGTTCCGCGCCCCAGGATGCCCCCACCCCGCCGATCGATCATCGATACTTGACGGTAACGTGCTCGATCGGAGCAGGCGCCGAACCCGGAGGTCCTGCCAGCGAGCAGGAGAACAGCGAAGGGGACGATGTGACCGACATCGAGCGCGTCGGAGTCGTGGGCTGCGGCCAGATGGGCGCGGGCATCGCCGAGGTGTGCGCCCGCGCGGGACTGGACGTGAAGGTCGCCGAGACCACCGGCGAGGCCCTGGAGATAGGCCGTACCCGGCTGTTCAGCTCCCTGGCCAAGGCTGCCGAGCGCGGCAAGATCACCGAGGAGGAGCGGGACGCCACGCAGGCGCGGCTCACCTTCACCACGGACCTCGGCGAGTTCGCGGACCGCGACCTCGTGATCGAGGCGGTCGTGGAGAGCGAGCCGGTGAAGACGGAGATCTTCCAGGTCCTCGACCAGGTGGTGACCCGCCCGGACGCGATCCTCGCCTCCAACACCTCCTCGATCCCGCTGGTGAAGCTGGCGGTCGCCACCTCCCGTCCGGACCACGTGGTCGGCATCCACTTCTTCAACCCGGCCCCGGTGCAGAAGCTGATCGAGCTGATCCCGGCGCTCACCACCTCCGAGGGCACCCTCAGCCGCGCCCAGGTCTTCGCCGAGAAGATGCTCGGCAAGCACGCCATCCGCGCCCAGGACCGCTCCGGCTTCGTGGTCAACGCGCTCCTCGTGCCCTACCTGCTGTCGGCCATCCGGATGTTCGAGTCGGGCATCGCGAGCCGCGAGGACATCGACAACGGCATGGAGATGGGCTGCGCCCACCCCATGGGCCCGCTGAAGCTCTCCGACCTGATCGGCCTGGACACCATCGTCTCCATCGCCAACTCGATGTACGCCGAGTACAAGGAGCCCCTGTACGCCGCTCCCCCGCTGCTCCAGCGCATGGTCGAGGCGGGCCGGCTGGGCCGCAAGACCGGCTCGGGCTTCTACACCTACGGCTGATCACACAGAGCTACGCCTCCGGGCCCGGCACCGCACTCGGTGCCGGGCCCGTGTCGTTTCACACACCGTGTGCGCGCCGGGCACGCATATGCCGCGCGCACACGCTCCCCGCGCGCCCACCAGCAGAGTTCACTCTTCATACCCATGCAACGGATGTGGCGGACCACATCCGGCTACAGAGAGGAAGGAAACCGTGACCAACGATTCCGATCATTCCGTGGTCCAGGAGGAACTCGCAGAGTTACGTCGCCGCCTCGACGTCGCGTACGCACGTGTCGAAGGAGGGCTGGCGCTGCTCGATCACCGCGCCGAGGAGACCGCCAAGGAAGTGGACGAGCTGAACTCCCGGATGGTCTCCCTGGAGCACGCGCGCTGGCCCCTGCCGTCGGTCGCCGCGCTCACGACGCTGGGAGCGCTCGTCGTGACGGTCTGGCAGGCACTGGCCCGCTAGGCACCGGAACCGCTCGGCCCGCTAGCCCTCGGCGAGCCTGAGGTGGTGCAGCAGGAGTAACGCGGCCGCCATGTTGGCGGCCGGGACCTCCCCACGGGCGATGAGGTCGGGAACGAGTTTGAGGGGGACCCATTCCCGGCGGTCCGACTCGAAGTCGTCCACGGGGTGCCCGATGTACTCGCCCCGGTCGGACCAGTAGATGTGGTGCCGGGCGTCGGTGAGGCCGTTGGACGGCTCCACGCTCATGAGGTGGTGCAGGGGCCCCGGCCGCCAGCCGGTCTCCTCCTCCAGTTCCCTGGCGGCCGCGCTCGCGATGTCCTCGCCGTCCTCGACGACGCCCGCGGCCAGTTCCCAGCCCCAGCTGTCGGTGATGAAGCGGTGCCGCCACAGCAGCAGCACCTCGTTCGCCTCGTTGACCACGGTGGCCACGGCCACCGGCCGCAGCCGGATCAGGAAGTGGTCCAGGTGCCGGCCGTCCGGCAGCTCGACATCTGCGAGATTCACGCTGAACCAGCGGTTTGCATACACAGTTTGTTCGTTCTGCTTCGTCCACTGCACGGTTCTGCCACCTTCCGCCGAGTAAGTGGCAATATCGCAGCAGGGACTGTGGACCTACAGAGGGCCTACAGCGGTACGCGCAGTGCCCCGTCGATGAGTTCGGCGGCTTCGGCGGTGCCGGCCGAGCCGCAGCGCGCCAGATGTTCGCGTACCGCGCGGAGTCTGTCGCGCAGCCGCTGGGACTCCATCCCGCGTGCCTGCTCCGCCATCTGCACGGCGGTGACCACCGCCTTGTCGGCGTTGCCCTGGCGCAGCTCGATGGTGCTGAGCATGGCGAGCCGGTGCACCCGCCCCCGGTCGTGGGCCGGGTTCTCGACGGCCGCCGCGGCGTGCTCCCGGGCGGCGGCCAGCTCGCCGAGGCTCAGCAGCGCCTCGGCCACCTGCACATTGACCAGGCCCGGCTGGACATAACCGGTCTCGTCGGGCTCGTATCCGCGCCGGATCCGCTCGGCCGCCGCCTCCGCGCGCCGGATGCAGGACAGGGCGCCCGCGGAGTCGCCGAGGTGGGCGTAGGCCTTGGCCTGCATCGCGTACAGGTCGGAGGCGAGCGCCGGGGTGATGTGCTTGCCGGCGGCCCGCAGCGCGGCCTCGGCGAAGGCGACGGCCTGCCGGTATTCCCGCATGAACAGCGACTGGTTGACCAGCAGCGCTATGACGTACGCGCCAAGTCCCCGGTCGCCGCTGGCCTTTGCCAGCCGCAGCGCCTGATGGAAGTAGCGCTGGGCGAGACCGTGGGCGTCGGAGTCGTACGCGCAGATGCCCGCGATCGCCACCAACCCGCCGGTGGCGCGGTGCAGTTGGCGTCCGGTGGCGTCGGTGTAGCTGCCGCGCAGCAGCGGCGCCGCCTCGGCGTTCAGGAAGCCGACGATCCGGGTGCGGGTCGCGATGCCGCCGGCCTTGCGGTACATCTGCTCGTAGTGCGTCCGCGCGGCGCGCAACATCTCGATGTCGGCCGGGGTGACCCGGTGCCGGCCGCCGCGCGAGACGTCGACGTCCTCGGGCGGGTTCTCCCACTCCCACACCGGCATGACGGCCGGTGTCCCGGTGACGGCGGGGGCGCCCAGCACATGCGGCCGCTGCTGTTCGTCGGAGCGCCACAGGGCGGTCGCCCGCTCCACGAAGCCGCCCAGCGAGCCGGCGTGCGGGGTGCCGGGCTCGCCGGGCACGCCCAGGCCGATGTCGTCGAGGGTGACGGGACGGCGGAGGCGGGCGGCGAGCACCTCGCAGATCAGGTCCGGGACCTGTCCGCGTGGTCGCTGGCCCTTCAACCAGCGCGCCACGGCGGTGTGTTCGTACCGGAGCGCGAGGCCGCGCCTGCGGCCCGCCTGGTTGACGTGGGCGGCGAGACCGGCGTGCGAGATCCCCGCCTCGTCCAGGATCGCGTCGAGCAGAGTGTTGGGCTGCATGGGATGCCCCCCGAGTGGCCTGGTGCGATTCAGCGTAGTGTGCTGCGGTTCACACGGGGTGTGAACGGAACACGTGCATCCGCGCTGTGCACGCGCTGTCGCTCAGCGTGCTGCCCCGGTTGACTTAGATGCCGGCCAAGCCGCCGGCTCCCCCTCGAAAAGCGGTGGCTTGGCCGGGCCGACCACTGGGGTGTCGCCAACGGTCGCGTTGTCGGCCGCGGGTGGCCCGTGGCTGGTCGCGCACGTCCCCGCACCCCTGACGTCCACGCCTCTTTCTCGGTCGTTGCGCAGGACCAGGAGTGCTATGTCGTCCGTCGGGCGGCCGGACGTGTGGTGCAGGAGGGCGGTGAGGACGGCGCGCAGGACCCTCTGGGGTGACACCGGTTGATCGCGTACGGCCTTGCGCAGCGCGTCCGGCAGCGAGAAGAAGCGGCCCCGGGCGTCCCGGGCGTCCTCCACGCCGTCGGTGAAGAGGACCAGGGAGTCGCCGGGAAGCAGCTGTCCGCAGGCGCGCGCTTCCAGGGCCGTCGGCAGCGGGAAGGGGCCCAGCGGCGGAAGCGGGTCGCCGCGCGTCAACGGCTCGACTCCGGTCCCGCAGAGCAGATAGGGCCACGGGTGACCGCAGTTGAGGGCGCGCAGGTCACCCTCGCCGTCGATCTCCAGGAGCAGGACGGTGACGAACTCCTCGGCGACCGGGTGGTCGGGCTCCTGGCCGCCGCTCGCGGGGTGTTCGGCGCGGGCGCGTTCGCGCAGGTGCCGGGCGAGGGCGCGGTCCAGCCGGCCCAGGACGCCGCCGAGCTCGGGCTCGTCGTGGGCGGCCTCACGGAAACTGCCGAGGACGGCGGCGACCGTGCCCAGCGCGGCCAGTCCGTGCCCGCGTACGTCGCCCATCACCACCCGCACCCCGTGCTCGGTGGCGACCGCCTCGTACAGGTCGCCGCCGACGCTCGCGCCCCGGTCCGCGGACAGCTGGGCCGCGGCGACGTTCAGCCCGTCCAGGCGTGGCGGCAGGGGCCGCAGTACGACGCTCTGCGCGGCCCGCGCCACCCGGCGGGCCTGCCGCAGCTCCCGCAGCAGCGCGCGGCGGACATGGGCTATCAGCCCGGTGCCGACGGCGAGGAAGACGGAGCTGGTGACGATGCGCGCGCCGAGCCCGGTCTGCTGGGCGAGCGGGCAGCCGAACTTGTAGGCGACCGCCGCGGCTCCCCAGACCATGGGCAGGGCGGCACGCCGCGCGGTGGGTGCCCGTGCCTTGATGCGGATCATGCCTCTGGTCCCCCATGTGGGCCCCGAAAGAGCAGACGGACCGACCCCGAAAGGCCGGTCCGATTCTGTCGAGGGCATGGCCCGGGAAGACCGGATCGCCGTCAGTTCCCACCCGAACGAGTGAGCCCGCGCCGGTCAACCCGCATTTATGCAGCTCGCCGCGGGGGTGACCGGCTTCCTGGGCCCTCAGCCGACGGCCTTCCCCACGAGCTCGCCGATCCTCGCCTCGTCGGCGGCGGTCAGCTCCTTCAGGGCGTAGGAGGCCGGCCACATGGTGCCCTCGTCGAGGTTCGCCCGGTCGCTGAAACCGAAGGTCGCATAGCGCGTCTTGAACTTCTCCGCGCTCTGGAAGAAGCAGACGACCTTGCCGTCCAGGGCGTACGCGGGCATCCCGTACCAGAGCTTGGGGGCGAGCCCGGGCGCGGCGGCCCTGACCACGGCGTGGAGCCGTTCGGCCATGACCCGGTCGGAGTCCCGCATCTCGGCGATCTTGGCGAGCACGGCGGCCTCGTCCTCCGCCGCCTTGGCGGCGCGCGACGCGCCGCGCGTCGCCGACCTGACCTCCTTGGCCCGCTCCTTCATCGCCGCTCTCTCCTCGTCCGTGAATCCCCCGGACGTGGCGGCGGTCCTCGCGGTCGTCTTCTGCGTGGCCTTCACAGTGGGTCTCCTTCGGTTCTCGCGGGGGTGGGCGGGGACGGTGGGTGTCAGCCCCACGCGCCGGCGATCTGGCGGGTGGTGGCGTTGAGCCGGTTGAACAGGTTGGTGACGCCGATCATCAGGATGATCGCGGCCAGCTGCTTCTCGTCGTAGTAGGTGGCGGCCGTGTCCCAGACCTCGTCGCTCACCGCGTCGGGACGGTCGGCGAGCCGGGTCGCGGCCTCGGCCAGCGCGAGGGCCGCGCGCTCCTCGTCGGTGAAGTACGGGGCCTCCCGCCAGGCGGCGACCGTGGCCAGCCGCTCGTCGCTCACACCGGCCTTGCGGGCCGTCTTGGCGCCGGCGTCGACGCAGGCGCTGCACCCGTTGATCTGGCTGACCCGCAGATGCACCAGCTCCAGCGTCTGCTCGTCCGCTCCGCCGGAGTGCACGGCCTTGAAGAGCTGCTGGATGGGCTGCATGGCGTCGGACAGGACGACGGCGGGGTTCTGCATACGGGACTGCATCTCGGTCTGCTCCTTAACTGGCTTGCTTGCTGTCGGTGCCCCTGTCGTCGGGGCGTGACTCCATGACAGCCGCAGCGGCCTGCCCGGGCCATGGCGATGGGACACCGTGGGACAGCCGAAAGGGCCTTGACCAGCGGCGAATTGGCTGGGAAGACTTCAGCCGGAACGGGACGGAGAGCGGGGGGACAGTGGAAGCACACGCACGGACGACGACGACAGACCCGCAGGAGGAACTCGCGGCCCGGCTGCGTCTGCTGCAGGAGCTGTCCGGGCTCGGGGTACGGGCCCTCGCGCGTGACGCCGGCCTCAGCTCCTCCTCCCTGTCGCGGTACCTGAACGGGCAGACCGTGCCGCCCTGGCCCGCCGTGGTGGCCCTCTGCCGGCTCGTCAAGCGCGACCCCCGCCCCTTGCGCCCGATGTGGGAACGGGCCTCGAACCCCTTGCCCGCGCCCCCGAAGAGCACCCGCCAGGGCCGCCCGCCGGCCCGCAACGACCTGCCGCGCGACGTGCCCGACTTCACCGGGCGCGAGGAGCGGCTCGCCGCCGTGCTCGGCGCCGTCGCGAGCCATCGGGCGGTCTCCGTCGACGGCATGGCGGGCGTCGGCAAGACCTGTCTGGCGGTGCACGCCGCGCACCGGCTCGCCGCCGACTTCCCGGACGGGCAGCTCTATGTGGACCTGCACGGGTTCACCGAGGGCCGGCCGCCGCTCGACCCCGAAGCCGCGCTGCGCATGCTGCTCGGCGCGCTCGACGTGCCGTCCGAGAAGGTCCCGCAGGACGGGCTGGAGCAACTGGCCGCCTGCTGGCGGTCGGAGCTGGCCGGCCGGCGGGTCGTCGTGGTCCTCGACAACGCCGCCGACGCCGAGCAGGTGCGCCCGCTGCTGCCCGGTGCCGGTCCCTCCGTCGCCCTGATCACGAGCCGCAACCGGCTGCTCGGACTGGACGAGGTGCCCCCGGTCTCGCTCGACGTGCTGAGCCCCGAGGAGAGCGCCCGGCTGCTGGCCCGGGCCAGCGGCGACCCCGACGGGCCCGACGGCAGGCTGGCCCGCGATCCCGGCGCCGCCGCCGAGGTGCTGCGGCTGTGCGGCCATCTGCCGCTGGCCCTGCGCCTGGCCGGGGCGCGGCTGCGGCACCGGCCGGGCTGGACCGTGGGCGTCCTCGCCGAGCGGATGGCGCAGGGCGCGGGCGGGTTCGACGTCGCGTTCGGCGCGGCGCTGGCGATGTCCGTACGCCAGCTGAACCGCTCCCAGGCCCGGCTGTTCCGGCTGCTGGGCCTGCTGCCCGGGGAGTCCTTCGACGAGTACGTGGTGGCGGCCCTGGCGGACGTGCCGCTGCACAGCGCCGGGGCGATGCTGGAGGACCTGCTCGACGCGCACCTCGTCCAGCAGCCGACGGTGGGCCGCTACCGGCTGCACGACCTGGTGCATCAGCACGCGCGGCGGGCCGCGGTGGAACAGGACGCGCCGGCCGACCGGGAGCGCGCCCTCGGCCGGGTGCTCGACTACTACGTGCACGCGGCGGCGGCCGCCGACGCCGCGATGCCGTTCCTGTCACCCGGCCGGGCACCCTCCGCCGGACAACGCCCGGCCGAGCTGCCGGAGTTCAGGGACAAGCACGCGGCCTTCACCTGGTTCGTGACCGAGTACGGCAATCTGATGGCGGCCTTCGAGACGGCGGCTGCCGTCGGGGCCGATGCGCACGTGTGCGAGCTGCCGCGCTTCCTGCGGGCCTACTTCGCGCGGCGCTGCGGCACCACGCATCTCAACGTCCTCTTCGAGCGGTCGCTGGCCGCCGCCGAGCGCCTGGCCGACCCGGTGCAACTGGCCGAGGCACACAGCGACCTGGGCTACGCACGCTACAACGCGGGCCGGACGGCCGAAGCGGCCGCGGCGTACGAGGCGGCGGGACTGCGGCTGGCCCAGGCGGGCGACGCCCGGGCGGAGGCCGAACTGGCCGTCCGGCGCGGCTACTTGAGCTGGGACGCGGGACAGGCCGAGGAGCCGCTCGCGCTCTTCCGGCTGGCGGGGAAGCTGTACGAGCAGGCCGGCTGCCCGACGGGAGCGGCCCACGCGGCGGCGTCGGAGGCCTGGACGATGCTCCAGCTGGGGCACCGTACGGAGGCGGCCCGGCAGGCCCGGGTGGTGCTGGACCTGCAGCCCACCGACCCCGCCTGGCCGCCCGGTCTCACGGCCCGGATCACACTCGGCCTGGCCGTCGCCCCAGAGGAACCCGAGGAAGCGGCGGACCAACTGCGTCAGGCGCTGACGCTGGCCCGCGAGGACGGGCACCTCAACAACCAGGCGTGGTGCCTCAACTGCATGGGCGTGGCGCTGCGGCAGATGGGCCGGTACGAGGAGGCACTGGCCAGCCACCGGGAGGCCTTCGCGCTCCTGGACGAGCTGTTCGAGGAACACTGGAAGATCCACTTCCTCAACGGCTACGCCGAGACCTGCCGCCTCGCGGGCCTTGCGGACGAGGCGCTACGGCTGCACCGCGAGGCCCTTGAGCTGGCCCGGAGGCTCGGCAACCAGCACGCGGAGGCGCTGGCGCAGGAGGGCATCCAGCAGCTCGTCCCGGCCGGGTAGCGCCCCGAAGGGACGCGGGGCTGCTGTGTTCACCATGCGGCTCCGCCGCAGGGGCGCGGCCGGCCACGGACAACCCGCGGCCGGCCGCGCACAGAACCCCTACGGCGACTAGCCCCGAAGCACAGCCCCGGTCCGCTCGCCCGCGAGGGCGACCGCCGCATCCCGGGCAGCGGACGCCTCGTCCACCGTCAGCGTCCGGTCACCGGCCCGGAACCGCAGCGCGTACGCCAGCGACTTCTTGCCCTCGCCCAGCTGCTCGGCGTTCTCGTACACGTCGAACAGCCGGAGGGACTCCAGGAGTTCACCCGCGCCCTCACGCAGCGCCGCCTCGACCTCCCCGGAGGGGATGGGCTTGTCGACCACGAGGGCGACATCCTGCGTGGCGACCGGGAACGTGGAGATGCTCGGCGCCTGCGGCACGCCGTCGCCCACCGCCTCCAGGGCGTCCAGGTTCAGCTCCATCGCACAGGTGCGCTCGGGCAGCCCCAGGGCCTTCAGCACGCGCGGGTGCAGCTCACCCGCGTGGCCGACGACCTGCTCCGCGCCGTCGGCGACGACCACCAGCTCGGCGCAGCGGCCGGGGTGCCAGGGGCCGTACTGGCCCTTGCGGAGGATCAGTTCGGCACCGGCTTCCCGCGCCACGGCGCGTCCGGCCTCCACCGCGTCCGCCCAGTCCGCCGGACGGCCCTTGCCCCACCAGCCGGCCTGCTCGCGGGCGCCGGTGAGGACGACGGCCACATGCCGCGGCTGCACGGGCAGCGCGGCGTTCAGCACGGCGATCTCCTCGTCGGTGGGACGCCGGTCGACGGGCAGGTGCGTGGCGACGCGCTGCTCCTCGCGGGGGTGGAACACCAGCCCCGTCTCGAACAGCGCCAGGTCGTGCGAGCCCCGGCCGTCGTTGCGCCGCAGGGCACCGAGCAGGCCCGGCAGCAGCGTCGTGCGCAGCGCGGGCTCCTCGTCGCTGAGCGGGTTGACCAGCTTGACGACACGGCGGGCCGGGTCGTCGGCCGCCAGGCCGAGCTGGTCGAAGACCTGCTCGCCGAGGAAGGGGTAGTTCGGCGCCTCGACGTAGCCCGCGCCGGCCAGCGCCCGCCCGACCCGGCGGTGCAGCCGCTGGCGGTGGGTCAGGCCACGGCCCGAGGGCAGCTTGGGCAGCGTGGAGGGCAGGTTCTCGTAGCCCTCCAGGCGGATGACCTCCTCGGCGAGGTCGTTCGGGTCGACCAGGTCGGGCCGCCAGGACGGGACGGTGACGGTCAGCTCGTCCTGCCCGTAGACGTCGCAGCCGACCTGCTGGAGGCGGCGGACGACCGTCTCACGGCCGTAGACGACACCCGCGACCTTGTCCGGGTGGTCGGCCGGGATGGTGATGGTGTGCGGCGCCGAGGGCGCGACGACCTCGGTGACGCCGGAATCCGCCGTACCGCCCGCGAGCAGCACCAGCAGGTCCACGGTGCGCTGCGCGGCGGCCGCGGCGGCCTGCGGGTCGACACCGCGCTCGAAGCGGCGGGACGCCTCGGACAGCAGCTTCTGGCGACGGGACGTCCGGGCGACCGCGACGGCGTCGAAGTGGGCCGCCTCGATGACCACGTCGGTGGTCCCGTTCACCCCGTCCTCGGTCACCTCGTGGTCGGCGATCTCCGTGTTGGCGCCGCCCATCACACCGGCGAGGCCGATGGGGCCGCGGTCGTCGGTGATGACCAGGTCCTCGGCGTGCAGCTTGCGCTCGACGCCGTCGAGGGTGACGAGCTTCTCGCCCTCCTCGGCGCGGCGCACGCCGATGGTGCCCTGGACCAGCTTGCGGTCGTAGGCGTGCAGCGGCTGGCCCAGCTCCATCATCACGTAGTTCGTGACGTCGACGGCGAGCGAGATCGGGCGCATGCCGACCTTCTGCAGCCGGCGCTGGAGCCAGATCGGCGAGCGGGCCTCGGGGCGCAGACCGGTGACCGTGCGGGCGGTGAACCGGTCGCAGCCGAAGGGGTCGGAGACCTGGACGGGGTAGCCGTAGGCGTTCGGGGCCGGCACGTCGATCAGGGCCGGGTCGCGCAGCGGCAGACCGTAGGCGATGGCGGCCTCGCGGGCGACACCGCGGATGGACAGGCAGTCGCCGCGGTTGGCGGTGACGGCGATGTCCAGGACCTCGTCGACCAGCTCCAGCAGCTCGACGGCGTCCTTGCCGACCTCGGTCTCCGGCGGCAGCACGATGATGCCGTGGGTGCCGTCGTCGCCCATGTTCAGCTCGCCGCTGGAGCAGATCATGCCGCGGGAGACCCGGCCGTAGGTCTTGCGCTCGGCGATCCGGAAGTCGCCGGGCAGCACGGCGCCGGGCAGCGCCACGACGACCTTGTCGCCGACCGCGAAGTTGCGGGCACCGCAGATGATCTCCTGCGGCTCACCCGTGCCGTTGGCCTGGGCAACGTCGACGGTGCAGAAGCGGATCGGCTTCTTGAACTCCGTCAGCTCCTCGATCGTCAGGACCTGGCCGACGACGAGCGGGCCCGTGAGGTCGGCGCCGAGCTGTTCGACGGTCTCGACCTCCAGGCCGGCCGAAATGAGCTTGGCCTGGACGTCGCGGCCGGTCTCCGTGGCCGGCAGGTCGACGTACTCCCGCAGCCAAGAAAGCGGGACCCGCATCAGATCTCCATCCCGAACGGCCGGGTGAACCGGACGTCACCCTCGACCATGTCTCGCATGTCTTCGACGTTGTGGCGGAACATCAGCATCCGCTCGATGCCGAACCCGAAGGCGAAGCCGCTGTACTTCTCCGGGTCGACGCCGCAGGCGGTGAGCACCCGCGGGTTGACCATGCCGCAGCCGCCCAGCTCGATCCAGCCCTCGGACGAGCAGGTGCGGCAGGGCCGGTCGGGGTTGCCGACGGACTCGCCCTTGCAGACGTAGCAGAGCATGTCCATCTCGGCGCTCGGCTCGGTGAAGGGGAAGAAGTTCGGCCGCAGCCGGGTCTTCATGCCCTCGCCGAACAGGGACTGGACCATGTGGTCCAGGGTGCCCTTGAGGTCGGCCATGGTCAGGCCCTCGTCCACGGCGAGCAGCTCGACCTGGCGGAAGACCGGGGTGTGCGTGGCGTCCAGCTCGTCGGTGCGGTAGACGACGCCGGGGCAGATCACATAGACCGGCAGCTCACGGTCGAGCATCGAGCGGATCTGCACGGGCGAGGTGTGGGTGCGCAGCACGACGCCGGACTCGGTGCCACCGTCCGGGCCCTGCACGAAGAACGTGTCGGCCTCGCCGCGGGCCGGGTGGTCCGGGCCGATGTTCAGGGCGTCGAAGTTGAACCACTCCGCCTCGACCTGCGGGCCCTCGGCGACCTCGTAGCCCATGGCCACGAAGATGTCCTCGATGCGCTCGGACAGCGTGGTCAGCGGGTGGCGGGCGCCGGCCGGGACGCGGTCGTACGGCAGGGTGACGTCGACGTCCTCCTCGACCAGCACGCGGGCGTCCCGCTCGGCCTCCAGCTCGGCCTGCCGGGCGGCGAGCGCCTTGTTCACGGCGCCGCGGGCCATGCCGACGCGCTTGCCGGCCTCGGCCTTGGCGTGCGGGGGCAGGGCGCCGATCTCGCGGTTGGCGAGGGCCAGCGGGGAGGCGGGGCCGGTGTGGGCGACCTTGGCCTCGTGGAGCGCGTCGAGGGAGTCCGCGGCGGCGAAGGCGGCGAGCGCCTCGTCCCGCATGCGCTCGATCTCTTCCGGTTTCAACGCCTCGACCTCTACAGGGTCGTACGACTTATTGGGTGCCGACATCTCTTCCCGTGCTTCCGATTAGCTGGCGGATGGTCCCCGTCACCGACTCGCGAGGGCCGCGTGAAGGACACAAAGGTGCCAAAGGTCGAGTCTAACGGGGTGGAGATAGACGAATGGCCCGTGGGCCGCTAGGCGAGATACGCCGGCGCGGCCACGGGCAACGTAAATCGGAACTCGGCGCCGCCGCCGGGGGCGCGGCCGACCGTGATGGTGCCGCCGTGGGCCTCGACGATGCCCTTGACGATGTACAGCCCGAGGCCGGTGCCGCCGCGCTTGCTGCCCCGCCAGAAGCGGGTGAAGACGCGGTTCATGGACTCCTCCGGGATGCCGGGACCCTCGTCGCTCACCGTGACCGACGTGCCGGTTTCCTCGCCCTCGCGCGGGGATGCGCAGGGCGTCACGTCCATGGTGACGGTTCCCTCGCCGTGTCGCACGGCATTTTCGATCAGGTTGCTGAGCACCTGGTCGATCTTGTCGGGGTCGGCCCACAGGGCGGGCAGCGGCTGTTCGATGCGGAGCAGGAAACGGTCGGCGGGCTGGCCGGCGGCGACGTAGGCCTGGATGTGCCGGGAGACGGCGGCCCCGATGTCGACGGGCTGCCGGCGCACCTCCAGCCGCCCGGAGTCGATCCGCGAGATGTCGAGCAGTTCGGCGATGAGCCGGGTGACCCGGTCGGCGTCGGCGTCGACGGTCTCCAGCATCAGCCGCTTCTGGTCGTCGGTGAAGCGTTCCCACTTGGCGAGGAGGGTGGCGGTGAAGCCTTTCACGGAGGTGAGGGGCGAGCGCAGTTCATGGGCGACCGTCGCTATCAGCTCGGCATGGCTGCGCTCGGTACGGCGGCGGGCCTCGGTGTCCCGCAGGGAGACGACGACCCGCCGGACGGGCCCCAGGGGCCGCTCCCGCACGTACCGGGCGGAGACCAGCACCTCCCGCCCGCCGGGCAGCAGCAGATTGCGCTCCGGCTGCCGCACCCGGATCGCGAGTCCTCCGTAGGGATCGGTGAGCTGCCACCAGCGGCGGCCCTCCAGATCCTCCAACGGCAGCGCCTTCTCCAGCGGCTGTCCGAGGGTGTCGGCGGGGCGCACGGCGGTGATCCGCGCGGCGGCGGCGTTGAAGCAGACGACGCGGCCGTGCTCGTCGGCGACGACGAGGCCGTCGGGCAGCTGGTCGGGGTCGAGGCCGTAGCCGTGGTCGGCGTGCCGGGACGCGGGCGTACGCCAGGCGTCCCGCCCCTCCGGCGTGGCGCTCGTGCCGGCCACACTCATCCCCGTACCCCACCTCTCAGACGGCGCAGGGCCCCGAGCTGGTCACCCTACTAGCTCTGGGTGACGGAGCGGCACCCTCCGGAGGCGCGCTGTGCACGGGCCGACGCGTAGAGACATACGGCGGCGGCGGTGGCGAGGTTCAGGCTCTCGGCCCTGCCGTGGATCGGCACGCGCACCACGGCGTCCGCGAGCGCGCGGGTCTCCTCCGGCAGCCCCCAGGCCTCGTTGCCGAACACCCAGGCGCTGGGCTCGCCCATGGTGCCCTTGTCCAGTTCCTCGTCCAGGTCGCGGTCCCCCGCCCCGTCGGCGGCCAGGATGCGCACCCCGGCGTCCTTCAGCCCTTGGACGGCCCGCTCGACGGGCACGCCGACGGCGACCGGCAGATGGAAGTGGGAGCCCACGGAGGCGCGTACGGCCTTGGGGTTGTACAGGTCGACGGAGGCGTCGGTGAGGATCACCGCCTCGGCGCCGGCGGCGTCGGCGCAGCGCAGCACGGTCCCGGCGTTCCCGGGATCCCGCACATGCGCCAGCACGGCGACCAGCTTCGGCCGGGCGGCGAGGATGTCCTCGAAGGGCGTGTCCAGGAACCGGCACACCCCGACCAGCCCCTGCGGGGTGACGGTGGTGGAGATGTCGGCGATTACGTCCTCGGACGCGAGGTGCACCCGGGCGCCCGCGTCACGCGCGGCCCCGATGATGTCGGCGTACCGCTCGGCGGCCTCGACGGTAGCGAACAGCTCGACGAGGGTGGGGGTGCCGTCGACTCGATGCCCGGCCGCTTCCCTGACGGCCTGCGGCCCCTCCGCGAGGAACAGCCGGTCCTTGCCCCGGAAGTTCCGCTTGGCGAGCCGCCGCGCTGCGCTGACACGGGCGGACTGCGGGGAGATGAGCTCGGGAGAGACGGGGGGCATCCTTGTTACCTTCGGAAACTTGTGGCGCCCCAAAGGGGCGCGGGGAACTGCGCGAGCGACCACGACGCGCCCGCGGCCGAACGACGGCCGAGGGACCTCAACAACAGGACCCGCAAGCCGTAAAAGCCTGCGGGTCCAGTGAGCGTCGGCTCAAAGCCAGCGCAGCGTCACGCGGCCTTGGGCGCGTTGACGTCCGACGGCAGCGCCTTCTGCGCGACCTCGACGAGCGCGGCGAACGCACCCGCGTCGTTCACGGCCAGCTCGGCCAGGATCTTGCGGTCGACCTCGACGTTCGCGGCCTTCAGACCCTGGATGAAGCGGTTGTAGGTGATGCCGTTGGCGCGGGCAGCGGCGTTGATGCGCTGGATCCACAGCTGACGGAAGTCGCCCTTGCGCTTCTTGCGGTCGTTGTAGTTGTAGACCAGCGAGTGGGTGACCTGCTCCTTGGCCTTGCGGTAGAGGCGCGAACGCTGACCGCGGTAGCCGGAGGCCTGCTCGAGGATCGCCCGGCGCTTCTTGTGGGCGTTGACTGCCCGCTTGACGCGTGCCACTTGTTAACTCCTTGTAGCGGGGCCGTGGGGGTACTCACACGACCCGGAAACGATTCGGTCCCGGTCCAGACGTACGGCGCTCAGACGGCGCCGCAGGTCACTTGCCGAGAAGCTTCTTGATCTTCGCGGCGTCGCCCGGGGCCATCTCGGCGTTGCCGGTGAGGCGACGCGTGACGCGGGACGACTTGTGCTCGAGCAGGTGGCGCTTGCCGGCGCGCTCGCGGAGCACCTTGCCGGAGCCGGTGATCTTGAAGCGCTTGCTGGCACCGCTGTGCGACTTGTTCTTCGGCATAGCGCCGTTATCTCCTCGTCGGTGGCGCTCCGGTGCCCGGTCGCGAAACCGGGCACGGTGGAGCGTCGCTCTCTTGTATCGGTTACATCCTCGGGGACCTGAAGGTCCCCCGGGATCACGCCTCGGCGGGCTCCTCGGCGGACGCCTCGGCCTCGGCAGGGTTCTGCGAACGACCGGGGTTGGCCTTCGCCTCCGCCTTGCGGGCTTCCTGCGCCTGCCGGGCCTCGGCCATGGCCTCGGTCTTCTTCTTGTGCGGACCGAGGACCATGATCATGTTTCGGCCGTCCTGCTTCGGGTTCGACTCGACGAAACCGAGGTCCTGGACGTCCTCCGCGAGACGCTGCAGCAGTCGGTAGCCCAGCTCGGGACGGGACTGCTCGCGACCACGGAACATGATCGTGATCTTGACCTTGTCGCCCTGCTTGAGGAACCGGACGACGTGACCCTTCTTGGTGTCATAGTCGTGCGGGTCGATCTTCGGCCGGAGCTTCATCTCCTTGATGACCGTGTGCGCCTGGTTCTTGCGCGCCTCACGGGCCTTCATGGCCGACTCGTACTTGAACTTCCCGTAGTCCATGAGCTTGCACACGGGCGGACGGGCGTTCGCCGCGACCTCGACCAGGTCCAGGTCGTACTCCTGCGCAAGCTCCAGTGCCTTAGCGAGCGGGACGATGCCCACCTGCTCGCCACTGGGACCGACAAGTCGCACCTCGGGAACGCGAATCCGGTCGTTGATGCGGGGCTCGGCGCTGATGGATCCTCCTCGGTAGCACCACACGGTTGTCTGGCGGACAGCCGCGTATGTCTGTTCAGTAGACCTAACCGCGCCGAAGCAGAAAAAATGCCCCGGACGATCACAGGCGGGGCTCCAATGGCTACCGGAGCACCGCCGCGGTGACCGCGGGGCGCACTCTCGGGCGACTCCATCGTCCGTACGGAACGATGGTGGCCGCCTGACCGGGTGACCCGCCGTCCCGGGGGACGGTCAGGTGGGAGATCGGAGCCTCCACTTGTGGGCCGCACACTTGAATGTTCGGCCGGTCGTCAACCAGGTTACCAGGATCGCTTGACAAGGCCTAATCGAGAACCCGTAAGCGGGAACCGCTTATCGTGTGGGGCATGAGTGAGACCCCTCCTGAGAGCCCCGACTTCGACGCGATGACCCGGGACATCGCCGAGGTCCCCGCCGTCGAGGTGATCGTGACGGTCGCCGTCAACCTGATGAGCGCCGCCGCCGTGAAGCTCGGGCTGAGCGAGGAGGGCGAGAAGTACAAGGACCTGGACGAGGCCCGCAAGCTGATCGCCGCGCTCGCCGGCCTGCTGGACGCGAGCACGACCGAGATCAGCTCCTTCCACGCGGCGCCGCTGCGCGACGGCCTGAAGTCGCTGCAGCTGGCGTTCCGCGAGGCGTCGATCGTCCCGGACGAGCCGGGCCAGGGACCGGGCGAGAAGTACACCGGCCCGGTCTACGGCTAGCTATCCCTTCACGTACAGGGGCTCGCCCGGAGGCGTGGTCCCGGCCGGCAGCAGTGCCAGGTCGAGGCCGCGCACCAGGCGGGCCCTCAGTGTTTCGTCGGCGGCGAGCCGCTCGGCGACCGCGCGGGCGGCCTCGGCGGGCGGGGCGTTCGGGTCGAGGACAAGGGCGAGGGTGCCGTCGGCCTGTCCGGGCCCGAGGTGGGCGCGCAGCACGGCGGGCTCCGCCGCCACCGCCGTACGGACGGCCTCGATCACGGCCGGGTCGGCGAGCGGGTCGGCGCTGGTGCGGCCCTCGGCGAGGGCGAGCAGCGCCGGGCCGGTCAGCTCGAAGGGCACCGGTCCGGCGAGGTCCAGCACGACCGTGTCGGCCTTCTCGTGGGCGGCGGCCTGCAGCGCCTGGTGCAGGGGGACGGCGACCGGGCGGGCCCCGGGGTCCCAGCGGGCGAGGGAGTCGGTGGAGGTGAAGGCGGGCAGGGCGGTGCGGTGGCCGGCCTTCAGGGTGGGCACGGCCATGTCGCTGGTCTTCTCGCGGCGCATGCCGTTCTCGTCCTCCTCGACCTCGCCGAGCACGGCGACGACCGGGACCAGCAGGCGGGCGCCCTTGAGCGCCTCCAGGACGGGCCCGAGGGCGCCGCGGTCCTCGGCCCAGGCGGCGAGCGCGGCGCTCAGCCGGGGGTCGGCGGAGCCGTCGTCGTCGGAGAAGCCGGGGTCGGGAATGTTCTTGTTCGCCACGGTCACCGACCCTATAGGGGGGAAGCTGCAGGCCTTGTGCGGGGCCGGAAACAGTGCCGTCATCGCTTTCACAGGAATCTCAGCTTTCCCTGACCCGGATCTCACGTCCGGCTAACGGGGCGCACAGTCCGCGCCACGAGCATCGCGGGCATGGAGTCCCCCAGAGCCCGCCGTGGCCGTCGTGCGCGCCCGTCCCGGCGCGGTCCGCTGCTGTCCGTCGCGCTCGCCGTGGTCGCCGTGGGCGGGATGACGGCCGGGGGCACGGTGTATGTGAAGGCTCGGGCGCACTCGGGGGCGGCGGCCGTATCGTCGGCGGCGACGCCCTCGGCCTCCCCTTCGGCCGGGGCGGGCGAGGAGGCCTCGGTGGAGCCCGTGACGGAGCCGGCGGTGGACCGGGAGGCGCTGCTGGGCAGGGCGATGACGGCGGTGAGCGTGCCGTCGGGTGCGCAGGTGTCGGCGGCGGTGCTGGCGGTGGACTCCGGGGAGAGCGCCGCGTACGGCGACGCGTCCTTCGACACGGCGAGCATCGTGAAGGTCGACATCCTGGCCGCGCTGCTGCTCCAGGCGCAGGACGCGGGCCGGCGGCTGACGGACGCCGAGCGGGCGGACGCCACGAAGATGATCGAGAACAGCGACAACGCCTCCGCGACGGCGCTGTGGCAGACGATCGGGCGGGCGGACGGCCTGGACGCGGCGAACAAGCGCTTCGGCCTGACCGCGACCCGGGGCGGCGAGGGCGAGCTGTGGGGGCTGACGCAGACCACGGCCGCGGACCAACTCGGCTTGCTCCAGCAGGTGTTCGGGGAGGACTCCAGGCTGAGCGCGGCCTCCCGGGCCTATGTGCAGGGGCTGATGACGTCGGTCGAGGCGGACCAGCGGTGGGGGGTGTCGGCCGCCGCGGAGGGCGACTCCTGGGCGCTGAAGAACGGTTGGCTGCCGCGCAGCACGACCGGGCTGTGGGACGTGAACAGCATCGGGCGGATCACCGTGGACGGCTCCGACTACCTGGTGGCGGTGCTGTCGAAGGGCACGCGGACACAGGCGAGGGGCATCGCGCTGGTGGAGGCGGCGGCGAAGGCGGCGGTGTCGGCGTTCGCCGGCAAGTGATCGGTGTGAACCGTTGAACGATCTGGCCTCCGGCCCCAAATGAACTAGCCTTTAAGGAACTTGACGATGAGCGGGCCGGACGATGGCGCCCTCTTTACCTGGTGCGATGCGCCTCGCGCCCGGCCACGGAAGGAGCACAGTGCCTCCCGTACGCCCAACTCGCCGTGCCCTCATGGCCGGTGGCCTCGGAGCCGCAGCCGCCCTCGCCCTTCCTTTCACGGCGTCCGCACCGGCAGCGGCGGCCGATCTCGTCCCCATCCGCCTGGCCGGGCCGACCGGGCCCCTGCCGGTGGGCGCGGTGGAGCTGCACCTGGTCGACCCCTCCCGGACGGATCCCTGGTCGGGGCAGCCGCGCGAGGTGATGGTGACCGTGACGTACCCGGCCGTCGACGTCCGTGACCGCGCGACGCTGCCCTGGCTGCCGGCGGGTGCCGAGCGGGCGCTGAAGGCCCGCTTCGGCGGCGCGGTGGACGGCTACGCGCTCCCCGAGACCCACAGTGCGGACCGCGCACCGGCCCGGCCGGGCCGCCGTCCGGTGCTGCTCCACTCGCCGGGCTACATGTCGGACCGCACCTTCAACACGCTGCTCATCGAGGAACTGGCGTCCTGGGGCTATGTCGTGGCCGCGGTCGACCACCCCCACGACTCGGGCGAGGTGGAGTTCCCGGACGGCCGCGTGGTGCTCAGCCGCACCGACGACGCGAGCCAGGAGGCCCGCACGGCCGCGGTCCTGGTGCGCGCCGCCGACCTGCGGTTCGTCCTCGACGCGCCGGCCGTGCTGGACCGGGGCGGCAACCCCCGACGCCGAGGGACGCCCGCTCCCGCGCGGGCTGCGCGGGACGCTGGACCTCACGCGGGTCGGCGCCTTCGGGCACTCCCGGGGCGGGGCGGCGTCGGCGCTCGTGATGTACCTGGACGAGCGGGTGCGGGCCGGCGTCGACCTGGACGGCGCCCTGTACGGCCCGGTGGTCGAGCGCGGTCTCGACCGGCCGTTCCTGCTGATGGACACGGCGATCCACGACGGGCTGAACGAGGCCGGCTCCTCGCCGCCGTTCTGGCGGCACCTGAGTGACTGGCACCGCTGTCTGCGGCTCGCCGACGCGGACCACAACTCCTTCACCGACATCGTGGCCATCGCCCCGCAGGTGCCCGAGCCGGTGCGGCGGCAGTTGCAGGCCGGCACGATCCCCGCCGACCGGGCGGTCGCCGCCGTAGGGGCGACCGTGCGGGCCTTCTTCGACCTCCAGCTGCGCGGCCGCCCGGACACGCGGCATCTGCTGCGGGGCGCGTCGCCGCGCTACCCGGAGATCCTCTACATCGCCGGATAGCGGGCTGACGCCCGGACGCCCTCAGGCCCGCTGCCTGCGGCCTCGCCACAGCACCACGCCCGCCACCAGCAGGACCCCGCCGGTGCCGCCGGCCAGGGGGCCCGCCCAGTCGGCGGTCGAGGACGAGGACTTGGGGGCGTCCGGGCCTTCGCCGAAGTACTTCCTCCCGTACGACGCCGCGCGCAGGCTGTGCGGCCTGAGCCGCTCGGCCGCCCGCAGCGCGGCCGCCGGGTCGATCATGCCGAAGCCGCGGGAGTCGTCCCGGCCGCCGACCGGCGCGTTCCGGGCGGTGTCCTCCAGGAGCTTCTTGATCTGGGCCGGGCCAAGCTCGGGATGGGCGGCCTTGACCAGGGCCGCGGCGCCGGAGACGAAGGCGGAGGCGGCCGAAGTGCCCCAGCCCGCGTAGTACCTGTGGTCGGGGTCGGCGATGACCACGTCGACGCCGGGTGCGCTGACCGCGGCGTACCAGCGGCGGGTCGAGAAGGAGGCGCGGGTGCCGTAGCGGTCGACGGCGGTCGCGGCGATGACTCCGGGGTAGGCGGCGGGGTAGGAGACATGGTCGCCCTTGTCTCCGCCGTTGCCCGCGGAGGCGACGACCACCACGCCCTTCTTCAGGGCGTACTGCACGGCCTCGTCCTCGCTGGGTTCGGGGTGCGCGGAGTTCGAGTCGTCGCCGAGGGAGAGGTTGATGACGTCGGCGCCGTGGTCGGCGGCCCAGCGGATGCCGTCGGCGAGGGCGTTGCCGCGGCTGGTGCGCGCCTTGGCGCGGGCGGGGTCGCCGTCCTCCAGGATCACGCGCACGGGCAGGATCTTCGCCTCCGGGGCGACGCCCATGACACCGGCGCCCTTGCCCGGGCCGTGGCCGTGCCCGGCGATGATGCCGGCCATGGCGGTGCCGTGCCGGGCCCAGTCGCGGTCGCCCTGCCTGGCACCGAAGCCGATCATGTCCTTGGCCGGCAGGACGTTGCCGGCAAGGTCCGGATGGTCGGCCTCGACGCCGGTGTCCAGGACGGCGACGGTGACGCCCCGGCCCTTGGTGGTCCGCCAGGCCTCGTCCAGGTGCAGCGCGGACAGGCCCCACTGCTGGGCGCGTATGCCGTCGGCGTGGGCCGTGGTGGCCGGCGCCAGGGCCAGGGCGCCGGCCAGCAGCAGGCTCAGCGCCGCGCCGGCGGGTTCCACACGGTGGCGGCCGCGTGTCGATTGCCTCATGAAGGATTCTCCGTGGCCGTGCCGATGCTCTGGCGCAGGCGCCGTTCGATGCGGTCGGCCAGGCCCTGCGCCTCGTTGCCGAGCCCGGCCTGGGCCGGTGCGGTGGTGGCGCCGGCGCTGACGGCGTCGGCGGCGGGCTGGGGCGTGTCGACGCTGCGGCCGTCGGCCCAGCCGGAGACGGCGTAGGCGACGACGGGGGCGTCGGTGAGGACGGAGATGGTCCAGGAGGCGCGCTGCTCGTCGCCGAAGCCGGCCGCGGCGGTGCCCTTGGCCGCGTACGGCCGGGGCATCAGGTCGGCGCGCCGCTCCAGGCGCTCGGTGCGGAAGCGGTGGGCGAGCGCGGACATGGCGGCCGGGTCGGCCTTGGTGAACAGCAGGCCGACGGTGGTGACATAGCTCTGGGTGGCGTCGGTGTAGGTGGCGCGCAGGAGTCGCCGGCAGCCGACCGGGGCGAGCACCTTGGCCAGCAGCGGGTCGAAGGCGTGCGCGCAGCCGGTGTCCGGGGCCACGGCGATCCTGGTCCAGGTGCGGTCGGCGCCGCCGGGTCCGGCGCCCGTGCCCTGCACGGTGGGCGGGAACAGCTGGTCGACGGGCACGTTGTGCCAGAGCGCGCCGGCGGTGGCGAAGTGGTCGCCGGTGGCGTCGTCCGCGCCGTCGTCGGTGAGCCAACTCCCGGTCACCGCACCGCCGATGAGGCCGAGACCGAGCACGAGGCAGGCGGCAGCGGCGGCGGTACGGGGTCCCACCCGGTGCCAGGCCCGCTCGCTGAAGGCCTCGGGCTCCCCGAACGACACGACGGGCCGCGCCGCCGCGGCGGCGCTCCAGGACAGCGCGGGGTCCGGCCCGAAGGCGCCGGCGGGTGGTGGCGGCCCGACGGGGTGGGCGGGCGCCATCGGGCTCCAGGCGGTCGCGGACCGCCCGGCGCCGGGCGCGGCAGCGGAGGCGGTGCGGCGGTCACTGCCCGTCCCGGCGGACGGGCTTGCGGGAGCGGAGGCCGGGCCGGGCCCGGTACCGGAACGCGGTGCCTTCGGGGAGTCGGTGATCGGGCGGAGCCGGGCCGTCGTCTCGGACGCGGTGACGGGGCGGAGCCGGGCCGTCGTCTCGGCGGGGGTCTCCGCCGGGGCGTCCGGCCGACCGGCCTGCCGTCCGGGGCGGTGGGCGGGGCCCGCGGATCCGGCCGCACCGGTCCCGCCCCGGCGCGCCTCGCGCCCCGTGCCGGGCGGCGCGTCGGGGAACCGGGCGGAGGCGGGCGGTGGCGGCGGGCTCACGGGCTCGCCGGCCGCGGGCACGACGGGGCGCTGCCCCTGCCCCGCACGGGTACCGGAGCCCGCGCCCAGGGACCGGCCGTCCCGACCGGCGCCTTCGGCGGAAGCGGGACCGCTCCCGGCGGCCGGCCCGGACGAGACCGCGGCGCTCTCCTCGGGGCGCCCGGAGGCAGGCACACCGCCGCCGGCCAACCCCGCACCGGAAGGCGCCCCGTTCCCCACGAAGGCATCGGCCGACGCCCGGCCCTCGGCCGCGGCCGACCCTGCAGACGTCCGACCTTCGCCCGCGGCTGTCCCAGCCGACGCCCGGCCCGCTCCCGAGAGGCCTCCTGCCGATGCCCCGCTCCCACGAGCGAAGCCCTCGGCCGACGCCCGGCCCTCGCCTGCGGCGGACCCTGCCGACGGCCGGCCCTCACCGGCGAAGCCCCCGGCCTGCGGTCGGACTTCGTTCGCGCCCGTCCTCGACGAAGCCGTCTCCTCGCGTTCCCCGGCCCCGGTGGACGGGCGGCCGGCTCGCGGTGTGAAGACCGACGGCTCGTCGTCGGGGTCGTCGGGCGGGGAGGACGGGCGGGGTGGGGTCGAGGGGCGTGGGGGGATCGGAGCGTGGCGTGCCTCGGTGGTCATGCACCCCCCGTTTCCTCGTGCCCGGGCCGTCCTCACGTACGCGGGCCGCTGCGCTGCTCGGCCGCGCCCGGCGCGAAAGCCTCCCGGGCACGCATACCCGTACGGCTGGACCGGCATCCCGGTTCAGGTGAAGCGGCCGGGCGCCTTCCGCCGTACGTGCGCGTCACTCTACGGGTTGTCCGGACCGGAATCAGAACCAGTCCGGGGTGCCGGGGTATCTGCCCGGAACGTCCCCCTACCCTGCGGTAATCCTGTCTGGCAGGCTTCCGTCATGACTGCGCGCGCCGCCGACCGGGCCCGTTACGACCGGGCCACCGCCCATCTCGACGCCCCTCTCGCGATCGTGGATCTGGACGCCTTCGACGCCAACGCGGCCGATCTCGTCCGCCGGGCCGCCGGCAAGCCGGTCCGGGTCGCGAGCAAGTCGGTTCGCTGCCGGGCGCTGCTGGAGCGCGTCCTGGCGATGGACGGCTTCCAGGGCGTCATGTCGTTCACCCTGGCCGAGTCGCTGTGGCTCGCCCGCTCCGGGTTCGACGACGTCCTGCTGGCCTATCCGTCCGCCGACCGCGGCGGCTTCGCGGAGCTGGCCGCCGATCCCAAGCTCGCCGGCGCGGTGACCGTGATGGTGGACGACCCGGCGCACCTCGACCTCATCGACGCCGCCCGCGACGGCGGAGGCGAAGTGGTGCGTGTCTGCCTGGAGTTGGACACCTCGCTGAAGCTGCTCGGCGGCCGGTTCCGGGTCGGGGCGCGCCGCTCTCCGCTGCACTCCCCCGCCCAACTCGCCGAGCTGGCCCGGTCGGTGGCCCGGCGCCCGGGCTTCCGGCTGGTCGGGATCATGGCGTACGAGGGGCACATCGCGGGCGTCGGGGACGCGGTGGCCGGGCGGCCGCTGAGGTCCCGGGCCATCCGGCTGATGCAGGCGGCCGCGCGCCGGGAGCTGGCCGAGCGGCGGGCCGAGGTGGTGCGCGCGGTACGGGAGGTCGTGCCCGGCCTGGAGTTCGTCAACGGCGGCGGCACGGGCAGTGTGCAGCACACCGCCGCCGAGGACTCGGTGACCGAGATAGCGGCCGGCTCGGGGCTGTACGTGCCGCGCCTGTTCGACAACTACACGTCTTTCACCGGCCGTCCGGCCGCTCTCTTCGCCCAGCCCGTCGTACGCCGCCCGGGAGTCGGGGTGGTCACCGTGCTCGGCGGCGGCTACCCGGCCTCCGGCGCCGCCGGCCCCGACCGGCTGCCGGTGCCGTACCTGCCGGAGGGGCTGGAGTACGACCCCCAGGAGGGCCCCGGCGAGGTGCAGACCCCGTTGCTCGGCTCGCCCGCCGACGACCTCCTCATCGGCGACAAGGTGTGGTTCCGGCACGCCAAGGCGGGCGAGCTGTGCGAGCGGTTCGAAGCGCTGCACCTCATCGAGGGCGACGAGGTGACGGCGACCGTGCCGACCTACCGGGGTGAGGGGCGGACCTTCCTCTGACCGGCCGGCCTACACGGGCGTGACGTACGCGCCCGCGATTCCGCCGTCCACCAGGAAGTCGGTGGCGTTGACGAAGGAGGAGTCGTCGCTGGCCAGGAAGGCGACGGCGGCGGCGATCTCCTCGGCCTCGGCGAACCGGCCGACCGGGATGTGCACAAGACGGCGCGCGGCCCGCTCCGGGTCCTTGGCGAACAGCTCCTGCAGCAACGGGGTGTTGACCGGCCCCGGGCACAGAGCGTTGACGCGGATGCCCTCCCGTGCGAACTGCACGCCCAGCTCACGCGACATGGCGAGGACGCCGCCCTTGGACGCGGTGTAGGAGATCTGCGAGGTCGCCGCGCCCATCCGGGCCACGAAGGACGCGGTGTTGATGATGGAGCCCTTGCCCTGGCGCCGCATGTAGGGGATGGCGGCCTTGCAGCACAGGTAGACGGAGGTGAGGTTGACCTCCTGGACGCGCTTCCAGGCCTCCAGGCCGGTCTCCAGGATGGAGTCGTCGTCGGGCGGGGAGATGCCGGCGTTGTTGAAGGCGACGTCGACGCTGCCGTAGGTGTCGTAGGCCGCCTGGAACAGCGCCTCGACCTGCTCGGGGTCGGTGACGTCGGTCTTCACGAAGAGCCCGCCGACCTCGTCGGCGACGGCCTTGCCGCGGACCTCGTCCACGTCCGCGCAGACCACGTGGGCGCCCTCGGAGGCGAGCCGCCGGGCGGTGGCGAGGCCGATGCCGCTGCCGGCTCCGGTCACGACGGCGGTACGGCCGACCAGGCGGCGGCAAACACTGTTGTCGGTCACTGTGCGGGGCCCTCCGTGCTGATGAAGACGTTCTTGGTTTCGGTGAAGGCGGTCAGGGCGTCGGGGCCGAGCTCGCGGCCGAGGCCGGACTGCTTGAAGCCGCCGAACGGGGTCCAGTAGCGGACGCTGGAGTGGGAGTTGACGGACAGGTTGCCCGCGCGCACGGCCTGGGAGACGCGCAGGGCGCGGCCGAGGTCCCGGGTCCACAGGGAGCCCGAGAGGCCGTAGGGGGTGTCGTTGGCGAGGCGGATCGCGTCCTGTTCGTCGGTGAAGGGCAGTAGGACGGCCACCGGGCCGAAGATCTCCTCGCGGGCCGCCCGGCCGTCCGGCCGCTCCCCCGTCAGGACCGTCGGCGCGAACCAGAAGCCGGGGCCGTCGGGGGCGCTGCCGCGCAGGGCGGGGGCGTCCTCGGGGACGTACGACCGTACGCGGTCCAGTTGCTGACGGGAGATCAGCGGGCCCATCTGGGTCTTGTCGTCGGCCGGGTCGCCCACGACGACGGAGGCGAGGGCGTCGGCGAGGAACGCGCGGGCGTCCTCCAGCACCGATTCCTGCACGAGGATGCGGGTGCGGGCGCAGCAGTCCTGGCCGGAGTTGTCCAGGAAGGAGAAGGGGTCCAGGGCGGCGGTGAGGTCGGCGTCGGCGAAGACGATGTTGGGACTCTTGCCGCCGAGTTCGAGGGTGACCGGCTTGACGAGCCTCGCGCAGCGCTCCATGACCTCGCGGCCGGTGCGGGTGGACCCGGTGAACACGATCTTCGCCACGTCCGGGTGGTCGACCAGGGCGCGTCCGGCGGTGTGGCCGTGGCCGGGCAGCACCTGGAAGACGTGCTCGGGCAGGCCCGCATCCAGGGCGAGTTCGGCGAGGCGGAGCGCGGTGAGCGGGGTGGTCTCGGCGGGCTTGAGGACGACGGCGTTGCCGGCCGCGAGCGCCGGGAAGGAGCCCCAGGCGGCGATCGGCATGGGGAAGTTCCAGGGGGCGATCACGCCCACCACACCCAGGGGTTCCTGGAAGGTGACGTTCCAGCCGCCGGGCACCGGGATCTGCGTGCCGAGGAGGCGTTCGGCGCCGCCGGCCGCGTACAGCAGCAGGTCGCGGGCGTTGCCGGCCTCCCAGCGGGCGCCCGCGACGGTGTGACCGGCCTCGCGGACCTCCAGCCGGGCGAGTTCCTCGAGGTGCGCGTCGACGGTGTCGGCGAAGCGGCGCAGCAGCCGGGCCCGGTCGGCGGGGGCGAGGGCGGCCCATCCGGTCTGGGCGCGCGTGGCCCGTGCGACGGCGGCGGCCACGTCCTGCTCGCTCGCGGCGGGGACGGTGGCGACGACCTCTTCGGTGGCGGGGTTGAGG
Organism: Streptomyces sp. NPDC050743; assembly: GCF_044456925.1. NCBI lineage: Bacteria > Bacillati > Actinomycetota > Actinomycetes > Kitasatosporales > Streptomycetaceae > Streptomyces > Streptomyces sp. NPDC050743. Next base: position 272,775 of record NZ_JBITGJ010000001.1, read on the forward strand.
ACGACGAGCTCGTGCGGGTCGGACACGTGATGACCTTTCACATGCGTTATCACAGGCGTTCGAAGGAGCGGCGCAGCTCCCAGTCGGTGACCGCGGCGTCGAAGGCCTCCAGCTCGACGCGCGCCATGTTCCGGTAGTGCGCGACGACCTCGTCCCCGAAGGCGGCCTTCGCGATCGGGCTGTTCTCCCACAGCTCGGCGGCCTCGCGGAGAGTCGTCGGCACGTGCTCGAAGTCGGCGGTGTAGGCGTTGCCCGGGCACGGCTCGGGCAGTTCCAGCTTCTGCTCGATGCCGTAGAGGCCGGCCGCGACGAGACCGGCGACGGCGAGGTACGGGTTCACGTCCCCGCCGGGGAGGCGGTTCTCGAAGCGCAGGGACCGGCCGTGGCCGACCACGCGCAGGGCGCAGGTGCGGTTGTCGTGGCCCCAGGCGACGGCGGTGGGGGCGAAGGAGCCCGGCTGGAACCGCTTGTAGGAGTTGATGTTCGGGGCGTACAGGAGCGAGAAGTCGCGCAGCGCGGCGAGCTGTCCGGCGAGGAAGTGCCGCATGACGTCCGACATCCCCTCGGGGCCCGCCATGGCGTTGGTGCCGGCGGCGTCGGCGAGCGAGAGATGGATGTGGCAGGAGTTGCCCTCGCGCTCGTTGTACTTGGCCATGAAGGTGATCGAGACGCCCTCCTGCGCGGCGATCTCCTTGGCGCCGGTCTTGTACAGCGCGTGCTGGTCGCAGGTGACGAGGGCGTCGTCGTAGCGGAAGGCGATCTCGTGCTGGCCGGGGTTGCACTCGCCCTTGGCGGACTCGACGGTGAGGCCGGCGCCTGCCATCTCGTTGCGCAGCCGGCGCAGCAGGGGCTCGATGCGGCCGGTGCCGAGGATCGAGTAGTCGATGTTGTACTGGTTGGCCGGGGTGAGGCCCCGGTAGCCCGCGTCCCAGGCCTGTTCGTAGGAGTCCTTGAAGACGATGAACTCCAGCTCGGTGCCGACCTGGGCGGTGTAGCCGAGCCCGGCGAGCCGTTCCAGCTGGCGGCGCAGGATCTGGCGGGGCGCGGCGACGACCGGGGAGCCGTCGTTCCAGGCGAGGTCGGCGACGAGCAGGGCGGTGCCGGGGTGCCAGGGGATGCGGCGCAGGGTGGCGAGGTCGGGGTGCATGGCGAAGTCGCCGTAGCCGCGGTCCCAGGAGGACATCGCGTAACCGTCGACGGTGTTCATCTCGGTGTCGACGGCGAGGAGGTAGTTGCAGCCCTCGGTGCCGTGGTGCAGGACTTCGTCCAGGAAGAAACGGGCGGCGAACCGCTTGCCCTGCAGCCGCCCTTGCATGTCGGGGAAGGCCAGGACGACAGTGTCGATCTCACCGCTCGCGACGAGGGCGTGCAGTTCCTCTACGCCGAGCGGGGGTGTGCGGTCTGCCACGGGAGAGCCTCCTTCGGCGCCTTCGCGCTTTTTCGGCCGAGCCGGGAGCCATAAGGTATTGCTCAGAACCTTTGCTTGGGAAGGGGGTACGGCCGGATGTCCTGGGAGAGGGATGCGCGGCAGACGGGCGACCGGCTCGCTGCGGTGCTGCGGCCGGTGCGGGCGGGCAACGGCTTCGAGGAGGCGCTGGAGCAGATCCTCCAGGTCGTGCGGCTGGGGCTGGTGCCGGGCGGGGAACGGCTGCCGGCCGAGCGGGAGCTGGCGGAGCGGCTCGGGATCAGCCGGGTGACGCTGCGCGAGGTGCTGAAGGTGCTCCAGGACCAGGGGCTGGTGGAGGCGCGGCGCGGGCGCTACGGCGGAACGTTCGTCCTGCCGCGCGCGGACGCCGGCGGGGAGGACGAGCTGCGGCGGCGGATCGCCGAGGTCGACGTCGAGGACGTGCTGCGCTTCCGCGAGGTGCTGGAGGTGGGCGCGGCCGGGCTGTGCGCGGCGCACGGGCTGACGGACGAGCGGGCCGAGCGGCTGCGCGAGGCGCTGGCCCGCACGCACGACGCCCCCCTGGCCGACTACCGCCGCCTGGACACCCTGCTCCACCTGACCCTCGCCGAGCTGTGCGGGTCCCCCTCCCTGACCGCGCAGTACGCGGCGGTCCGGGCCACGGTGAACGACCTGCTCGACTGCATCCCGCTGCTGGTGCGCAACCTGGAGCACTCGCAGCGCCAGCACACCGCGCTGGTCGAGGCGGTGCTGGACGGGGACGCGGACGGCGCGCGGGAGATGATGCGCGAGCACTGCACGGGCACGGCGGCACTGTTGCGGGGCTTCCTGACGTGAGCGCACTCTTGTAAAGGTATGAAAGTAAACCTTTCGCTTCCGGGGAGGGCGGTATGACGGTACGACCGCTGATCGGCATCAGCACATATCTGGAGACCGGCGCGCGCTGGGGCGTGTGGGAGCTGGACGCGGCGCTGCTGCCGGCCGGCTATCCACGGCTGGTGCAGCGGGCCGGCGGGCTGGCCGCGATGCTGCCGCCGGACGCGCCCGAGCGCGCGGCGGAGACGGTGGCCCGGCTGGACGGCCTGGTGATCGCCGGCGGCCCGGACGTGGATCCGGCCCGGTACGGCGCCGAGCGCGAGCCCCGTACGGGACCGCCCGCCCTGGCCCGGGACGCCTGGGAACTGGCCCTGATCGGGGCCGCGCTGGACGCCGGAACGCCGGTGCTGGGCATCTGCCGGGGCATGCAGCTGCTGAACGTGGCGCTCGGCGGGACGCTGGTCCAGCACCTGGAGGGGCACGCGGAGGTGGTCGGGGTGTTCGGCGGCCACCCGGTGAAGCCGGTGCCGGGGACCCTGTACGCCGGGATCGTCCCGGAGGAGACGACCGTGCCCACCTACCACCACCAGGCCGTGGACCGGCTCGGCGCCGGACTGGTGCCGTCGGCCTACGCCGCGGACGGCACGGTGGAGGCGGTCGAGCTGCCCGCGGAGCGGGGCTGGGTGCTGGGCGTGCAGTGGCACCCCGAGATGGGCGAGGACCTGCGGGTGATGTCGGCGCTGGTGACGGCCGCTTCCTGAGTCACAGCCGCTTTCTGAGCCACTCCAGGGCGGCATCGCCCTGGGCACGCTGGAAGGGGCGCAGGGTGGGCAGTCCCCGCGGTGCCGGGTTCAGGGAGCTGCGCAGGAAGAAGCCGCTGAGGCCGGCCAGTGCGGCGGTCACGGCGTCCGGGTCGGCGTCCCGGCCCAGCGGGTGCGCGGTGAACACCTCCTCGGGATCGGGCCCGCCCTGCGCCCGCACGCACGGCAGCATGACGAGCAGGTCGAACCAGGGCGCGGCGAGCACGGCGTGCGGCCAGTCCACGAAGGCGACGCCCCCGTCGGCCGCGAGCAGCACGTTGTCCGCGCGCAGGTCGGCATGGGCCAGGGTGTCCCCCGAGGCGCCCTCGGCCCAGCCGGCTTCCAGCGCGGCGAGGTCGGGCAGATGGCCGGCGGTCCAGGCACCGAGCCGGTCGCGCACCTCGCGGCCCTCACCGGCCTCGCCGTCGAGCAGCCGGCGCCAGCCGTCGAAGGTGTCGGCCAGGTCCTCGGCGACGGGCGGGACGTCGACGGGGCACGGCGTGCCGGTGCGGCCGAGCACGGTCACGGCGTCGAGCACCCGGCGCAGCTCGTCCGGCCGCCAGGGCACGTGCGGCTGGCGCCCGGCCACCTCCTCGAAGACCAGCGCCACCCAGGTGCCGTCGTCGTACGTCCCGAGCAGCCGCGGCGCGGGTACGGCGGCCGGGAGCGCGGCGGCGATCCGGGCCTCCCGGCGGTGCATGCCGGGACTGTGCGGGTTGGCCTCGCCGCTCACCGCCTTGACGAAGCCGGTGCCGCCCGCGGCGGTCCGCACCCGCGCGGCCACGCCCGGCGAGAAACCGCCGCGCTGTGTCTCCGACCGTACGACCGGCGCCCCGAGCATCTCGCCGACGGCTGCACGGACGGCGGTCGGGAGGTCTTCCCAGGGGGCGCGGACGCCTGCGGCGGGCGGGGCGGTGACGGTCATGCGCAGCATGGTGCCGGTCCGCTGCGCGGCTTGGCGAAGGATTTTCGGCGCGCCGCCGCGGGAGTTGACCATGATTGCCGGGTGCGGGTCCTTGCCCGGCTGGGGTACCGAGCGGGTGTCGCCGTGGGGCTGGGGGCCGTCTGCGGGGTGCGGGTGCCGGCGGGACAGCGCCGTGCTTCAGCGGCCGTCTGTCGGGTGCAGGTGCCGGCGGGACAGCGCCGTGGTTCAGCGGCCGTCTGCCGGGTGCGGGTGGCCGGGGGGCGACAGCGCCGTTGTTCAGCGGGCGTCTGCCGGGGGCGGGTGCCGGCGGAACAACGCCGCCGTTCAACGGCCATCCGCCAGAGGCAGGTGCCGGCGGAACAACGCCGCCGTTCAACGGCCGTCTGCCGGGTTGCGGGTGTCGGCCGGACAACGCCATCACTCAACGGCATCTGCCAGGAGCGGGAGGGGCGAATCAGCGCCGCCGCTCAACAGCCATCCGCCAGGAGCGGGAGCGGCGAAACAACGCCGCCGCTCAACAGCCATCTACCGGGGGCGGGAGCGGCGAAACAACGCCGCCGTTCAACGGCCATCCGCCAGGTGCGAGTGCGTGGTGGGCTGGTCGCGCAGTTGCCCGCGCCCCTTGGGGATTTGCAGCGCAGTCGGCTTTCCGGCGTCCCGTCGGCGCGGGCAGGCGATACCCGCCCGCCCCCGGCCGGCCCCGACCGGGCCGCGCTCGGAGGGACGCCCCCTCACCCCCGCGTCAGCGACAGCAACTCTCGTGCCGGACCGGTGGGTCGGTGTCCCGTCGGCCAGACCGCTCGCAGCTCGCGGTGCAGGGAGACGCCCTCCACCGGGATGCTGACCAGGCGCCGCATCGACAGTTCCTCCCCCACGGCCAGCTCGCTGAGGACCGAGGGGCCCGCGCCGCTGACGGCGGATGCCTTGACCGCCGTGGTGGAGGACAGCTCGATCAGGGGGCGGGCGAGGCCGCCGAGCGCCGCGTCCAGGACCTGCCGGGTGCCGGAGCCGCGCTCGCGGAGGATCAGCGGGGTGCCCGCCAGCTCCTGCGCCGTCACGGGGCGCCGACGGCGGGCCCAGGGATGGCCGGGCGCGGTGACGACGATCAGGCGGTCGCGGGCGATGACGGCGGAGTCCAGGCCCGTCGGGACCGACAGGCCCTCCACGAACCCGAGGTCGGCCTCCCCGGCCAGCAGGAGTTCCGCGACCTTCGCCGAGTTGCCCGCGAGCAGTGACACGGCCGTGTCGGGCCGCTCGGCGTGCAGCGCGAGGAGCCAGCCCGGGAGCAGGTACTCGGCGATGGTCATGCTCGCCGCGACCCTGAGGCGCGAGTCCCGCCGGTCCCGCAGCGCCCGCGCACCCGCGTCGAAGGCCGCCGCCGCCTCGACCACCCGGCGGGCCCAGTCCGTCACCAGGGCGCCCGCGTCGGTGAGCCGGGAGCCGCGGGGCGAGCGGTCCACGAGGGCCACGCCCAGTTGCCGTTCCATGGAGCGGATCCGGCTGCTGGCGGCGGGCTGGGTGATGCCGACCTCGCGCGCCGCCGCGCCGAGACTGCCCAGCCGCGCCACCGCCAGCAGCAGTTCCAGCGCGGCCAGGTCGGGCACCCGGTGCGCCAGTGACGCCGCGTGCTCCGGTTCCGTGCGCTCCCGCCGCCGCCCCTCCGCCTCGCTCATAAGACCAGCTTATGCCCCGATAGAAATGAACTCCCTGGTCAGGGGAGAGCGCGGGCGGCACGGTGAAGTCATGGTCACCGCAGCCCAGCCTTTGTCCACCACTTCCGTCCTGCGCACCGAACGGGTCCGCCACCTGGGCCCCAACTGGTACGCCGCCGTCATGGGCACCGCCATCCTCGGCTCGGCCGGCGTCGCCCTGCCCGCGCACGCGGCAGGTCTGCGCGATGTCTTCGCCGGAGCCTGGGCCCTGTCCCTGATCATGCTGGTGACCCTGCTCGCGGCCCGGACCGTGCGGTGGGTCCACCATCGCGACCGGGCCCGCGCGGATCTCCTGGACCCGGCCATGGCCCCCTTCTACGCCTGCCTGTCCATGGCCCTGCTGGCGGTCGGCGGCGGCGCCCTGACGGCCGGGCGCGCGCTGATCGGCACCGGCGCCGCCGTCGCCCTGGACGCCGTGCTGTTCACCGCGGGTACGGCGGTCGGGCTCGCGGCCGCCGTGGCGGTGCCGTACCTGATGGCCGTACGGCATCGTGTCGAGCCCGCGCAGGCGAGCCCGGCCTGGCTGCTGCCGCTGGTCGCGCCCATGGTGTCGGCCGCGCTCGGCCCGCTGCTGGTGCCGTATCTACCGGCGGGCCAGCCCCGCGAGACCCTGCTGCTGGGCTGCCTCGCGCTGTTCGGGCTGAGCCTGCTCGCGACGCTGCTGATGCTGTCACTGGTCTTCGCCCGGCTGGTCTCGCGCCCGCTGCCGCTCGCCCTCACTCCGACCCTGTTCCTGGTCCTCGGCCCGCTCGGGCAGTCCACCACCGCGGTCGGCAGGATCGCGGACGGGGCCCCGGGGGTCGTACCGGCCGCGGACGCCCGCGGCCTCGCCGTCTTCGTCGTCCTGTACGGGGTGCCGGTCATGGGGTTCGCGCTGCTGTGGCTGGCGCTGGCGACCGCGCACGTGGTGCGGGCCCGCCGGCAGGGCATGCGGTTCACGATGAGCTGGTGGGCGTTCACCTTCCCGGTGGGCACGTGTGTCACCGGCGCGATGGCGCTCGCCCGGCACACCGGGCTCGCGGTCTACGACGCGCTGGCCGTCGGGCTGTACGCCCTGCTCGCCGCCGCCTGGCTGGCGGCCGCCACCGGCACCGTGCGCGGTCTGCTCAGCGGCGAGCTGCTCGCAGCGCCTCGGACAGCACTCGTGGCGCCTCGGCCAGAGACGGGCCGTACCAGGTCAGATGCCGCCCGCTGACCAGGGCGCAGGGCAGGCCGGGGAAGGCCTCGGGGCCGTCGTCGGCGGTGAAGCGGTAGGGCTCGTCGGGCAGCACCACCAGCTCCGGGGCCGCCGCCCGCAGTTCGTCCAGCGGGACGCGGGGGTAGCGGTCGGGGTGGCCGGCGTACAGGTGGCCGGCGCCGAGCCGGGCCAGGACGTCACCGGCGAAGGTGTCCCGGCCGAGGACCATCCAGGGCCGGCGCCAGATCGGTACCACCGTGGTCGTAGGGGCCTCGGGCCGGGGCGGCGCCGCCCAGGCCGCCTCCGCCTCCGCCAGCCAGCGCGGACGCCCCGGCGCACCGCACGCGGTGAGCACCCGGGCCAGCTCGGCGAAGGCCTGCGGCACGCTCCGCACCTCGGTGACCAGCACAGGGAGGCCCGCGGCGCGCAGGGCGTCCAGGTCGGGGGCGCGGTTCTCCTCCTCGTTGGCGATCACGAGGTCGGGGGCGAGGGCGAGGATGCGGTCGAGCTTGGGGTTCTTGGTACCGCCGACCCGGGTGACGTCCAGGCCGGCCGGGTGGGTGCACCAGTCGGTGGCGCCGACGAGGGCGCCGGGCAGAGTGACGGCCACCGCCTCGGTCAACGACGGAACCAAGGAGACGATCCGCGCCACCATCAGCGCGACCGGTCCTGAACGGCCTCGATGTGCTCGGCGACCGCCACCACGACGACCCGGGTGTCGGGCACCGTCGCCCGCCAGCGATGACGTACCCCACCGGTCAGATAGAGAGTGTCGCCTCGCCCGAGGCGGTACGCGCGCCCCTCGGCCTCGATCTCCACCGCGCCGTCGGCGACGTACATCAGCTCGTCGTTGCGGTGCTGGAACTCGCGGCCGGCGTCGTGGTCGCCGGTGAACTCGGAGGCGTGCAGCTGGTGGTGGCCGCGCACCAGGGAGCGGGTCCGGGGCGCGAGGTCGCCCTCGGCGGCCGGGTCGGCGCGGACGACGTCCACGCTGGCCGCCGGGTCGGCGGCGGCGAGGAGTTCGACGGCCGTGGTGCGCAGGGCGTCGGCCAGTTTCTCCAGCGAGGTGCGGCTGGGGCGGGCCCGGTCGTTCTCCACCTGGCTGAGGAAGGGCACCGACAGACCGCTGCGCTCGGCCACGACGGCGAGGGTCAGCTCCAGGGCACGGCGGCGCCGCCGGACGGCCGCGCCCACCCGCACGGGCTGCTGTTCTTTGTGGTCGCCCATCGCTCCGGCTCCCTCCCTCGCTCGTCGTGCCGCTGTCCGGGTGCCCGGGTCGGGACACACCTCTTCCGATGACTTCTCTGCACCCTACGCATGTTCGGCAAACCGTTTCACGCGGCTGTCACATACCCGACATGCTGCCGAGCCGCCACCCTCACGGTTCGCGCCACCGTGACGGGCCCCGGGGCGGTCCTGGGCGCGGTCCGGGCCGACGCGAACATGCCGACCAGCAGGGGCTGCGGCCAGGGTGGCGGCCAAGGACCGTCACGCACCGTGGTTGGCCGGATCCCTGTCGTGTCGGGAGGGCCTCGCGACGCTGCCCGCCGATGCCGCGAGGGGCGGGCCGCGCCGGACGCTCGACGGCGTCCGGCGGTGCCCGCCCCTCGGGTGGCGGTCCGGGACGGTCAGGTCACCCGGCCGCCTGGCTCTTGGTGCCCTTCCTGTCGACCGGGGCCCACTTGTCGACCAGACCGGGGTGCCCGCGCAGCCAGGCGCGCACGGCGTCCTGCTCCTTGCCCTTGCCGACCTTCTGGATCCGGGCCTCCAGACCGGTGAGCTGCTTCTCGGTCATGGAGAAGTCCTTCAGCCAGCGGCCGACCTGCGGGTTGTCCTGGGCGAAGCCCTTGCGGGCCAGGGTGTGCACGCCGTCGCCGCCGCCCCAGGCGCCCTTGGGGTCCTTGAGCTTCTTCAGGCCGTAGTCGCTGTAGGCCCAGTGCGGGGACCACAGGGTGACGACGACCGGCTGCTTCCTGGCGTAGGCGCGCTCGAGCTCGGCGAGCATGGCCGGGGTGGAGCCGTCGATGACCTGGTACGTGCCGTCGAGGCCGTACTCCTTGAGGACCTTGCTCTTGAGCAGGCCCATCTCGCCCGCGCTGGGCTCGATGCCGACGATCTTGCCGCCGAACTCGGAGGCGTGGTCCTTCAGGTCCGCCAGGGAGTTCACGTCCTTCACATAGGACGGGACGGTCAGCTCCAGGGAGGTCCGGCCGTACCACGAGCCGAGGTCGTCGAGCCGCTTGCCGTACTTCTTCCAGTACTCGGCGTGGGTGGTGGGCAGCCAGGAGTCGGTCTCGAAGTCGAGCTGGCCGGTGGCGAGGCCCGTGTAGAGGGGGCCGGCCGCGTACTGGGTGGTGGTGACCTTGAAGCCGCGTTCCTGAAGGATCTCCTTCCACAGGAAGGTCGAGGCGACGCCCTCGTCCCAGGGGATGTAGCCGATCCTGATCTCCTGGCCCTTGCCGACGTTCGTGCCGGAGGCCTCGGAGGAGGTGCCGGCGGGCGAGCCGAAGATCCCCGTGCCGCCCGCGACGAGCGCGAGCACGACCACGCCGACGACGGCGACGGCCGGGCGCGGGCGGTACGACCACGCGCGCGTGGGTGCCTTGGCGGCGGCCCTGCGGCCCAGCGGGGAGAGCTGGGTGCCGAGGGCGCCGGTGACGCGGTCCAGGTAGATGGCGAGGACGACGATGCCGACGCCCGCCTCGAACCCGTAGCCGATGTCGAGCTGGCCGATGGCCTCGTTGACGGCGCCGCCGAGGCCGCCGGTGCCGACCATGCCGGCGATGACGACCATGGACAGGCCCAGCATGATCACCTGGTTGACGCCGGCCATGATGGTGGGCAGGGCGAGCGGCAGCTGGACCCGCCACAGGATGTCGCGCGGTGCGGTGCCGAACGCCTCGGCGGCCTCGACCAGTTCGGCGTCGACCTGGCGGATGCCCAGCTCGGTCATGCGGACGCCGGGGGCGAGCGCGAAGATCAGGGTGGCGACGACACCGGCGGCGGTGCCCAGGCCGAAGAACAGCATGGCCGGGATGAGCAGGACCATCGAGGGCATGGTCTGGAGCAGGTCCAGGACGGGTCGTACGGCCGCGCCGACCGCCTTGGAGCGGGCCGCCCAGATGCCCAGCGGCAGTGAGATCGCCAGCGCGATCAGGGTCGCCACCAGGACCAGGGCGAGGGTGGACATGGCCTGGTCCCACAGGTCGAGCGAGTCGACCAGCGCGAATCCGGCGAAGGCGAGGACGCCGGCGGTGAGGCCGCGCAGCCACCAGGCGACGACGGCGAGGATGCCGGCCATCAGCAGCGGCTGGGGCGCGCCGAGGACGGCGTCGATGCCGTCGTACATGCCCTCCATGACCGCCTTGATGGCGTCGAAGAGCCAGGAGAGGTGGTTCACCAGCCAGTTGACGCCGGAGTCGACCCAGTCGCCGAGATGGATCCTAGGCACGGCTGATCACCTTCTTCCCGCCCTGGTCGCGCTGGTTGTCGCAGGCCGTCGGCGCGCCGTGTTCGTCGCCGAGGAAGCCGACGAGGCGGCGGCGGGGTACGACGCCGACGAGGGTGCGGCGGGTGTCGCGGACGGCCACCGCGTGCGGCACGCGCGCGCTGATGGCGCACAGTTCGGCGAACGGCGTGTCGGGGGCCGCGGTCTCGCAGCCGCAGTCGGCCTCGTCGCCGCGCAGGCGGGTGTCCATGACGGCGGCGGCGGTCAGCACGCGGGAGCGGTCGACGTCCTGGATGAAGGAGGCGACGTAGTCGTTCGCGGGGCGCAGCAGGATGTCCTCGGCGGTGCCGGTCTGCACGATGCGGCCGTCGCGCATGACGGCGATGCGGTCGCCGAGGCGCATGGCCTCGTTGAGGTCGTGGGTGATGAAGACGATGGTCTTCTTCAGGGTCTTCTGCAGGTCCAGGAGCTGGTCCTGCATGTCGCGGCGGATCAGCGGGTCCAGGGCGCTGAAGGACTCGTCCATGAGGAGCAGGTCGGCGTCGGTGGCCAGGGCGCGGGCGAGGCCGACGCGCTGCTGCATGCCGCCGGACAGCTCGTCGGGCCAGGAGCCCTCCCAGCCGGCCAGGCCGCACAGGGCGAGCGCCTCGCCGGCGCGGCGCTCGCGCTCGGCGCGGGGCACGCCCTGCACTTCCAGGCCGTAGGCGGCGTTGTCGCGGACGCTGCGGTGCGGGAACAGCGCGAAGTGCTGGAACACCATGCTGATCTTCTTCGAGCGCAGCTCGCGCAGTTCGCGGGCGGTGAGCGCGGTCAGGTCCTGGCCGTCGAAGCGGACGCTGCCCGCGGTCGGCTCCAGCAGGCCGTTGAGCATGCGCAGCAGGGTGGACTTGCCGGAGCCCGACAGGCCCATCACGACGAAGATCTCGCCCGCCTCGACACGGAAGGAGGCGTCGATCACGGCGGCGGTGCTGCCGTCGGCGCGCAACTCCTTCCGGTCAGCGCCCTGTCGCAGGCGTTCCACCGCTCGGTCCGGTCCTCTGCCGAACACCTTGAACAGGTGCTCGGCCTCAAGCCTGGGGTGCACGCGTACCTCTCGTCTCGGGGGGCGGGACAGTAGCCGCGCCTCCCCGGGATCGAGATGGTCAAACTTTTAAGTGGCTCAGCTCACAGCGCGGTCTACGATGCCCGCCTACCGCTGTTGAGGGGGCAACCGTGGAACGACCCGACGACAGACGCGCGTCCGCGCTGCGTTTCGCCACCGAACTGGTCGCCTGGGTGGCCACGCCGTGGGCCCTTTCCGAGCACTCCTGGATCCTGGCCGTGCTCGCGCTGGTGGTGCTCGTCGGCCTGCCCACGGTGTTCTCCACACCGGGCGACAAGGCCTCCGTGATCGTCCCGGTCCCGGGCGGGGTCACCATCCTGTTGGTACTGCTCCATCTGGTGGCCGCCGTGGTCTCGGCCTGGTGGCTGTGGCCGGCCTGGGCCGCCGTGCCCGTGACCCTGCTGGCCGGCGCGACCCTCGTCACCGAGCAGCCGCGCTGGAGGTGGCTGCTGTCGCCGGCCGGGTGACTGTCGGTGCGGTACGGCATGATGCGAACGTGACCGGACGACTCATGCTGCTCGACACCGCATCGCTGTACTTCCGCGCCTACTTCGGCGTCCCGGACTCCGTGAAGGCACCCGACGGCACGCCCGTGAACGCCGTGCGCGGACTGCTGGACTTCATCGACCGGCTAGTCAGGGACCACCGGCCGCAGCATCTGGTGGCCTGTATGGACGCCGACTGGCGGCCGCAGTGGCGGGTGGACCTCATCCCCACCTACAAGGCCCACCGGGTCGCCGAGGAACACGAGGACGCGCCGGACGTGGAGGAGGTGCCGGACACCCTCTCCCCGCAGGTGCCGGTCATCGAGGAGGTGCTGGACGCGCTCGGCATCGCCCGGGTCGGCGTCGCGGGGTACGAGGCGGACGACGTGATCGGCACGTTCACCGCGCGCGCCGCGGGCCCGGTGGACATCGTCACCGGCGACCGCGATCTGTACCAGCTGGTGGACGACGCGCGCGGGATCCGGGTGCTGTACCCGCTGAAGGGCGTCGGCACCCTGCAGCTGACCGACGAGGCGGTGTTGCGCGAGAAGTATGGGGTCGACGGGCGGGGGTACGCGGATCTGGCGCTGCTGCGCGGCGACCCGAGCGACGGCCTGCCGGGCGTGGCCGGGATCGGCGAGAAGACGGCCGCCAAGCTGCTCGCCGAGTTCGGCGACCTGGCCGGGATCATGGCGGCGGTCGACGACCCGGGGACGAAGCTCACGCCGTCGCAGCGCAGGCGGCTCACCGAGGCCGGCCCCTATGTCGCGGTGGCGCCGAAGGTGGTGCGGGTGGCGGACGACGTACCGCTGCCGGACGTCGACACGGCTCTGCCGCGGGCACCGCGGGACCCGGCGGCCCTGGAGCAGCTGGCCAAGCGCTGGGGGCTCGGCGGCTCCCTGCAGCGGCTGCTGACCACCCTCGCCGCGGGATCCGAGTGAGGGTGACCGGAATATTCCGGCAAAGGGCTCTCCGCCGGCAGCCGGGAAAGAGGTGTGACCGCAGGGCGAGATGCTAACTTAGGTGAACCTAACCATCTTGCAGGAGGTCGTGATGGCAGAGCGTCCGGTCCGGAAGCCGCGCAAGACCCGCACCGCCCACGTGGTCCGCACCGAGCGGCTGACCCCGCACATGCAGCGCGTGGTGCTCGGCGGCGAGGGCCTGGCCGACTTCGCGGCGGACACCTGCACCGACCACTATGTGAAGCTGCTCTTCGGCCCCGAGGGCGTGACCTACCCGGAACCCTTCGACCTGGAGCGGATCCGGGCGGAGTTCCCGCGGGAGCAGTGGCCGGTGACCCGGACGTACACCGTGCGCGCCTGGAATCCCCGACACCGCGAGCTGACCCTGGACTTCGTCGTCCACGGCGACGAGGGCCTGGCCGGCCCATGGGCCTGCCGGGTGCGGCCGGGCGAGGCGGTGCGCTTCATGGGCCCCGGCGGCGCCTACGCCCCGGACCCCGCGGCCGACTGGCATCTGCTCGCCGGCGACGAGAGCGCGCTGCCCGCGATCGCTCGGGCCCTGGAGGCGCTGCCCGCCGGCGCCCGCGCCCATGCCTTCGTGGAGGTGTCCGGCCCCGAGGAGGAGCAGAAGATCGACTCCGACGTGGCGGTCGTCTGGCTGCACCGGGGGGACCGGCCGGTCGGCGAGGCGCTGCTGGAGGCGGTACGCGCCCTCGAGTTCCCCGAGGGCCGCATGCACGCGTTCGTGCACGGCGAGGCGGGCTTCGTGAAGGAGCTGCGCCGGCTGCTGCGGGTCGAGCTGAACATCCCGCGCGAGGACCTGTCGATCTCCGGCTACTGGCGCCTGGGCCACAACGAGGACGGCTGGCAGGCCTCCAAGCGGGAGTGGAACGCCCGCATCGAGGCCGAGCAGGAGAGCGGCTCGGCGGCGGCCTGACAGCGGCCCCCGCTCAGCTCTCGTTGATCTTGCCGAACGGGATGTGCACGCTCGGTGTGGTCCGGGACGTGCTCTGCAGGTGCGACACCTGGTCGTCGAAGAAGATGTGCGGCCTGAGCACCTTCATCACCGCGCCTTTCTCGATGCCCCCGAGGAAGAAGGCGCCGTTGACCGTCACGCCCCACTGCTTCAGGCTCCGTACGGCCCTCTCGTGCGCCGGCGCGGCGCGCGCGGTCACGATGGAGACGTGGACCCGGGCCGGGTAGCCGGGGTCGGTCCTGCGCCGTTCCTCCTCCCGGCGCTGTATCCGGTTCACACCGGCGAGGAAGTCCCGCAGCGGTCCCGGGTCGTGCGGGGTCGCCGCGTTGCGGCTCTCGTGCGCGCGGAACTCCTCCAGACCGCCGGACTGGTACACCTGCTCGGCGGCATCGCCGGCGAGCACCCCGTCGAAGTCGAACGCGATCCGCAGCTCCGGGTCGGCCGGGTCGTCCGCGTACGACGACCCGAGCACGTGCCCGGCCGGAAGGCCGGCCGCGACCGCCTCGCGTACGTCGTCGCCGTTCGCGGACAGGAACAGGGACATGTTCAGCGCGGTCATGAACGCGTACGGCGCCCGGCCCTGCATGAACACGGCCCGGCTGACCGGCAGTTCATGGGTCTCGATCGAGCGCATGACCCTGAGGCCGGTGTCGGGGTCGTTGCGGGAGAGGATGATGACCTCGACGAGCGGGTCTCCCGGCTCGCCGAGGTCGTTCAGCGACAGCAGCCTGCGGATGAACGCGAACGCGACCCCGGGCCGGAGCGCGTTGTCCACGTTCTCCTCCTGGTAGGCCCGGTAGGCCTCCTCGCCCTGCTCGCGGAAGACGGCGTCCGACTCCCGCAGATCGAACAGGGCGCTGGAGGCGACACCGACGACGAGCCGGTTCGCGAGGTCGTAGGGCGGCATGTGCTACATCATCACACCGACCGCTGGTAGGAGCGGAAGGTGCGGATCGACAGCCACACCGCCGCGATGGCGAGCGCGAGCAGCGCGCCGCCGCGGCCGAGGACCTCACTCCAGTCGGGCTGCCCGGACATCGCCGAACGGCCCGCCACCATCGCCCAGTCGAGCGGGTTGAAGTCGGCGATGTGCCGCATCCAGCCGGGCATCTGCGAGGGTGCCATGAAGGCGCTGGAGAGGAAGGTCAGCGGCAGCAGCAGGAAGGTGTTGATGCCGATGATCGATTCCCGTTCGCGCACGAGCATGCCGAGCGCGTTGGACAGGGCCCCGAAGACGGTGCCGAGCAGGACGGCCGACAGCACGAGGATCGCGATACCGCCGGCGCCGCCGGGGTAGTCCGCGCCGCCGAGCAGGCCGAGCAGCACGATGACCACCGACTGAAACGCCGTGACCAGGCCGTTGTTGACGACGTTGCCGTTCATCAGCGCGGCCCGGCTGACCGGGGTGGTCAGGAACCGGTCGAGGGTGCCGCGCTGGATCTCCTCCAACGTGCCCATCCCCGCCCACATGTTGGAGCTGAGGGCGCTCATCACCACCACGCCCGGCACCAGGTAGTCCAGGTAGGAGGTGGTGCCGAAGCCGCCCAGTTCGACGACCTTCTTGAACAGGCTGCCGAACAGGAACAGCCAGATCACCGGCTGGATCAGGGTGATGACGGCGTAGGCGGGCTGCCGGGCGAACACCCGCAGTTGACGCTGCATCATGTACCACGTCTGGGTCAGGGCGGCGCTCATCGGACACCTCCGGCGAGCACGGCCGCGGTCCCGGCCTCCGCCTCGGCGTAGCGGCGGCCCGCGTGGCGCAGATAGACGTCGTCCAGCGAGGGACGGGCGACGGTGGCCGAGGAGACGGTGACCCCGGCCCGGTCCAGCGCGGCGAGCAGGGCGGGCACCGTGGCCGCTCCGTCGTCGGCGCGGACGCTGATCCGGCGCCCCTCGCACAGTGCCTCGTGCACCCCGGGCAGCGCGGTCAGGGCGCCGGTGAGCAGCGTGCGGCCGGCCTCTCCGACCGGTTCGCCGAGCTCCAGGTGGACGGCGTCGCCGCGCAGTTCGCCCTTGAGGGCGTCCGGGGTGCCCTCGACCACGATCCGGCCGCGGTCGACGATCGCGACGCGCTCGGCGAGCCGGTCGGCCTCCTCCAGATAGTGCGTGGTGAGCAGGATGGTCAGCCCCTCCTCGCCGGCCAGCCGGCCGATCTCCTCCCACATCGCGGTGCGCGCCTCCGGGTCGAGGCCGGTGGTCGGCTCGTCCAGGAAGAGCACCTCGGGCCGGTGCACCAGCCCGAGGGCGACGTCCAGGCGGCGCCGCATGCCGCCCGAGTAGCCCTTGACCGGCCGGCGGGCGGCGTCGGCGAGGCTGAACCTCTCCAGCAGCTCGTCCACCCGGCGGTTCAGCGCCGTGCCGGCCAATCCGTAGAGGCGGCCCTGGAGTTGCAGGTTCTCCCGGCCGGTCGCGACCGGGTCGGCGCCGGACTGCTGGGCGACCACGCCGATCGCACGGCGCACCCGGTCGGGGTGGCGCAGCACGTCGTGCCCGGCGACGGCCGCGGTGCCGGAGTCGGGGCGGGCCAGGGTGGTGAGGATCTTGACGGTGGTGGACTTGCCGGCGCCGTTGGGGCCGAGGAGTCCGAAGACGGTGCCCGGTGCCACGGTGATGTCCATGCCGTTCAGGGCGGTGACGTCACCGGGATAGGTCTTGACGAGCCGGCGCGCCTCCACTGCGGGCGCACGGGTGTTCATGACGACTGCTCTCCTGCGGGTGCGAAGGACGGAAGATCCACGTGAAGAGCGCCGGGCTATCCTGGGTGTGCCGCACCTCGATCGCCCGGAGCCGCCGCACGGCGGATCCGTTTCGGGGTTGGAGACCCCGGTGGAGCTGCTGCAACAGCCCCGCCGGGGTCGTGTTCTCTCTCAGGTGGTCGCGGCGATGTCCGGTGGCAGCTCCCCGGTCTCGTGGAAGCGCCGCCAGTCGTCGACCCTGGGCAGCGTGCCCTCCTTGATCTCGGCCAGGAAGCCGCGGACCCACTCGGCCTGCGCCTCGGTCATGTGCAGCTGGTACTCGGTCTCGACGAGGAAGAGCCGCGGCAGCGTCTCGGACAGCTTCTCCAGCACTCCCCTGCCGCTCGCCACCTGTATCTCCAGGGCGGTGAGCCGCTCCTGCAGCAGCCGCACCACCTCGTCCGGGTGCAGCGTGCCCATGAGCGAGAGGGCCGTTTCGAAGATCGGGTACTCCTTCACCGGGACAGCGATGAGGTCCGACAGCCACTCGGTCAGCTCCTCGCGCCCGGCGTCGGTCAGCCCGTACACCGTGCGCTCGGGGCGGTTGCCCTGCCGCTCGACGTCGGTCACCTCGACGAAGCCGTGCTTCTCGAGGTTCTGCACGACCGTGTAGAGCGAGCCGTACTTGATCTTCGTGCTGGTGTCCTTGCCCTGGCGGCGCAGGGTCTGGGCGATCTCGTACGGGTGCATGGGTTTCTGCCAGAGGGTCGCCATCACCGCGAGCGCCAGCGGGTTGCCGAGCTTGCGACGCTTCATGGCCACGACGATCACCTCGTTTCCGAATATCCGCACACGAACATATCGCGTCCTACTCGCGATGGTCAATGCACACGATGTATCGCGTCTCGCGAGCTGATGGTGTGCCGCGGTCAGTCGCCCCGCACGCGTGCGTGGAGGTGCATGTCGTGCCAGCCGTCGCGGTGGAGGAGGGCGCTGCGCTTGGTGCCCTCGGCCGCGAAACCGGCCTTCTCGGCCACGCGGCAGGAGGCCTCGTTGGCGGTGGCGTGGGAGAGTTCGAGGCGGTGCAGACCGATCTCCTCGAACGCCCAGCGGGACAGCGTGGTGGTGGCCCGGACCGCGACGCCCCGGCCACGCGCGCGTGCCACCGTCCAGTACGCGACCTCGGCGCAGCCGTCGCCGAGCAGGATCTGGCGCAGCGCGACGCGGCCCAGCAGTTCGTCGGAGTCCGCGTCCACGACGGCCCACTGGGCCTCGCTCTCCTCCTTCCAGCAGGTCTGCCACTGCGCGATCCAGCCGGCGACCTCCTCCTCGGAATCGGCGGACCTGATGTGCCACTGGTGCATCAGCGGATCCTGGAAGGCGGCGTACACGGCGGGCGCGTCCTTCGCCTGCCAGGGGCGCAGCAGCAGGCCGTCGCCGCCGGGGAGGCCGGGCTGGGGAACACGGGCGAGGGTGCCGGCCGCGACGACCGGGCTGTTGAGATACGGCATGATCCACATCCTGCCCACCGCACGGCCGCCGGCCCACCGGTTTCCGCCTCGTACCCTTGACCCCGATGAGACGCCGTACGCCACCCCCGCCCGCCCCGCTCCCCCAGCGCGACGGGGTCGATCCCGTGCGGGTGCGGCTGCCGTACGGCGGGACGTGGGCCACCGTGCGGGAGCATCTGGTGGAGCGGCTGACGGGGGCCGCGCCCGGGATGATCGAGTCGATGTTCGGCTCCGGGCAGATCGTCGGCGCCGACGGGCGCGCGGTGGCGCCGGACGCGCCGTACGAGCCGGGGATGTTCGTGTGGTTCCACCGCGAGCTGCCCGCCGAGGTGCCGGTGCCGTTCCCGGTGGAGGTCGTCCACCGCGACGCGCACATCGTCGTCGCCGACAAGCCGCACTTCCTCGCCACGACCCCGCGCGGCAGCCATGTCGCCGAGACCGCGCTGGCCCGGCTGCGGCGCGAGCTGGGCATCCCGACGCTGACCGCCGCGCACCGCCTGGACCGGCTGACGGCGGGGCTGGTGCTGTTCACCGTGCGGCCCGAGGAACGCGGGGCGTATCAGACGCTGTTCCGGGACCGGCGGGTACGCAAGGAGTACGAGGCGATCGCGCCGTACGACCCCTCGCTGGACCTGCCCCGGACCGTGCGCAGCCGGATCGTCAAGGAGCGCGGGGTGCAGGCGGCCCGGGAGGTGGACGGCGAGCCGAACGCGGAGACGTACGTGGAGCTCACCGAGCACCGGGGCGGGCCGGCCCGGTACCGGCTGGTTCCGGCGACCGGGCAGACCCATCAGCTGCGGGTGCATCTGAACGCGCTCGGCGTGCCCATCCTCGGCGACCCGCTGTATCCGGAGGTGGCCGCTCCGGTGCCGGCCGGTGACTTCCGCCGCCCGCTGCAACTGCTCGCCCGCAGGCTGGAGTTCACCGATCCGGTGACCGGCGCGGAGCACACGTTCGTCAGCGGACGTGTGCTCCAGGCCTGGGAGTCGTACGACAGCTGGGCCGGCCGGAGCTGAGCCCGCCCGGCAGGGGGCGAGGGGGCGCTGCTTCGGGTGCGGTTACTCGCCCCGCCACCAGTTGAGCAGCCGCCGCCACATGCCCTGACGGCGCGCCGCCGGCGCCGGTGCCGGTGCCGCGGGGAAGGGCACGGCGGGGCGGGACTCGACGACCGCGGGCCGGTCCGGGCCCGGGACGCCGGACGGCCGGCTGCGCTGCGGCGGGACGGGCACGGGCCTCGGCAGGACGTTGACGTCCTGCTGCAGCTTCGGCTCGAAGCGCACCGGCAGGGACACCAGGTGCCGGGAGGCGATGGACGCACGCCAGCGCAACTCCTCCTCGGCACAGTCCAGCTGGATGTCGGACAGCCGGATCAGCAGCGCGTCGACGCCGACGTCGGCGATGGCGCGGCCGATGTCCTGGCCGGGGCACTCGTGCGGGCCGCCGCCGAAGGCGAGGTGGGAGCGGTTGCCCTGCATGCTCGCGGACAGGTCGGGGCGGATGCGCGGGTCGAGGTTGCCCGGCGCGGGCGCGAAGAGCAGGCCGTCGCCCTTGCGGATCCGCTGCCCGCCCAGCTCGGTGTCCTGCTTGGCGTAGTAGCCGAAGACGGTGCTGAACGGCGGCTCGTCCCACAGGGACTGCTCGATCGCCTCCGGCACGGTCATCTGGCCGCCGTTGAGCTGGGCGCGGAAGCCCGGCTCGGTGAGGACCATGCGCAGCGCGTTGGCGAGGAGGTTCACGGTGGCCTCGTAGGCCGCGAAGAGGACGAGCCGCAGGTGTTCGCGGACCTCGTCGTCGCTGAGTCCGGCCGGGTGGGTGACGAGGTGGCTGGTGAAGTCCTCCGCGGGCCGGGCGCGGCGCCGCATGGTGAGCCGGCTGAGCGCGTCCATGACGTAGGCATGGCTCTGGATGGCGGTCTCGGTGCCCTTCAGGGCGTCCCGGGCGGCCTGCACCATCCGGTCGTTGTACTCCTCGGGCATGCCGAGGATCTCGCACATGACGGCCATCGGCAGATGCTCGGCGAACTGGGAGACCAGGTCGGCCCGGCCGCGTTCGCAGAAGCTGTTGACCAGGCCCTGGGTGTGGCGGCCGATGTGGCGGCGCACGGTGCGATGGTCGATGGTGCCCATGGCCGCGGTGACCGCGGCGCGCAGCCGCTGGTGCTCGTCGCCCTCGGCGTGCGAGCAGATCGGCTGCCAGGCGATGTGCGGCATCAGCGGGTGGTCGGGTTTGACCATGCCCTCGACCAGCGGGGTCCAGATCCGGCTGTCACGGGTGTACACGGAGGGGCTGCGCACCAGGTGCTGGTTCTCGGCGTGCCCGAGGACCACCCACATCGGTACGTCGTCGTGCAGCAGCACGGGCGCCACGGGGCCGTGCTCCTGCCGCAGCCGCTCGTAGAGGGCGCCGAGGTCCTCCGCGTCGGGGCCGTAGAGCCGGTGCAGTCCGCCGGGGCCCAGGCGGTGCGCGGGGCAGCCCGGCGGGGGTCCGGGGGTGGGGTCTGTGTCGGTCAGGGACGGGGATTCAGACGTCACGGTGTCGCTCCGGAACGAAAGGGTGTGGGGGTCGGTCGGCCTGGGATCAGGCGAGGGCGCGGG
Source organism: Streptomyces sp. NPDC050743 (assembly GCF_044456925.1). NCBI lineage: Bacteria > Bacillati > Actinomycetota > Actinomycetes > Kitasatosporales > Streptomycetaceae > Streptomyces > Streptomyces sp. NPDC050743. Next base: position 293,366 of record NZ_JBITGJ010000001.1, read on the forward strand.
AGAGGGCGATCGAGTGCAGGAAGCGCATCAGGGTCATCAGCACGTCCTTGCTGGAGGCCCGGCGGCGTACGTCGCAGTCGATGATCGGGATCTCCGGGGTCAGGTCGAGCGCGGTGCGCAGTTCCTCGATCGGGTAACGGGGCGCGTCCGGGAAGGAGTTGACGGCGACGACGAAGGGCACGCCACGCTCCTCCAGCCGGCCCATGACGTCGAAACTGACCTCCAGACGCCGGGTGTCGACGAGGACGACCGCGCCGAGCGCGCCCTCGAACAGCCCGTTCCACAGGAACCAGAAGCGCTCCTGGCCGGGGGTGCCGAAGAGGTAGAGCACCAGCTTGTCGGTGATGCTGATGCGGCCGAAGTCCATGGCCACGGTGGTGGCCGTCTTGGACTCGGAACCGTAGTTGTCGTCCACGCCGATGCCGGCCTGGGTCATGGTCTCCTCGGTGGTCAGCGGTCTGATGTCGCTGACGGAACCGACCATGGTCGTCTTGCCGACACCGAAGCCACCCACGATCACGATCTTCACCGCGGTCTCGGCCGTGTGCGGCAGATGGTCCTCGGTGCGTGGTCCGGGGATGGTGTCAGAGCCGTTGAAGTCCATGCATCACCGCTTCGAGGAGTGAACGGTCGGGGAGCGCCCGGCGGACGACCGGGGCGCGCACCTGCACCAGTTCGGCCGTGATCAGCTCGGTGAGCAGGACGGTCATCGCGCTGAACGGCAGGTTCAGATAGGCCGAGAGTTCGGCCACGGACAGGGGGTTGGCGCAGAGCCGCAGGACCGCGGCCTGCTCCGGTGAGGCGGCCATCTGGGGCGCGTCGCGCGCCACGATCAACGTCACGAGGTCGAGGTCGGCGCGTGCGCCGTCCTCGGATCCGGCGACGGTGTACAGCCGTTCGGGGTTCTTGGGTTCGGCCTCGCCGTCCGCCGGCTTGGGCGCCGGGGGCTGCGGCTGTGGAGGCGGCGGGGGCTTCGGCTCGCGCCGTTTGCGTCGCGGAGGAGTCATACGCTCTGCCCGTTCCGCCGGGGCGGACTGGTGAGGTGGGCGCCGATCCGGACGACGAGGTCGCGCATCATGCCGCTCATCCGGCCCGGCTCGCAGGTCACGTCGGCGAGGACGGCGAGGTAGGCGTTGTCGCCGGCGTTCATGAGGTAGAAGTAGCCGCCGTCGATCTCGAAGACGACGACCTGCATGTCGCCGGCGCCGGGGAGCTCCTTGATGATGGCGCCGGCCAGGCTCTGCACGCCCGCGCAGGCGGCGGCCACCCGGTCGGCGGCGTCGGGATCGCCGCCGTATCGGGCGATGCGCAGTCCGTCCGAGGAGAGGACCACGATCATCTCGATGCCCGGCACGCCGTCGTTGAGCTGCTTGAGCATCCAGTCGATGTTGCCTCGCTGCTGGATCACTTGAGGTCCCCCTCGTCGTCGGCCTCGGTGGTGCCCTCGACGGGCTCGTCCGCATAGTCGTTGAGCAGGTGCACGTACTTTTCCGGGTGCCTGGTGAAGTCGGTCAGTTCGGGCCCGGTGGCGCCCTCGGGCATGCCCTTGCGCAGGCCGTTCCAGAAGTCCTCGATCCCCTGACCGAGCGGCCGCTCCATGAGCTTCTTGCGCTCGGGGTCCATCTCGGGCTCCCGTTCGGGCTTGGGCTGCGACCAGATGCTGGGCCTGCCCTCGCGCTCGGCCTGCTCGACCTCGGCCTGCTCGGCGAATCGCTGGCTGATCGGGGTCTTCATCCGGCTGCGGCGCTGCGGCAGGCCGCCCGCCGTCCACTCGGTGACCACCGGGGCGTCGTCCTCCATGGAGATCCCGGCCGGGATCTTGGGGCTGGTGGGACGGCGCCGCTTCGGCGGGCGCTTGGGGCCCTCGACCGCGCCGAGCGCGGGGATGGGCGTGCCGGTGGCACCGATGCCGTGGGCGGCACCGACACCGGGCTCGGTGGTGGTCATCACGCGCGGTACGACGAGGATCGCGCGGCAGCCGCCGTAGGCGGAGGCCCGCAGCGAGACCTCCATGTCGAACATCTTGCACAGGCGGCCGACGACGGCGAGGCCGAGGCGCGGGTTCTCGCCGAGGTTGTGGGCGTCGTCGAGGTTCTTGGCGTCCTCGATCATCTTCTCGATGCGGGCGCGGGACTCCTCGCTGAGGCTGACGCCGGCGTCCTCGATCTCGATGGCGATGCCGGTCTGCACCTCGGTGGCGGTGACGTGCACCTTGGCCGTGGGCGGCGAGTAGCGGGTGGCGTTGTCGAAGAGCTCGGCGGCGGCGTGGATGACCGGCTCGACGGAGGTGCCCTTGATGTTGATGTTGACGATGGAGTTCAGCTGGATGCGGCGGTACTCCAGGATGCGCGACATGGCGCCGCGCAGCGTGCTGTAGAGGGAGACCGGCAGCGGCCACTGGCGGCCGGGACGGCCGCCGCCGAGGACGGAGATGGTGTCGGCGAGCCGGCCGATCAGCGAGGTGCCGTGGTCGATGCGCAGCAGGTCGTCGAAGACCTCGGGGTTGCGGCCGTGGTCCTCCTCCATCTCCCGCAGTTCGTTGGACTGCTGGTGGACGATGGCCTGGACGCGGCGGGCGATGCTCACGAAGGACTGCTCGGTGGCGTCGCGCATGTTGATCTCGCGCTCGGCTCCGCGCATCGCGGCGCGGAACAACTCGCGGTAGGAGTCGGGCAGGCCGCGCAGTTCGGGGTCGACGTCGTAGCCGTTGACCATCACGTCCCGCAGCGGTTCTCCGGCCCGCAGCCGCAGATGGCCGTGGGGGATGACGTCGGACGCGAAGCGCCCGATCAGATCGTCGTGGGCGGCGAGCCGGTGCTCCAGGGACGCGGTGTGACGGGCGTGCTCGGCCTGTTCCTCACGGAGCCTGCGGCCGCGGCGGGCGGCCTCCGCGCCGGTGACCAGGATCAGCAGCAGGGCCACGGCCCCGACCACGCCGACGGCGATCCGGGCCGACGCCGGACCCAGGGCGACGGCCGCACCGGTCGCGGCGACCATCAATATGGCCGGCGGCAACAGCACGCGTGCGTAGGGACGTTCACGGCCACCGGGAGGCTTCTGAACACTCACCATGGATGCCTTCTGGGACGAATCGGCTGGGTGTCGGGGGAGCTTGTGCGGGGAAGGTTCATGGAACTGTCGTGATTTGTCTCATGTTTGGGAACAGACGCACGAATTCACCTCAACTCGGTGCGCCGCGGGCGAGCTTAGTCCGACCGGATCATCGCCGTGTCATATTCGGCAAGCACCTGAAATCGCCCGTGTGACAGGAGTACGCTCGGCTCCATTTGCACGCCGGGCATTCGTTCGAACACGGTGGGTGATGGCGTACAGGCGTACGAAAGCCGCTCACCGTGATGGGTGAACGGCTCGTACGCCCCCTGACCTCCGGGCCACCGTCAGGGACGGATCACCCCGACGGTGGTAGCGGCGGTCACCCCACCGAGGAGTAGGCGACAACTCCCCGCAGCAACTGGTCGACGGCCTTGCGCGCCGCCTTCGCCACGGTCGACCCCTCCACGGGGGCCGCGGCCGAGATCTGGCCCAGTACGTCGATGACCTGCTTGCACCACCGCACGAAGTCGCCCGCGGGCATGTCCGCCTCGCGCAGCACCTCGTCCAGTCCCTTGCCCGAGGCCCACATGTACGCGGCCCAGGCGAAGCCGAGGTCCGGCTCGCGCTGCCCGACGCCCTCGGTCTGGTTGATCCGGAACTCCTCCTCCAGACCGTCCAGCCGGCCCCAGATCCGGACCATCTCGCTAAGCGCGGCCTTCGCCTTGCCGGAGGGCAGCTTGGGCGCCATCGCGTCGTCGCCGACCCGCGCCTCGTACACCAACGCCGAGACACAGGCGGCGAGTTCGGCCGGGCTGAGCCCCTCCCAGACGCGCTCGCGCAGGCATTCGCTGGCCAGCAGGTCGAGTTCGCCGTACAGCCGGGCCAGGCGCTTGCCGTGCTCGGTGACGTCGTTGCCGCGCAGGTAGTCCAGCTCGGTCAGCAGGGCCACGATCCGGTCGAAGGTCCGTGCGATGGTGTTCGTACGGCCCTCGATGCGGCGCTCCAGCTGGGAGGTGTCGCGCAGCAGCCGGTGGTAGCGCTCGGCCCAACGGGCGTGGTCCTCACGGTCGTTGCAGCCATGGCAGGGATGGGCGCGGATCGCGGTCCGCAGCCGGGCGATCTCGCGGTCGTCGGCGGCCTGCGAGCGCTTCTTGCGGGCCCGCTCCGGCGGGATGTGCCCGGCCTTGGTGCGCAGCGCGGAGGCGAGGTCCCTGCGGGACTGCGGCGAGCGCGGGTTGAAGGACTTCGGGATGCGCATCCGGTCCAGCGGCTCGACCGGCACCGGGAAGTCCATCGACGCCAGCCGCTTGACCTGCCGTTCGGCGGTCAGCACCAGCGGGCGCGGACCGTCGAGGTGGTCCAGGCCGCGGTGGCCGTTGGAGCGGCCGGCGGGCAGACCGGGGTCCAGCACCAGGGCCAGACCGGCGTACTTGCCCGTGGGGACGTGGATGACGTCGCCGGGCCGCAGCCTCTCCAGGGCGCTGGCGGCCTCGGCGCGCCGCTGGTTGGCGCCCTGCCGGGCCAGCTCGGTCTCCCGGTCCTTCAGCTCGCGGCGCAGGCGCGCGTACTCCTCGAAGTCGCCGAGGTGGCAGGTCATGGAGGCCTTGTAGCCGGCCAGGCCCTCCTCGTTGCGCTGCACCTGCCGGGAGATCCCGACGACCGACTTGTCGGCCTGGAACTGCGCGAAGGAGGTCTCCAGCAGCTCGCGCGAGCGGTGCCGGCCGAACTGCTCGACCAGGTTGACCGCCATGTTGTACGACGGCTTGAAGCTGGAGCGCAGCGGGTAGGTGCGGGTGCCGGCGAGGCCGGCGAGGTGCTCGGGGCTCATACCGCGCTGCCACAGCACGACCGCGTGGCCCTCGATGTCGATGCCCCGGCGGCCGGCGCGGCCGGTCAGCTGGGTGTACTCGCCCGGCGTGATGTCGGCGTGCTGCTCGCCGTTCCACTTGACGAGCTTCTCCAGCACCACCGAGCGGGCGGGCATGTTGATGCCGAGCGCGAGGGTCTCGGTGGCGAACACCGCCTTGACCAGGCCGCGTACGAACAGCTCCTCGACGACTTCCTTGAACGTCGGCAGCATGCCCGCGTGGTGGGCGGCGATGCCGCGCTCCAGGCCCTCCAGCCACTCGTAGTAGCCGAGGACGTGCAGGTCCTCCGGCGCGATGTGCGCGGTGCGCTCCTCGACCAGGGCGCGGACCTGTTCCCGCGCCTCCTCGTCGTTCAGCCTCAGGCCCGCGTACAGGCACTGCTGGACGGCGGCCTCGCAGGCGGCGCGGCTGAAGATGAAGGTGATGGCCGGGAGCAGCCCCTCGGAGTCGAGGCGCTCGATGACCTCGGGCCGGCCCGGTGTCCACACGCGCGAGCGCTGTCTGCGCTCGCGCTCGCGGTCGGCCTCGCGTATCGCGCGGCCGCGTCTGCGGTCCTGGTACGACGGCCGGGTCGCCTCCATGCGGGCGAGGCGGACGAGGTCGGGGTTGACGGCCTTCTTGTGGCCCTCGCCCTCCTCGAACAGGTCGTACATCCTCCGCCCGGCGAGGACGTGCTGGAACAGCGGCACGGGCCGGTGCTCGGCGACGATCACCTCGGTGTCGCCGCGGACGGTGTCCAGCCAGTCACCGAACTCCTCGGCGTTGGACACGGTCGCGGACAGTGACACCAGGGTCACCGACTCGGGGAGGTGGATGATCACCTCTTCCCAGACGGCGCCGCGGAAGCGGTCGGAGAGGTAGTGCACCTCGTCCATGACCACATAGCCGAGGCCGAGGAGGGTCTGGGAGCCGGCGTAGAGCATGTTCCGCAGGACCTCGGTGGTCATCACGACCACCGGGGCGTCGGAGTTCACGCTGTTGTCGCCGGTGAGCAGGCCGACCTTGCCGGTGCCGTAGCGACGGCACAGGTCGGCGTACTTCTGGTTCGACAGCGCCTTGATGGGTGTCGTGTAGAAGCACTTCTTGCCCTGCTGCAGGGCGAGGTGGACGGCGAACTCGCCCACGATCGTCTTGCCCGAGCCGGTGGGGGCGGCCACCAGTACGCCCTTTCCCTCCTCGAGTGCCTGGCAGGCCTCGATCTGGAAGGGGTCGAGGCCGAAGTCGTACATCTCGCGGAAGGACGCGAGCGCGGTGGCCTGCTCGGCTGCCCGCCTGCGGGCTGCCGCGTACCGCTCGGCCGGAGAGAGGTCCTCTGTCATCGTGCTTTCGAGCGTACCGGGCCCCACTGACAACAGGACGATCATTATCCGGAAGTGGGCTGATCGACAAAGCCGGACGCCCCCGTCCATCAGGGCGGGGGCATCCGGCGTGCTGCGGTGAGGGGCCAGCTCAGGTCACGTCGTCGTAGCCGTTGACCCGGTCCGTGCCCGCCTGCTCGGGCAGGGCCCGGCTGGCCGCGACGGGCTCGATCTCGCCGATGTCCTCGGGGGTGAGGTCCAGCTCGGAGGCCTCGTCGTCGGCGGGACCCGCGGCCTCGCGGCGGCGCTTGCGCTTGTCGTTCGCCAGGGAGAACAGCACCGCGCCGAAGTACAGCACCCAGATCGGTCCGGCGAGGGCCAGCATGGAGAGCGGGTCGGTGCTGGGCGTGGCCACGGCCGCGAAGACCGTGATGCCCAGGATCATCGCGCGCCACCAGCCGAGCATGCGCTTGCCGCTCAGCACCCCGGTGAGATTGAGCATGATCAGCAGCAGCGGCAGCTCGAAGGAGAGACCGAAGACGATCACCATGCGCGTGACCAGCTGGAGCAGGTCGTCCAGCGGCAGCAGGTTCTTGATGTTGCCGTTCGGCGTGAAGTCGATCAGCACCTTCGCGGTGGTGGGCAGCACCTTGTACGCGAAGAACGCGCCGGCGAAGAACAGCGGGGCACCGGTGAAGACGAAGGCGTAGGCGTACTTCTTCTCGTGCCGGTGCAGGCCAGGCGCGACGAACGCCCACAGCTGGTAGAGCCAGATCGGCGACGCGGCGACGACGCCCGCCATCAGCGAGACCTGGAGGGCCAGCGTGAACGGGGCGAGCAGCCCGTTGATGGTGATCTCCGCACACTGGTGGCTGTTCTTGGCCTTCGCCAGCTGTTCGAAGGTCTCTGCGCAACCGACCGAGTCGAGGATCGGCTTGGTCAGGAAGTTGATGATGTCGTTGTAGAAGAAGGCGGCGACGATCGTGACGATGACGATGGCCAGCAGCGCCTTCGCGAGCCGGTTGCGGAGCTCACGAAGATGATCCGCAAGGGGCATGCGCCCCTCGGGATCCTTCTCCTTCTTGCGGGCGGACTTGAGCAACCCACGTCCTCATCTCGTGCGGGAGGCCGGGGATTTCCGGCCCTGCGTCAGCGCTGGGTGGTGTCCGTCGGCTCGTTGACCGGCCGCGAGCTGGACACGTCACCGGGGGCCGCCTGGATGGTGCGCTGCGCCGAAGGCTGCTCGTTGGAGGCGGGCGCCTGGGCGGAGGCGGTGGACTCCTCCTTCATCGCCTTGGCCTCGCTCTTGAGGATGCGCGCGGACTTGCCGAGCGAGCGAGCCATGTCCGGAAGCTTCTTCGCGCCGAACAGCAGGACGATGACGACGAGGATGAGAATGATCTCGGGGGCTCCGAGCCTTCCGAACATAAGTCTTTACCTTCTCACCGAGGCGGCTGGGGTGGGTGCTGTCCGACCGGTCGGACATGTGTCCGATGGTCGTGCTGACAGCGATCGTAACGCTCAGGGGTAAACGTGAGGCAATCCCCGTGCGTACGCCCGGTCCACGACGCGGGCCTCGTTCTCCGCACCGCGACAAGCAGCGTACCTGTCCCCATGGGCAGCATGACAGGGCGAAGTGACGCAAAGCGCTTGCCTCGCAGGACACACCGGCATCGCCGGACGCCGCTCAGACCGCGTCCACGGCCCGGGCCGCGCTGACCGCGGCCCGCTCCAGGTCCTCGGCCGCCCGGTTGATCCGGCGCGCGGAGTCCGCGACCTGCTGCCCGAGACGCCGTGCCTCCAGGAAGACCCGGACGGCGAGCACCCCCAGCACCGCGAGACCCAGAAAACCCATCGCTACCGCGAACATCGGCCAGAACATGAGGTCGAGACTAGACCGTCGTGTGCAGCCGCAGCGTGCGGACCCCGCCGCCGGTGAGCAGTTCGACGATGCGCTCCCCGGCGGGCTTGCGGACGGCCGCCCCGCACTCGGGGCAGGTGAAGGAATAGAACGTCGTCCGGCTGGTGGCCCCGATGGCCAGGCGCAGCGCGCTCGCGGCGAGCTCGAAGCGGCCCCGGCAGTCCGGGCAGCCCGCCCTGAACACCACGGGGACCACTCTCCGCATCCCGGCGAAGGCGGCCGCCACCGTCATCTCACCCGCACGCTCGCTCACAGCCCTCGCTCCTTGTCCTGGTCGTTCGCCGGCGATCGCCGTCCTCGTCCACGGCGCCGTCGTGGCCGGTCGCACCGTCGCGGCGGAGCCGCATGTCACACACGGCCCCACGCCCCTTGCGGGGCGCCCGCTCACGCCCCGGCGCTCTCCGGTTGCGCCGCGTCGTACGCGGCCAGCGCCTCGGCGGCCGCTCTGCGCGCGCTCTCGGCCAGCTCCGGTGGGGAGACGATCCGGCCGTCGGCGCCGAGCCGCAGTGCCAGCCGGCGCAGGGAGGCCGGATCGGGGGTGCGCAGAGTGATACGCAGCCCGCCGTCGGGAAGCTCATCGGCGCTGTCGTGCGGGTAGTACTCGGCCACCCAGCGGCCGCCCGGGCCGACCTCGACCACGACCTCCGGGTCCTCGGCGGCCGGCTGCACCAGGGCCTCGGAGAGGTCGCGCAGCTCTATCTCGGGCGGCGCGGACGGCTCGTCCAGGATCCGGATCTCCGCGACCCGGTCGAGCCGGAAGGTGCGCCGCGCCTCGGAGCGGCGGCACCAGGCCTCGACATAGGTGTGGCCGACGCTGACCAGGCGGATCGGGTCGATCTCGCGCTCGGTGACCTCGTCGCGGGACGGGGAGTAGTAGCGGATCCACAGCCGGCGGCGCTCGGAGATCGCCCGGTCGACATCGGCGAAGACCCCGCCCTCGGACTCGAAGGTCACCGACAGCCGTGCGCTGGCGCCGGCCGCCTCACCGGCGGCGGCCTCCACCTTCGCCGTGGCCCGCAGCAGGGCCTGACGGTCGCCCTCGCGCAGGCCCGGCAGGGTCGAGACGGCCCGGGCGGCCACCAGCAGCGCGGTGGCCTCGTCGGCGGCCAGCCTCAGCGGCTCGGCCGCCTCCTCGCCCAGCGCGGCCGGGTTGTGCCACCAGATCCGCTCGCCGTCGGTGTCGATGTCCAGCAGATCACCGCCGCGGAAGCTGGTGCCGCACATCGGCAGCAGATCGAGGTCGGCGACCAGCTCGTCCTCGGTGATGCCGAAGGCGCGCGCGACATCCGCGATCCGGGCGCCGGGGCGCTCCCTGAGGTAGGTCACCAGGGAGAGCATCCGCCGGGTCTGGTCGATGGCGTTCACGGGCCTGACCGGTTTGCCTGCCACAGTCCTGCTCCCCCCTCAGCCCTTGGCCACGGCACGCAGCCGGTCCACCACGTCCGCGCGCAGCTCGGCCGGCTCCACAACCACCACGTCCGGCCCGAACTCCACCAGCCAGGCGTCCAGGCCGTGCCCGTACGGAATCTCCAACTCGTCCCAGCCGTCGCCGAGTTCCCGCACCCTGCCGGCCTTCGCCCGAAGGGGGTAACCGGCCCCGGCGCGCAGCCGGATCAGCGCCGTACCGTCGGCGATCTCCCCCGCCCAGCTCGCCACGGTCTCGCGCACGGTGACGACGTCGGGCACCGGGGCGGTGAAGCCCGTACCGCGCGAGCGGACCCGGCCGGTGATCCGGGAGAGCCGGAAGACCCGCTCGGCGCCCCGGTCCCGGTCGTAACCGGCCAGGTACCAGTGCCCGCGCCAGCACTCCAGCGCCCACGGCTCCACATGCCGGGGCTCGGGGCGGGCGGCGGAGGCCTTGCGGTAGTCGAAGACGACCGGGCGGCGGTCCCGGCAGGCCAGCATCAGCGGCTCGAAGGCGGCCTCGTGCACCGGGATGCGCGGCTCCAGGGCGCCGTGCGCCTCGTAGGGGTCGACGTCCTCGGGGAGCCCCGCGGCGCGCAGCTTCTGCAGGGCACCGCTGGCCGCGCCGGCGAGGCGGGCCTGCTGCCACACCTTCGCGGCGAGACCGAGCGCCGCGGCCTCCTCGGCGTCCAGGGTGATCGGCGGCAGCCGGTTGCTGTCGCGGCGGGCCAGGTAGCCGACCTCGCCGTCGAGGTTCTCCACGGTCGCGATGACCAGCCCCAGCTCGCGCAGATCGTCCTTGTCCCGCTCGAACATCCGGTTGAAGGAGTCGTCCGAGCCCGCCTCCAGGTAGGCCTCGATGGACTCCCGCAGCTCGCGCTTGCTGAGTGGCCGCCGTGTGCCGAGCAGACACAGCGCGAGGTTCATCAGCCGCTCGGCCTTGGCAATGGCCATCGACGCCCTTCGCCTTTCCTATGGTGCTTCCGACCGATGACCGTACCGCTCCGGGGTGCGGTGGCAAAAGCCGAGGGCCCATGCCCGAGCAGGCATGGGCCCCAGGTGATCGGAACCGGTCGGATACGGCCGGTCGACCAGGTGTGGATCAGGTGTGGATCAGAAGGGCGTCGCGCAGGCGATCAGACGCCCAGCAGGTCCACCACGAAGATCAGCGTCTCGCCCGGCTTGATCGCCGGGGTCGGGCTCTGGTTGCCGTAGGCCAGGTGGGCCGGGATGGTCAGCTGGCGACGGCCGCCGACCTTCATGCCCTGCACACCCTGGTCCCAGCCCGCGATGACCCGGCCCGCACCCAGCGGGAAGCGGAACGGAGTGCCACGGTTCCAGCTGGCGTCGAACTCCTCGCCGGTGCTGAAGGCGACACCCACGTAGTGCACGGTGACGTTCTGGCCCGCCTGCGCGACCGGCCCGTCGCCCTCCCAGATGTCCTTGATCTCGAGGTCCGCCGGGGGCTCGCCGCCCGGGAAGTCGATCTCGGGCTTCTCGATGTTCACGTCAAAAGCTCCTGCGTGTGTACGACACGAAACGCGGACAGTCTTTCATCTCCGCAGGCCCGCCGCCCGCCAGGGACACCGGCTTCCTGCGCCCGCGAGGGACGGCACCGGCTACATCGCCGCGAGGATGTCCACCGTGAACACCAGCGTCGAACCCTTCTTGATGACACCACCGCTCGGCGGAGTGTCGCCGTAACCCAGCTCCGGCGGCACCACGATCAGCACCCGGCTGCCCACCTTCTTGCCCACCAGACCCTGCGCCAGGCCCTTGACCGCCTGCTGCATCTGCTCCAGCCCGAACTGGCTCAGCCGGCCCGAGCCGTACGTCCGCTGGAAGGTCTTGCCGCCGTCCCACACCAGCCCCTGGAACTGGCACAGCACCGTCTGGTCCGCCTTCACCTCCGGGCCGTCGCCCTCCAGGACATATGTCGACACCAGCTTCTTCGGCGGGTCCGTCTTCGGGATGGTCACCTTCGGGACATTGCCGTCGGTGTTCGTGGCCACCTTGGGCAGCGCGGCGTCGCCCTGCGCGACCACCCGGCCCTTGGCCGAGCTCTTGGAGTTGAACGAATCGATCAGGTCGACGACGAACACCAGCGTGTCCGTGCCCTTGATACCCGCCTGCGCATTGCCCGACGTGCCGTAACCCCAGGTCGGCGGCACCGCCATCAGCACCCGGCTGCCCGTCTTCCTCCCCGCCAGCCCATACCGCCAGCCGTCGATGATGCTGCCCTGGGCCAACTGCATCACCAGCGGACGCTTACGGTCGTAGGAGTTGTCGAAGACCTTGCCCGTGTCCCAGATCTGACCCAGGTAGTTCGCCTGGATGAAGTCGTTCTCCGCGACCGTACGACCACTGCCCGCGATCACCGTCTTCACCGCCAGGTTCTTCGACGGCTCACCCGGCCCCTTGGCCACGGTCGGCTTCTCACCGAACTTCGTGCCCGCCGTGATCGCCGGCAACGGCCCGTCCACGATCTTCGGCGGAGGCACCGTCGACACCGACGGCGACGGCGACGGCGAGACACCGGCCTTGCTGGAGCCGGACTTGCCGTCACCGCATCCGGCGAGCGTGACCAGTCCTGCGGGAACGGCGGCGAGGAGAAGTGAACGTCGGCGCACGGAAGAGCCTCGTAATCGATCGATCTTGCGGATGGCGTGCGCGCAACTCTACGACGCGAGAAGGGCGCCGTACGGGAAACGTACGACGCCCGTGTGGCGTTCCGGCATTTCACACCCGAAACGCTTGACTCACCCGCTTTCGACTACATACCGGCGATCAGCTTCTCCACCCGGTCGTCCACCGAACGGAACGGGTCCTTGCACAACACGGTGCGCTGCGCCTGGTCGTTGAGCTTCAGATGCACCCAGTCGACCGTGAAGTCCCTGCGCTGTTCCTGTGCCCGCCGGATGAAGTCACCGCGCAGCCGCGCACGAGTCGTCTGCGGCGGAACCGACTTGCCCTCGAAGATCTTCAAGTCGTTGCAGACCCGGGCCGCCTGACCCTTCTTCTCCAGCAGGTAGTACAGGCCACGACGACGATGGATGTCGTGGTAGGCGAGGTCTATCTGAGCGACCCGCGGATGCGACATCGTCATGTTGTTCTTGGCCCGGTACCGCTCGATGAGCTTGTACTTCATCACCCAGTCGATCTCGGTGGCGATCCGGTCCAGTTCCTCGGTCTCGATCGCGTCCAGCGTACGGCCCCACAGTTCCAGGACCTGCGCGACCGTGCCGGTACGGATCCCCCGGCGGTCACAGAAGTCCACGGCCTTGTCGAAGTACTCCCGCTGCACCTCCAGCGCGGACGCCTCCCGGCCGCTGGCCAGCCGCACCTTGCGCCGGCCCGTGATGTCATGGCTGACCTCACGGATCGCCCGGATCGGGTTCTCCAGCGTCAGGTCACGCATCACCGTGCCCGCCTCGATCATGCGCAGCACCAGGTCCGTCGCGCCGACCTTCAGCAGCATCGTCGTCTCGGACATGTTCGAGTCACCGACGATGACATGCAGCCGGCGGTAACGCTCGGCGTCCGCGTGCGGCTCGTCACGGGTGTTGATGATGGGCCTCGAACGGGTCGTCGCCGAGGACACCCCCTCCCAGATGTGCTCCGCACGCTGACTCACGCAGTACACGGCACCACGCGGGGTCTGCAGCACCTTCCCCGCGCCGCACAGCAGCTGCCGGGTGACCAGGAACGGGATGAGGATGTCCGCGAGCCGGGAGAACTCCCCGTGCCGGGCCACCAGATAGTTCTCGTGGCAGCCGTAGGAGTTGCCCGCCGAGTCGGTGTTGTTCTTGAAGAGGTAGACGTCGCCCGCGATTCCCTCCTCGTGCAGGCGTCGTTCCGCGTCCACCAGGAGTCCTTCGAGAATGCGCTCGCCGGCCTTGTCGTGGGTGACCAGTTCGATCACGTTGTCACATTCGGGGGTCGCGTATTCCGGATGTGAGCCCACGTCGAGATAGAGCCGGGCGCCGTTTCGCAGAAAGACATTGCTGCTGCGGCCCCATGACACGACACGGCGGAAGAGGTACCGCGCCACCTCGTCAGGAGACAGGCGGCGCTGTCCCCTGAACGTGCACGTGACGCCGTACTCGTTCTCCAGCCCGAAAATGCGGCGGTCCATGAGTGAACATTACGCCCGATCCCCCGAGCTGAAACGGGGTTCGGCAGCACGATTTGGATCATTTTCCGATGAAGACGCAACGACCCCGCCCCGCACGGAAGCTGCGAGGACCCGCCCCATGACGAGCAGCACCAGCAACGACACCGCCCCCGCCGCCCCCGGAACGGCGAACCCCCACACCGTGCCACCGGCCTGGACCACCGGCCCCGCCACGCCCGTACCCACCGAGGCGCCCACGGTGAACGTCGTCACAAGCCAGGAGAAAGCCTCGGTTACCGTCCCGCTCGGCGCATGCCGGTCCACGATGATGAACGCACAGGCGATACACGGCGCGAGGAACACCCCCGAGAGCACCGTGAGCAGCACCATGGCCGGCGCGCCCGGCGTCAGCGTCAAAGGCAGGTAACACACCGCCAGAAGGGCCACGAGCACGCTCAGTCGCCGCTCGGGCGAACCACCCCACCGACGGGCCCCGTACACCGTGCCGCCGACCAGCGCACCCAGACCCAGCCCCGCCATCATCCAGCCGTACACCGCGTCACCGCCATGACCGTCGGCGTACGACACCGATGCGACCGTGATCGAACCCAGCGCGATCCCCACGAACAGGAACGAACCCAGCAGGACCAGCAGACCCGGCGAACGCAGCGCACCCAGCCAGTGCGCCTCACGCGGCGCCGACCGCCACGCGCGCGAGGGCGGCGACACCACCACGGAGAGCGCACCCAGCGCCCCCAGCAGGTTCAGCACCAGCAGGGCGGCACGCTCGTCCCACAGGGACACGCACAATGTCACCAGCAGCGGCCCCACCGTGAACATGATCTCCTGCGCGATCGCGTCCATGGCGTACGCCGTGTGCACCTGCTCCTCACGGCGCAGCACCGAAGGCCACAGCGCGCGCAGGCCCCCCTCCAGCGGCGGCGTGAACAGACCGGCCGCCGCCACGGCCGCGTACGCCGCCGGCAGCGGATCGGTGCCGGAGAACGCGAAGACCGCCATGGACAGGGCCGCGAGGACCGCCGCCGGCAACTGGACACGCGGCTGGCCGTGCAGATCCACCAGCCGGCCCAGCACCGGCTGGCCCACGGCGTTGGCGACGCCGTACACCGCCGCGAGCGCGCCCGCGAGGCTGTAGGTGCCGCCCTCGGCGCGGACGAACAGCACCAGGGCGATCGCGGCCGTCGCGTTCGGCAGCCGGCCCACCAGCGTCCCGGTGAGCAGCCGCAGCGCGTGCCGCGCCCGGAGTATCTCCAGATAACCCGTGGCCATGTGCGCCCTCCAGCCTCAAGTTTTACGTATAACGTCCCCGCTCATACGTACCATGTGCGCTGTTCGGAGGTCCAGACGAAAGGGCAGGCCCACGGTGGCACGCAGCAGCACGCGCCCGACCAGCCGGGACGTCGCCCAGGCAGCCGGGGTCTCCCAGGCCGCCGTCTCCCTCGTCCTGGGCGACAAATGGCGCGGCCGCGTCTCCGAAACCACCGCCGAACGAGTCCGCGACGCCGCCCGCGAACTCGGCTACCGCCCCAACCTCGCCGCCCGCAACCTCCGCCTCGGCCACACCCGCACCGTCCTGCTGGTCGTACCCGCCCTCACCACCGAATTCTTCGCTGGCGTCTACACCGGCGCCGCACGCGTGGCGGCCGACCACGGCTTCGGAGTCGTCCTCTACCCCTCCCCCGAAGGCATCGGCCCCGCCCGCGACCCCTTCGCCTCCGCACAAGCCGCCCTCGACGGCGTCATCGCCTCCTCCATGGCCGCCGACGCCCTCACCGCCATCCGCGGCGACCAGCTGCCCCTGGTCATGCTCGACAGCGACCCCGAAGGCAGCCTCGGCGCCGCCACCGTCAACCTCGACATCACCGACGGCATCCGCCAGGTCACCCAACACCTCCTGGACCTCGGCCACCGCCGCATCCTCCACCTCGCCGCCGACGTACCCTCCTGGACCTTCGAGGTACGCGCGCGCGAACTCGCGACCCGCATGGCCGCCGTGCGGGGGACACAGGTGCGCACAGCCAGGGCGCCCATCTCCATCGAAGGAGCCCTCGCCGCCACCGAGGCCGCCCTCACCACACCCGGCCCCCGGCCCACCGCAGTCGTCTGCGACGACGACAAACTCGCCGCCGGCGCCTACAAGGCCCTGCGCCGCCTCGGCCTGCGCATCCCCGACAACGTCTCCGTCACCGGCGTCGACGACCTCGGCCTCGCCACCGCCATCGACCCCGAACTGACCACCGTACGACTCGACGCCGAACGCTTCGGCGAACACGGCATGCACGCCCTCCTCGCCGTCCTGGAGGGCCGCGAGCCCGAAGGCGGGGACATCCCCGTCGAACTGGTCGTACGAGGCTCCACGGCCCCACCACGCACCGCCTAGGCCCCCAGCCGCCCCACGGAACGCCGTGTGCCCCGGCCAGAACAACGGCCGGGGCACACAGGAGCAGGCAAGGGCGACGGATCACTCCTCCTCGGAGTCCTCCTCCTCGGAACTCTCCGCCTCGGTGGCCG
Source organism: Streptomyces sp. NPDC050743 (assembly GCF_044456925.1). NCBI lineage: Bacteria > Bacillati > Actinomycetota > Actinomycetes > Kitasatosporales > Streptomycetaceae > Streptomyces > Streptomyces sp. NPDC050743. The sequence continues at coordinate 309,557 of NZ_JBITGJ010000001.1, forward strand.
CACCGTCCGCCGCCAGCAGACGCGCCAGCTGACGGCCCACGATCCGCTTGAACTTGCGCTTCTGCGGACGCGTACGATCCAGCACCGCCACCTCGAGACGCTCCGCGGGAATCTCCCGCTCGCTGCCATTGGTGTCACGCGACAGAGCCTGCACCGCCAGCTTCAGTGCCTCCGCCAGCGACATCCCGTCACGGTGACGCTGATCCAGGAAACCGCTGATCTGCTCGGCGTTACCGCCCACCGCGACCGAACCGTGCTCGTCCACGATCGACCCGTCATGCGGCAGCCGATAGATCTGGTCACCCTCCGGGGTCTCCCCCACCTCCGCCACGACCAGCTCCACCTCGTACGGCTTCTCGGCAGCCGAGGAGAAGATCGTGCCGAGCGTCTGGGCATACACGTTCGCCAGACCACGAGCGGTCACATCATCACGGTCATAGGTGTAACCCCGCAGGTCGGCATAACGGACACCACCGATGCGCAGGTTCTCGTACTCGTTGTACTTACCGGCGGCCGCGAAACCGATCCGGTCATAGATCTCGCTGAACTTGTGCAGCGCACGGGACGGGTTCTCACCGACGAACACAATGCCGTCGGCATACTGCAGCACGACCAGGCTACGGCCACGGGCGATGCCCTTCCGGGCGTACTCCGCCCGGTCGGCCATGGCCTGCTGGGGTGAGACATAGAACGGCGTCGACACCGGTTATCCGTCCCTTTCTGTCATGGTCACTGGATCACCTTGATAAGAACCGGGGCCCGCACTCAGAGCAGAGCGGCCTTCGGGCCGTCCGGCTCCTCCAGGCGCTTCTGCAGCACCGCACGAGCGATCTCGGACGACTCATCCTCCGTCAGCCGGCGGAAACCGTCCTCGGTGATCACGGTGACGATCGGGTAGATCCGGCGGGCGACATCGGGACCACCGGTCGCCGAGTCGTCGTCAGCCGCGTCATAGAGAGCCTGCACCACCAACGTGGTCGCCTGCTCCTCGGTCAGGTCGTCACGGAACAACTTCTTCATCGCACCACGAGCGAAGATCGAGCCGGAACCCGTCGCCGCGAAGTTGTGCTCCTCGCTGCGGCCACCCGTGACGTCGTAGGAGAAGATCCGCCCCTTCTCACGGTCCAGGTCATACCCGGCGAACAGCGGCACGACGGCCAGCCCCTGCATCGCCATGCCCAGGTTCGACCGGATCATCGTCGACAACCGGTTCGCCTTGCCCTCCAGCGACAGCTGCGCACCCTCGACCTTCTCGAAGTGCTCCAGCTCCAGCTGGAAGAGCTTGACCATCTCCACGGCGAGACCGGCGGTGCCAGCGATACCGACGGCCGAGTACTCGTCCGCCGGGAACACCTTCTCGATGTCCCGCTGAGCGATGATATTGCCCATGGTGGCGCGACGGTCACCCGCGAGCACCACGCCCCCCGGAAACGTCACGGCGACGATGGTCGTGCCGTGCGGCGCCTCGACCACACCCTGCGTGGGCGGCAGCTGCCGGTTGCCGGGCAGCATCTCGGGCTGGTGCTCGGACAGGAAGTCCATGAAGGAGGACGACCCAGGCGTCAGGAAGGCAGCTGGTAGACGCCCGGTGCCACGAGAGTTGGCTTCCACAAGTTTCCTTCCAGATAGGCGGCGGCTCGGCGAGCAGCGCCTGGGTCGTCGCGCAACTTGCCGATGGCCGAATTGCAGTTGAAGCACAGTACGCCACGGACCCTACCCGTCTTGTGGCAGTGATCCACATGTGCGGGCGGGGCAGTCAGGCAGATCGCACAGAGGCGGTACTGGGAGGCGACCATCGCGTCACGCTCGGCTTCGGTGAGGCCGTATTGGCGTCCCAGGTGGTGCCTGGGGTCGTCAACGGCACGGCATGCCTTGCACCGCGAGGCTTTCCCTCGATGCCAGGCAGAGCGCGGCTTGACCTCTCCACAGCCCTGACAGTGCTTGTAGCCGTCTGGGACAGATCCGCGCGGTGGAACCGTCCTGCCCATGGCCTGCTGGCGCTTCCGGTCGGCCTCAGCCGCACACTCGCGGCAACGGTGCTGCAAGCCGTCAAGATTGCTTCGCTTGGCCGCGAAGGCTGCGCGCGGCTTGACCTCCCCGCAGCGCGCGCAGCGCTTCACTTCCGGTTCCCCCAACACTTCCGATCTCCGTTCGCCTTCGATTCGAAGGGAAAAGGGCCCTACTGCCCACCCTTCTGAACGAAGGAGCGCACGAAGTCCTCTGCGTTCTCCTCGAGCACATCATCGATTTCGTCCAGGACGGAGTCCACGTCGTCGCTCAGCTTCTCGTGCCGCTCCTTGAGGTCCTCCGAAGCCTGCGCGTCCTGCGCCTGCTCCTCGACCTCTTCGGTCGCGCGCGTAGCCTTCTGCTGGCCGCCGCCGGTGTCCTTGGTTGCCATAACCCTCACCCCGCTCAGTTCGCCTGCCGATCGGTGATGATCAGACCCTACAAGCCGGGTCCGACATCGGCCCCGCAGTTTCTCCAACGTACGGGGGCCATTTCGATGATTCCCGGGCGGCGGGATTTCCACCCCGCCGCCCGGGCCGCATCGAGTACCCCCTGGCCCGCTCACCCGCCCGACAGGACCCTGACCAGGTCTTCTGCGGTGCGGCAGCGGTCCAGCAGTTCCTTGACGTGATTTCGCGTTCCGCGTAGCGGTTCCAGGGTTGGAACGCGCTGGAGGGAGTCGCGGCCGGGGAGGTCGAAGATGACCGAGTCCCAGCTCGCCGCGGCGACGTCGTCGGCGTACTGCTCCAGGCAGCGGCCGCGGAAGTAGGCGCGGGTGTCCTCCGGCGGCTTGGTGCGGGCCCTGTCGACCTCGGACTCGTCCAGGAGGCGCTTCATGCGGCCGCGGGCCGCGAGGCGGTTGTAGAGGCCCTTCTCGGCGCGTACGTCGGCGTACTGGAGGTCGACGAGGTGGAGGCGGGCGGCGTCCCAGTCGAGGTTGTCGCGGCGGCGGTAGCCCTCCATCAGCTCGCGCTTGGCGACCCAGTCCAGCTCGCCCGCCAGGCTCATGGGGTCGTTCTCGAGCCGCGTGAGAGTGTCTTCCCAGCGGGTCAGGACGTCCTTGGTCTGGTCGTCGGCGTCGGCGCCGTAGCGCTCCTCGACGTATTTGCGTGACAGCTCGTAGTACTCCATCTGGAGCTGGACGGCTGTGAGGGTCCGGCCGCTACGTAGGGTGATCAGGCGTTTCAGGGAGGGGTCGTGGGACACCTGGTGCAATGTCCGTACCGGCTGGTCGACCGCCAGGTCCACGGCGATGAAGCCGTCCTCGATCATGGACAGGACCAGGGAGGTCGTGCCCAGTTTGAGGTAGGTGGAGATCTCGGAGAGGTTGGCGTCGCCGATGATCACGTGGAGGCGGCGGTATTTCTCCGCGTCCGCGTGGGGTTCGTCGCGCGTGTTGATGATGGGGCGCTTGAGCGTGGTCTCGAGGCCGACCTCGACTTCGAAGTAGTCGGCGCGCTGGCTGAGCTGGAAGCCGTGTTCGTGGCCGTCCTGGCCGATGCCGACGCGGCCGGCGCCGGCGAAGACCTGGCGGGAGACGAAGAAGGGGGTCAGGTGGCGCACGATGTCCGAGAAGGGGGTTTCCCGCTTCATCAGGTAGTTCTCGTGCGTGCCGTAGCTGGCGCCCTTGTTGTCGGTGTTGTTCTTGTAGAGGTGGATGGGCTGGGCGCCGGGGAGCTGGGCGGCTCGTTCGGCGGCCTCGGCCATGATGCGTTCGCCGGCCTTGTCCCAGAGGACGGCGTCGCGGGGGTTGGTGACCTCGGGGGCGCTGTATTCGGGGTGGGCGTGGTCGACGTAGAGGCGCGCACCGTTGGTGAGGATGACGTTGGCGAGGCCGATGTCCTCGTCGGTGAGCTGGCTGGCGTCGGCGGCTTCTCGGGCGAGGTCGAAGCCTCGTGCGTCCCGTAGCGGGTTCTCTTCCTCGAAGTCCCAGCGGGCCCGGCGGGCCCGGTGCATCGCCGCCGCGTAGGCGTTGACGATCTGGGACGAGGTGAGCATGGCATTGGCGTTGGGGTGGCCGGGGACGGAGATCCCGTACTCCGTCTCGATGCCCATTACTCGCCGTACGGTCATGCGGCCCTCCTTGCCCGGCGGCACCCTCGGTCGTGGGCGCCGCTCACGTCCCGCTTGCGCTCCGGTGCGTGTGCGGTGCCCGTCCCCGCACTGCGCGACTCGGCGGTAGGAACGAGCCTAGAACGCCTATGCGCTGGTGGGGAGATCATTTGCGTCATTGGCTGCTCCGGTCGTGGCCTGAAAACGCGAGGGCTGCGGGTACCCGGTGAGGGCACCCGCAGCCGCCCTGGTGTTACAGGTACTGACCGGTGTTGGCCACCGTGTCGATGGAGCGTCCGGTGTCCGCGCCCTGCTTTCCGGTGATGAGGGTACGGATGTAGACGATCCGTTCGCCCTTCTTTCCGGAGATGCGGGCCCAGTCGTCGGGGTTGGTGGTGTTGGGGAGGTCTTCGTTCTCCTTGAACTCGTCCACGCAGGCCTGGAGGAGGTGGGAGACGCGGAGGCCCTTCTGGTTCTTTTCGAGGAAGTCCTTGATCGCCATTTTCTTGGCGCGTCCGACGATGTTTTCGATCATGGCGCCGGAGTTGAAGTCCTTGAAGTAGAGGACTTCCTTGTCGCCGTTGGCGTAGGTGACTTCCAGGAAGCGGTTCTCCTCGGATTCGGCGTACATCTGCTCGACCGCCGTCTGGATCATGCTCTGGACGGTGGTCTCCTTGCTGCCGCCGTGCTCGCTGAGGTCGTCGGCGTGCAGGGGGAGGCGCTCGGTGAGGTACTTGCCGAAGATGTCCTTGGCGGCCTCGGCGTCGGGACGCTCGATCTTGATCTTCACGTCGAGGCGGCCGGGGCGCAGGATGGCGGGGTCGATCATGTCCTCGCGGTTGGAGGCGCCGATGACGACCACGTTCTGCAGGCCTTCCACGCCGTCGATCTCGGCGAGGAGCTGGGGGACGATGGTGTTCTCCACGTCCGAGCTGACGCCGGAGCCTCGGGTGCGGAAGAGGGACTCCATCTCGTCGAAGAAGACGATCACGGGGGTGCCCTCGCTGGCCTTCTCGCGGGCACGCTGGAAGACGAGGCGGATCTGCCGCTCGGTTTCGCCGACGTACTTGTTGAGCAGCTCGGGGCCCTTGATGTTGAGGAAGAAGCTCTTGCCGGCGGCTTGGCCGGTGACCTCGGCGACCTTCTTGGCGAGTGAGTTCGCGACGGCCTTGGCGATGAGTGTCTTGCCGCAGCCGGGGGGGCCGTAGAGGAGGACGCCCTTGGGCGGGCGCAGCTCGTGCTCCTTGAACAGGTCCGGGTAGAGGTAGGGCAGCTCGACCGCGTCGCGGATGGCCTCGATCTGGTTGCCGAGTCCGCCGATCTGGTCGTAGCCGATGTCCGGGACCTCTTCGAGGACGAGTTCTTCGACCTCGCTCTTGGGGACGACCTCGTAGACGTAGCCGGAGCGGGGTTCGAGCAGGAGGGCGTCGCCGGCGCGGATGGTGGTGCCGAGCAGTGGTTCGGCGAGCCGTACGACCCGTTCCTCGTCGGTGTGTCCCAGTACGAGGGCGCGCTCGCCGTCCTCGAGGATTTCCTTGAGGGTGACGATGTCGCCGACGCTCTCGAACTCCATGGCTTCGACCACGTTGAGCGCTTCGTTGAGCATGACTTCCTGGCCGCGCCTGAGGTCGTCGAGGTCGACGCTCGGGCTGACGTTCACCCGGAGTTTGCGGCCGCCGGTGAAGATGTCGGCGGTGCCATCCTCGTTTGCCTGCAGGAAGACGCCGAAGCCGGCGGGCGGCTGGGCGAGCCGGTCGACCTCTTCCTTGAGGGCCACGATCTGGTCGCGGGCCTCGCGGAGGGTGTTGGCCAGCCGTTCGTTCTGGGCGGACACGCCGGCCAGGTTCGTCTGCAGCTCGACGATCCGCTCTTCGAGAATCCTCGTGTGTCGCGGAGAGTCGGCGAGCTTGCGTCGCAGGACGGCGATCTCCTGCTCAAGGTAGGCGATCTGCCCGGCCGGGTCGTCGGACCCTCGTCCCGGGCGGATGCCGCGGTTCATGTCGTCGTCGTGGGCTGCCACGGTCCTCACCTCCTCCAAGGGGAGCTGGACGCTTCCAGACCCTACCTGGGTGGGTGTCGATTGAAACCCCTAGATCACAAAGACTGTCAAGGTGTGTCGTCGGTCACCCGTTGCGGTCTCCCTCGCACGGAGGGGATACCCACTCAACGTGATACGGAAGCAGCTTGTTCCGGGCATCGGGTGGTCAAAACCCTTCAGGAGTGGCCGGAGTTGTCCACTCCGGGCGCGTGGGCCCGGTGGTGGGCAGCGCGCGGCGCGCTCGCGCGTTTCATCACGCAGAGCGACGGTCCGGGCGGGGGGTGTCACGGTCGGCCTGGCTTGAAGTGGTGGGTGCCGTGGCCGGGGGCTGTCTCTGTCCTGGTCGAGCGCTGGTACCCGAGGGGGCGGGGGTGGAAACCCGGTACCGGCGGAAGGTGGCCGGATTGCGGGCGGAGGTAGGGTCGGGGGTGTTCAACAGCCGCTGGTGCGGACCCGGCTGGCCCTGGTGGTGCCGGCTCCGCCCGGCGTTCCGACGGCAGGAGAGGTGACCGTGCAGCAGGAGGCCCCGGGCGGGGAGGCGCTGGAGGTCTGGATCGACCAGGATCTGTGTACCGGTGACGGGATCTGCGCCCAGTACGCCCCTGAGGTGTTCGAGCTGGACATCGACGGGCTGGCCTATGTGAAGGGCGCGGACGAGGAGCTGCTGCAGGCGGTGGGTGCGGCGGCGCCGGTGCCGTTGCCGCTGCTGGCGGATGTGGTGGATTCGGCGCGGGAGTGTCCCGGCGAGTGCATTCATGTGCGCCGGGTTTCGGACAGGGTCGAGGTGTACGGGCCCGACGCGGAGTGAGTCCGGGCCGGGCCCCGGGTCAGACGCTGTGGGTGGCGGCGGGGGTGGAGCGGATGAACGCGGTGCCGTTCCAGTGCCACTTGGCCGGGGTTTTCGTGTCGGGGCAGCAGTTGGGGACGGCGTCGGAGGAGTAGCCGAGCAGGGTGGCGGCGACGGTGCCCGCGTGGATCGAGAAGTCGCTGACGGTGAGCCGGTCCTCGGGGTCGACGAGGGTGGCGACCACGCGTGGTTGGTCGCTGTCGGTGGAGCGGGTGAGGACGTAGACGCCGTCGGGCGGTGTGCCCATGGCGGAGTCGCAGTGCACCACTGCGACGGTTTCGGGTCTGCCGTCGCCGTCGAGGTCTCCGGTGGCTTTCTTGGCGACCACGGCTTTGACGGGCCCGCACTGCAGGGGGAAGTCCACGCCGGTGGTGCTGGGTGGTGCGACGGCCGCGGGGGCGGACTTGGTGTGTGTGCCGCCCGGGGCCTGGGCGGCCGTGGCCGATCCGGGCTGTACGACGGAGGAGAGGGCGACGACGCCGGCGACGGCCGTGGCGGTGGCGACCCAGTGGATGGGCCGGGTCTGCGTGTGGGCGAGCTCCGGAACGGCGGATGACTGCACTAGGAGTGTCTCCTGTGAGGGCTGTGCCGGTGGGGGTGGCCAGCATGGTGCCACACGTCACAGTGCGGGGGAACGGCGGGGTCGGGGATTCCCGCAGGCGGGGGCCCGCGCGTGTAAGGGGCGTACGAGACGCGGGCTGGGGAGTCCTGGTGCCCTGTCAACGGACGGGCGCCGTGCCCGAGTTCCCGTCGGTGGGCGGGAACTCGGGCACGGCGCCGTCGCGTTGTGCCGTGTGCGGGGTGGTTCAGCGGCCGGCGCCGCCGTCGGCGTTGGGGCCGGCGTAGTCCTCGCCGTAGGCGCCCTTGGCGGGGCGGCGGCGGCGCATGGGCGGCTCGACGCCGTCGGCGAGGCGGCGGGCGGTGAGCAGGAAGCCGGTGTGGCCGATCATGCGGTGGTCGGGGCGTACGGCCAGGCCCTCGATGTGCCAGTTGCGGATCATGGTCTCCCAGGAGGTCGGCTCGTTGAAGCAGCCGATCTCCCGGATGGACTCCACGGTCCGGGCGAGCTGGGTGGTGGTGGCCACGTAGCAGCACAGGATGCCGCCGGGGACGAGTGCCTTGGAGACGGCCTCCAGGCATTCCCAGGGGGCGAGCATGTCGAGGATGACGCGGTCGACGTCGGTGTCGGACAGGTTGTCCTGGAGGTCGCCGACGGTGAGCTGCCAGGCGGGGTGGGGGCCGCCGAAGTAGCGTTCCACGTTCTGCTTGGCGATCTCGGCGAAGTCCTCGCGGCGCTCGTAGGAGTGCAGCATGCCCTGGTCGCCGATGGCGCGCAGCAGGAAGCTGCTGAGCGAGCCGGAGCCGACGCCGGCCTCGACGACGCGTGCGCCGGGGAAGATGTCGGCGAAGGCGAGGATCTGCCCCGCGTCCTTGGGGTAGACGACGGCTGCCCCGCGGGGCATGGACAGGACGTAGTCGGGGAGCAGGGGGCGCAGCGCGAGGTAGGCGACGTTGCCGGTGGTGCGGACAACGCTGCCCTCGGGAGCGCCGATCAGTTCGTCGTGCGGGAAGGAACCCTTGTGGGTGTGGAAGTTCTTCCCTGCTTCGAGCGTGAACGTGTAGTGGCGGCCCTTGGGGTCGGTCAGCTGTACCTGGTCCCCGACCTTGAAGGGCCCGCGTCTGCGGGCGGCACCGGTCGGTTCGGACATGTGACCAGCGTACCGGGTCCCTGCCGGGGGTTTGGCCGACGGAGGGTGGGGGCGGTGCGTGCGGGCCGGGCGGTGGTCCGTCCGGTACGGGGCGTTACGAGGCGGGCCGTGCCATCGCCTTGACGAAGGCCCGCTCGACGTCCGCCGCCGACAGGACGCCGTAGATCTCGCCGGTTTCCTCGACGACGAGGTATTCGGTGGCGGGGGTGGCGCGCAGGACGTCGAGGAGTTCTTCTCCGGCGAGTTCGGCGGAGACGCGCATGCCGTCGGTGAGCTCCTGGGCGAGGCCGCTGACGGCGACCCAGGGGCGGCGGTGTTCGGGTACGCCGACGATGGCGGACTCACGGACCAGGGAGATGGGGTTGCCGTGGGCGTCGACGACGACCAGGGCGCGGGCGCCGGCGGCGTTGGCGCGGCGCAGGGCCTCGGAGAGGGGGGTGTCGGTCTGGACGGGGACGGCCCGCCGGGTGAGGGTGCGGGCGCGCAGTTCGGGGAGGTGTTCGCGCAGGCGGGCCATGCGCAGGCTGTTGCCGGCGCCGGTCCAGATGATCGCGGCGAGGATGGCGGCGAGCAGGGCGTCGGTGACGGTGTCCATGCCGCCCGTGTCCTCGCTGCCGCCGCCGAGGGCGCCGGACTGGTTGAGCAGCGGCAGGCCGATCAGGACGGCGACGGCGAGGGCGCGGCCGACCCAGGCGGCGGCGACGGTGCCGCTCATGGGTTTGCCGGTGATGGCCCAGACGACGGCGCGGAGCATGCGGCCGCCGTCGAGGGGCAGGCCGGGGAGGAGGTTGAAGATCGCCACGATGAGGTTGGAGATCATCAGGCCGGCGAGCAGGACGCCGGGTACGGTGCCGGGCTCGACGGGTTTCATGGCGAGGTAGAACAGTCCGGCGAGGACGAGGGAGAGCAGCGGGCCGACGAAGGCCAGGACGAATTCCCGGCCCGGGGTCTCGGCCTCCTTCTCGATCTCGGAGACGCCGCCGAAGAACTGCAGCTGGATGCGGCGGACCGGGAGCTTGAAGCGGATCGCGGCGACCGTGTGGGCCAGCTCGTGGACCAGCACGGAGGCGTAGAAGGCGACGGCGAAGAACAGGGAGACCAGGTAGCGGGCGGCGCCGAGCTCGGGCAGCACGCGGTCGAGCTGGCCGCCGAAGACCCAGGTGATGAGCGCGGCGACGAGGAACCAGCTGGGCGCGACGTACACCGGCACGCCGAAGGGGCGGCCCATGAGGATCCCGCCACCGGGTTCCTTGGGCCGTGGCTGGGGCGGCTCGCCCTTGGCGATTCCGGAGTGGGCGAGGGTGCGGTGCTGCTCGGGGTGCGATGCGTGCCGGGTGCCGGGGGCGGTTTCGGGTTCTGCGGGGGTGGGGGCCGGGGCGGTCGTATCGCGGTGCGGGGTCTCCGAGCTCCCGGTTGTGCCGGTCGGAGCGCTGGTGCCGGTGGCCTCCGGGCCGGCGGTGGGTTCCTCGGCGCCCGCGCCGTCACCGGTGCCGGTCGCATCGGGGCGGCCCGCGGCGCCGGTCGCGTCCGAGCCGCTGGTGCCGTCCGAGCCGCTGGTGCCGGTCCCGCCGGTGCCACCCGGCACGCCGCTGGTGCCGGCCGTACCCTCCGCAGGCAGAGGGCTCGGGGCGGCCGGGTGGTCGGGGGTGTGTCGCTTGTCGTCGGTCCCGGCCCGGCTGTGGTCCGTGGTGGGCTGCGGCTCCGGGGCCGCATGGTCGGTGCGGTCGGCCGTCGGGGCCGTTGGACCTGCGGGGTGCTCGGCCGGCTTGTCGTTGCCGGACCGCGGCTGCCCGCTCCCGCCGCTCACGTCCACGGTGTCCCCTCGTTCGAAGCGTCTTCCGTACCTGCCGGACGGAAGGGTCTCTGGTCGATGGTATGCGGCCTTGGTGACGCGTTTCGCCCCGGCACCCTTCGAGTTTGCCCAGTGGTCGCGCGGCCCGGTGCGGCGGCGGCTGGGTCACTGTCAGTGGTGGGCCGTAAGGTCTGTGGACATGGACAGCAGCATCGAGGACGCGGGAGCCCTGCCGGGCGGCGCCGAGCAGACGGATCCGGCCGAGGCGCCGCAACCGACGCCCACGGCGGCTTCGGTGCCGGCGCCCGCGACAGCCGTGGAGGCCGCCGAGCCGGACTCGGCCGTGCCGGCTCCGCCGGAGGCCGGTGCCGAGCGCGTCGCCATCCCGCCCACCTCCCTGTCCCCGTCCCGGGCCGGCGATTTCATGCAGTGCCCGCTGCTGTACCGGTTCCGGGTGATCGACCGGCTGCCGGAGAAGCCGAGCGCGGCGGCGACCCGGGGCACGCTGGTGCACGCGGTGCTGGAGCGGCTGTTCGACGCGCCCGCGGCGGAGCGGACCGCGCCGCGGGCGAAGGCGCTGATCCCGGGCCAGTGGGACCGGCTGCGGGAGAGCAGGCCGGAGCTCATGGAGCTGTTCGCGGACGACGCTGACGGGGAGCGGATGGCCGGGTGGCTTCAGGAGGCCGAGCAACTGGTCGAGCGCTGGTTCACGCTGGAGGATCCGACGCGGTTGGAGCCGGCCGAGCGGGAGCTGTTCGTGGAGGCCGAGCTGGAGTCGGGGCTGCGGCTGCGCGGGATCATCGACCGGGTGGATGTGGCGCCGACCGGTGAGGTGCGGATCGTCGACTACAAGACGGGGAAGGCGCCGCGGCCGGAGTACTCCGAGGGCGCGCTGTTCCAGATGAAGTTCTACGCGCTGGTGGTGTGGCGGCTGAAGGGGGTCGTGCCGCGGCGGCTGCAGCTGGTGTATCTGGGCAGCGGGGATGTGCTGACGTACGACCCGGTGCTCGCCGACCTGGAGCGGGTGGAGCGCAAGCTGCACGCGCTGTGGGACGCCATCCGGCAGGCCACGGAGAGTGGGGAGTGGCGGCCGCGCCCGACGAAGCTGTGCGGCTGGTGCGATCACCAGGCGCACTGCCCGGAGTTCGGCGGCACTCCCCCGCCGTATCCGCTCCCGGTGAGGGCGCGCGAATCCGGGAGTGTGTCGCAGGGCAGAATGGGCCCGGACTAGCGAAGGAGTGTCACGTGGCCATCCGTGTCCTACTGGTCGACGACCAGCCCCTGCTGCGTACGGGTTTCCGGATGATCCTTGAGGCCGAGCAGGACATCGCGGTCGTGGGCGAGGCCGGCGACGGTCTGCAGGCCCTCGATCAGGTGCGGGCCCTGCAGCCGGACGTGGTGCTGATGGACATCCGTATGCCGCGGATGGACGGGGTGGAGGCGACCCGGCAGATCACCGGACCCGACCGGTCCGGTCCGGCGAAGGTGCTGGTGCTGACCACGTTCGATCTGGACGAGTACGTGGTGGAGGCGCTGCGGGCCGGGGCGAGCGGCTTTCTGCTGAAGGACGCGCCCGCCAACGAGCTGGTGCAGGCGATCCGGGTGGTGGCGGCAGGTGAGGCGATGCTGGCGCCGAGCATCACGCGCCGGCTGCTGGACAAGTACGCCACGCATCTGCCCTCCGGCGAGGAGCCGGTGCCGGACACGCTGAACACCCTCACCGACCGCGAGGTGGAGGTGCTGAAGCTGGTGGCGCGCGGTCTGTCCAACGCGGAGATCGCCGCCGACCTGTTCGTCAGTGAGACCACCGTCAAGACGCATGTCGGGCATGTGCTGACCAAGCTGGGTCTCAGGGACCGGGTGCAGGCGGCGGTGTACGCGTACGAGAGCGGTCTGGTGCGCCCCGGCGCGCAGTGAGCGGTCACGTCGGTACGACGGCCAAGGGCGCCCCTCCCGTGCGGAGATGGGCGCCCTTGGCGTCAAGTGGCGTCAGCTCTTGCTGAGTTCCCAGAACCGGAACACCGTGGAGGCGTCCAGGCAGTACTCCAGGCCGTAGACGCCGTCGCGGACGACCGCGTACTGCTTGGCCTGCCAGACGGGCAGGACGGGCAGTTCGGTGGCGACGATGTTCTGCAGCCGCCCGAAGTACTTGTCGGTGGCGCCCCGGTCGCTCTGCGCGGCGGTGTCGGGGATGAGGGTGCCGGTGATGGTGCGGTTGCTGTAGTTGTTGTCCAGCACGTTGCCCTTGCCGAAGAAGGGGGCGGTGAAGTTGTCGGCGTCCGGGTAGTCGGGGACCCAGCCCTTGACGTAGACGCCGTACTTGCCGGCCGCGATGTCCTTCTCGTACTGGTCGAAAGCGACCGACTTGACGTCGGCGTCGAACAGGCCGCTGGCGTTGAGCTGTCCGGCGATGGCCTTCAGCTCCTCGTCGGTGGCGGGGCCGTAACGCGACGGCGTGGACCACAGCCTGAGCCTGACCTTGCCGGTGATGCCGTCGGCGCGCAGTGCGGCGGCGGCCTTGGCCTGGGAGGGGCGGGCGCCGTAGGTGTCGAAGAAGGCCGTGTTGTGGCCGACGATGCCCGCCGGGATGATCGAGTACAGCGGGGTGGCGGTGCCCTGGTAGACGTTCTTCATGAGGGCGTCGCGGTCGACGAGGTAGGCCAGGGCCTTGCGGACGCCGAGTTTTCCGGCGACCGGGTCGTTCATGTTGAAGACCAGGTGCTGGACTTCGGCGCTGCTGCCCTCGATGACGTCGACGCCCTTGCCGTCCTGCCCGTCGAGGCCGGCGATGTCGGAGGCGGACAGGCCTCGGTAGGCGATGTCGACGTTGCCGTCGAGGAGGGCCTTCTTCAGGCCGGCGCGGTCGCCGTGGAAGAACTTCATGGTGACGCCGGAGTTCTTGACCTTGGCGGTGCCCTGGTAGTTGCCGTTGACGGAGAAGACCGCCTGGTCCTTGCCGAAGGAGTCCAGTTTGTAGGGGCCGGATCCGATGGCCTTGTGGTCGGTGCGCAGGCCGTTGGCGTCGTACTGGCGGTGGTCGACGATGGAGCCGGCACCGGAGGCGATCTTGCTGGGGAAGGTCGCGTCGGAGGACTTCAGGTGGAAGACGACCGTCTTGGCGTCCGGGGTGTCGACGCTGCCGAGCATCGGGAACATGATCGCGGGCCCCGAGGGGTCGTTGATCTTCAGCATGCGGTCGAAGGAGAACTTGACGTCCTTCGAGGTGAGCGGGTCACCGTTGCTGAACTTCAGGTCGTCCTTGAGCGTGCACTGGTAGACCGTGGCCCGGGAGTCGGTGAAGGTGCACTGCCTGGCCAGTTCGGGCTGGGGTTCGGTGCCGCCCTTGGGGAAGCTGAGCAGCGTCTGGAAGACGTTGTCGAACAACAGCCAGGAGCCGGGGTCGTAGCCGGAGGCCGGGTCTGTGGCGAGGACGTCGTCGGACATCCCCATCACCACGGAGTTGCCGGTACCCCCGGAATCACCGGAACCCGAGCCACAGCCGGTCAGCAGGCCGAAGGCCAGCCCCGCCACGATGGGCAGGACTGGCCACTGGTTGCGCATGTTCACTTGAAATGTGCCTTGTCGTCGGTTCGTCCCCCGGGACCACCGTCCTGGCCTCGGGTTGTCCGGGCGGCCGTCCCCGGCCCCCCGGACGGGAGAGCCGTCAGCCGCTCACACCGCGGCCGAGCTCCCACAGCTGAAGCGTCGAAGAGGAGTTGAGGGCGTAGGCGACACCCGTGATGTCGTCCCGGGCGGCGACGTACTGCTTGCCCTGCCACAGCGGCAGGACCGGGACGTCCTCGGCGACGATGTCCTGGATCTGCGTCAGGCTCTTGCCGGCGTTGAGCCGGTCGGCCTCGCGGCGGGACTGAGGGATCAGGGTGCGCTGGATGGTGCTGTTGGAGTACGGGGAGCCGAGGAAGTTGTCCTTGTCGAGGAAGGGCGCGAGGAAGTTGTCGGCGTCGGGGAAGTCGGGGAACCAGCCCATGCCGTAGACGTCGTACTGGCCCTTCTGCTCGGCGGGCCGGAAGGTGTCCCAGGGGTGGCCCTGGATGGAGGCGTCGAACAGGCCGCTGTCGTTGAGCTGCTTCTGCAGGACCTCGAACTCCTTCTTGGTGGCGGAGCCGTAGTGGTCGGTGGTGTAGTGCAGGGTCAGCTTGACCGGGGTGGTGATGCCGGCCCTGGTCAGCAGGTTCTTGGCCTTGGCGACGCTGGGGTTGCCGTACTTGTTGAAGAACGAGTTGGAGTGGCCGGTGACGGTGGCGGGGACGAGCGAGTACAGCGGCTCGGCCTGGGTGCCGTAGACCTTGGAGACGATTTCCGCGCGGTTGATGAGCTGGGCCATGGCCTGGCGTACGGCCTTGGACTTCACGCTCGGCGCGTCGGTGTTGAAGGCGAGGTAGCGGATCTCCAGGCCCGGCATGTCGACCAGGTCGGCCTTGTCGTCGCTGCCGGCGTCCAGCTTCTGGATCTGGGCGGGCGACATGGTGCGGGTCATGACGTCGATGTCACCCTTGTCGATGGCGGCGCCCATGGCCTCGGCGTCGTCGAAGGAGCGCAGTTCGACCTTGTCGTTGTTCACCTTGAAGTACCCCTTGTAGTTGGGGTTCTTGGTGAAGGTGGCGGTGGTGATCGCGTTGCCGCTGACGTCGGCGTGGAAGGAGTAGGGGCCGGAGCCGTCGACCTCGAAGCCGTTGCGGAGCTTGTCCTTCTCGTAGTCCTTCGGGTTGATGATGCCCGCGACCGGGGTGGACAGCTTGTACGGGAAGGTGGCATCGGCGGTCTTGAGGTGGAAGATGACCTCGCTGTCGCCCTGCGTCTCGATGGTGTCGAGGGTGCTCAGCAGGGAGGAGACACCGCTGCTGGACTTGATGCGCAGGGCGCGCTCGATGGAGTACTTGACGTCCTGGGCGGTCACCTGGTCGCCGTTGGCGAACTTCAGGCCGTCGCGGAGCTTGCAGGCGTAGCGCTCGCTGCCGGTGTCGGTGAAGGAGCAGCTCTCGGCCGCGTCCGGGACGGGGTCGCCCTCGCCCTTGGGCTGGGCCATCAGGGTCTGCACGGTCTGGCGCAGGATGTTCCAGGTGCCGACGTCGTAGGCGTAGGCGGGGTCGAGGGGCGCCGGGGCGTCGCTGGTGGTGGTGAACCGGTCCGTGGTGCCGACGACGATGGCGTCACCGCTCTTGCTCCCGCTGTCGGCTCCGCCGCACGCGGCGAGAACCGGGGTGAGCAGGCCGGCCACCGCCGGCAGCACCAGAGTCTTGCGGTTCATGCGGGAGTTTCTCCAGAGCTGTTCGGGTCCGTGTATCCGGCATGCAGGGGTGGTGCGGCGGATCACGGGGGGTTGCGGCGATGTTCTCGCGATGAGATTAGTCCGCGCCCGCAGGAGGGTTCACGGCCCCGTGAGTTGATCCCCCATCACGCAGTGAAACCAGGTGCGGACGCACCGAAAACCCGACAGCGGCAGGATTAGTGCAGCATCCCATCAATCGGGACACAAAGACTCGCCGTTCCGGGCCGAACAGGTCCGTTCAGCACACTTGACCCGGGTTGTCGAGAGCGGCCGGGGTGGGGAACGTCACACCCCCAACTGTGTGGGGAGTCAGTGGAATTCGGCCGGATGGCCGACTGTGAATTCCACTCGGGTGTACTTCCCCGGAAATTTGTCCAACCGGGCCAATGGACTTTTCACGCTGGGTGAACGGCTAGAGCATTTCCGTCATCAGGCCGCGCAGAAATGCCAGGTCGACCTCTTCCAGAGAGGTCACCACAGTGCGTCCCGCGGCCGGGCTGATGGGGGCGACGGAGGGTACGGCGACGACGCGGCAGCCCGCGGCCTCGGCGGCGGCGACACCGGTCGCCGTGTCCTCGACCACCGCGCATCTGTCCGGCCGGGCGTCGAGCCCCGCCGCTGCGAGCAGGTAGGGGTCGGGGAAGGGCTTGGTGCGCGAGACCTCGTCGCCGGCGACGGTCAGGGTGAAGTGGTGGGCGCCGAGGACGCTCAGCACGCGGTCGATGATGCGCCGGTGGGAGGCGGAGACCAGGGCCGTGGGGATGGACTGCTCGTGGAGTTCGGCGAGCAGGCGGGCGGCGCCCGGCATCAGCGGCAGTGCCCGGTCGATGCGGTCCTCGAAGCCCTCGTTGAGCAGCACGGTGAGTTCGGCGAGCGTGATGTCGGCGCCGGTGGCCTCGATGAGGAAGCCGGCGCTGCGGGTCATGGGTCCGCCGACCACGACGTGCCGCCAGGACGGGTCCAGGGTGTGGCCGAGCGTGGCGAAGACCTCGACCTCGACGTCCCACCAGAAACCCTCGGTGTCCACCAGGGTGCCGTCCATGTCGAGGAGCACCGCCTGCAGGGCGGAGCCTTCGGCCGTAAGGGTTCCGAGCGCGGGGACCGTGCTGGTCATCCGGGCGCACCTCCTTGAGGGACGATCAGGCCGGTTCCCGTCACAGGGAACCGGCCTGGTGGACCGACCAGTGTACGTCTCCGGCGCCCGAACCGCCTCGTTTACCACTCGCGCACGGGGGGTATGCCGAAAATCACCCTGACGCAGGCCAGAGGGCCGTTGCCGGGCGCCGTGAAGCCGACGGCACCGCGGCTGCGGCCAGACCCCCGTAGGGCTCAGCGGGCGTTGAAGTACTTCGCCTCCGGGTGGTGGATGACGATCGCGTCCGTCGACTGCTCGGGGTGCAGCTGGAACTCCTCGGACAGGTGGACGCCGATCCGCTCCGGCCGGAGCAGGTCCGCGATCTTCGCGCGGTCCTCCAGGTCGGGGCAGGCGCCGTAGCCGAGGGAGAAGCGGGCGCCGCGGTACTTCAGGGCGAACATGTCCTCCATCTCGGCCGGGTCCTCGCCGGCGAAGCCGAGCTCCGCGCGGACCCGGGCGTGCCAGTACTCGGCGAGCGCCTCCGCCAACTGGACGGACAGGCCGTGCAGTTCGAGGTAGTCGCGGTAGGAGTTGGCCTCGAAGAGCTTGGCGGCCTCCTCGCCGATGCGGGAGCCGACGGTGACGACCTGGAGGCCGACGACGTCGGTCTCTCCGGACTCCTCCGGGCGGAAGAAGTCGGCGAGGCACAGGCGGCGGCCGCGGCGCTGGCGCGGGAAGGTGAACCGGGTGCGTTCGTTGCCCTGCTCGTCCAGGATGATCAGGTCGTCGTCCTTGGACACGCAGGGGAAGTAGCCGTAGACGACGGCCGCTTCCAGCAGGTTCTCCGTCTGCAGCCGGTCCAGCAGGCCGCGCAGCCGCGGCCGGCCCTCGCTCTCCACCAGTTCCTCGTACGACGGTCCCTCGCCGGTGCGGGCCTGCTTCAGGCCCCACTGGCCCTTGAACAGGGCGCCCTCGTCGAGCCAACTCGCGTACTCCTTGAGCTGGATGCCCTTGACGATCCGGGTGTCCCAGAACGGCGGGGTCGGCACGGGGTTGTCGGTGGCGACGTCGGAGCGGACGTGCCCTTCCTCGGGGCGTTCCTCCACCTCGACGGAGGCCGTGGCCCGCACCCGGCGCTGGCGCAGCTCGGGCAGCTTGGCGCCCGGCACGCCGCGCTTGACGCCGATGAGGGCGTCCATCAGGCGCAGGCCCTCGAAGGCGTCGCGGGCGTAGCGGACCTCGCCCTCGTAGATCTCGTGCAGGTCCTGCTCGACATAGGCGCGGGTGAGGGCGGCGCCGCCGAGGATGACCGGGAAGCGGGCGGCGAGGCCGCGCTGGTTGAGCTCCTCCAGGTTCTCCTTCATGATCACCGTGGACTTCACCAGCAGCCCGGACATGCCGATGACGTCGGCGCGGTGCTCCTCGGCGGCCTCCAGGATCGCGGAGACCGGCTGCTTGATGCCCAGGTTGACGACGTTGTAGCCGTTGTTGGACAGGATGATGTCGACGAGGTTCTTGCCGATGTCGTGGACGTCGCCGCGCACGGTCGCCAGCACGATCGTGCCCTTGCCCTCGGCGTCCGACTTCTCCATGTGCGGTTCGAGGTAGGCGACGGCGGCCTTCATGACCTCGGCGGACTGCAGGACGAACGGCAGCTGCATCTGGCCGGAGCCGAACAGGTCGCCGACGACCTTCATGCCGTCCAGCAGGGTCTCGTTGACGATGTCGAGCGCCGGGCGGTCCCGCAGGGCCTCGTCGAGGTCGGCCTCCAGGCCGTTGCGCTCGCCGTCGATGATGCGCCGCTTGAGGCGCTCCTCCAGCGGCAGCGCGGCCAGCTCCTCGGCCTTGCCGGCCTTCAGGGACTTGGCGGTGGCGCCCTCGAAGAGCTGCATGAGCTTCTGCAGGGGGTCGTAGCCCTCGCCGCGGCGGTCGTAGATCAGATCCAGGGCCGTGGTGACCTGCTCCTCGTCGAAGCGGGCGATCGGCAGGATCTTGGAGGCGTGCACGATCGCCGAGTCCAGGCCCGCCTTCACGCACTCGTCCAGGAAGACGGAGTTCAGCAGGATGCGCGCGGCAGGGTTCAGGCCGAAGGAGATGTTCGACAGCCCCAGGGTGGTCTGCACGGCCGGGTGGCGCCGCTTGAGCTCGCGGATCGCCTCGATGGTGGCGAGGCCGTCCTTGCGGGACTCCTCCTGACCGGTGCAGATGGTGAAGGTCAGGGTGTCGATGAGGATGTCCTCCTCACGGATGCCCCAGTTCCCGGTCAGGTCGTCGATCAGCCGTTCGGCGATCTCGACCTTCTTCTCGGGGGTGCGGGCCTGGCCCTCCTCGTCGATGGTGAGCGCGATCAGGGCGGCGCCGTGCTCCCGGGCCAGCTTGGTGACCTTGGCGAACCGGGAGTCCGGGCCGGCGCCGTCCTCGTAGTTCACCGAGTTGATCACCGCGCGGCCGCCGAGCTTCTCCAGGCCCGCCTGGATGACGTCGACCTCGGTGGAGTCCAGGACGATCGGCAGGGTGGAGGCGGTGGCGAAGCGGCCGGCGAGTTCCTCCATGTCGGCGACGCCGTCCCGGCCGACGTAGTCCACGCACAGGTCGAGCATGTGCGCGCCCTCGCGGATCTGCTCCCGGGCCATCTCCACACAGTCGTCCCAGCGGCCCTCCAGCATGGCCTCGCGGAACTTCTTGGAGCCGTTGGCGTTGGTGCGCTCGCCGATGGCCAGGTAGGAGGTGTCCTGGCGGAACGGCACCGACTGGTAGAGGGAGGCCGCCCCCGGCTCCGGGCGCGGGTCGCGGGCGGGCGGGGTGAGGCCCTGGACGCGCTCGACGACCTGGCGCAGGTGCTCGGGGGTCGTACCGCAGCAGCCGCCGACCAGCGAGAGGCCGTACTCGCGGACGAAGGTCTCCTGGGCGTCGGCCAGCTCGGGCGCGGTCAGCGGGTAGTGGGCGCCGTCCTTGCCGAGGACGGGCAGGCCCGCGTTGGGCATGCAGGACAGCGGGATGCGGGCGTTGCGGGCGAGATAGCGCAGGTGCTCGCTCATCTCGGCCGGGCCGGTGGCGCAGTTCAGGCCGATCATGTCGATGCCGAGCGGCTCCAGCGCGGTGAGCGCGGCGCCGATCTCGGAGCCGAGGAGCATGGTGCCGGTGGTCTCGACGGTCACCGACACGATCACCGGCAGGTCCAGGCCGAGGGCGTCCAGGCCGCGGCGGGCGCCGAGGACGGCGGCCTTGGTCTGCAGCAGGTCCTGGGTGGTCTCCACGAGCAGCGCGTCGGCGCCGCCGGTGACCAGGCCCTCGGCGTTGCGCTGGTAGGCGTCGCGCAGGGTGGTGTACGGGGCGTGGCCCAGGGTGGGCAGCTTGGTGCCGGGGCCCATGGAGCCGAGGACCCAGCGCGGGCGGCCGTCCCCGGCGGTGAACTCGTCGGCGACCTCGCGGGCCACCCGGGCGCCGGCCTCGGACAGCTCGTGGACGCGCTCGGCGATGTCGTACTCGCCGAGGGCGGAGTGGTTGGCCCCGAAGGTGTTGGTCTCGACGCAGTCGACGCCCACGGCGAAGTACGCCTCGTGGACGGAGCGGACGATGTCGGGGCGGGTGAGGTTGAGGATCTCGTTGCAGCCCTCGAGCTGCTGGAAGTCGTCGAGTGTGGGTTCCTGGGCCTGGAGCATGGTGCCCATGGCTCCGTCGGCGACCACCACGCGGGTGGCGAGTGCCTCTCGGAGCGCGGACGCACGGGTCCGGCTGTCGGCGGAAGGGGACGGTGGCAACGAGGCCATGAAGGGGCTCCCTAGATGCGACGGCTGTCGGCTATGCGATGCCCCCGGCGGGTGGGGAGGCCGCACGGCGCCAGAGTAGCCGGGAGTCGGCTTGGATGGGCACCTGCGTCCACGAGGCGGACGCCGGTGGCGGGTGCGCCACGCGCAGGTCACCTGTGATGTAACAAGTGCCGACCGACCGTTAGCGGGAGGTCGGCACGGACCGGTAGTGTTCGACATTGCCGAACGGTGTTGAATACACGGCGGCAGTCGAAGGGACGGAGGCAGGACGGGGATGGCACGGAACATCCAGTCGCTCGAACGGGCGGCCGCGATGCTGCGGTTGCTCGCGGGCGGCGAGCGGCGGCTCGGCCTGTCGGACATCGCCTCGTCACTGGGCCTCGCCAAGGGCACCGCCCACGGCATTCTGCGCACCCTCCAGCAGGAGGGCTTCGTGGAGCAGGACGACGCCTCCGGGCGCTACCAGCTGGGCGCGGAGCTGCTGCGCCTGGGCACCACCTACCTGGACGTGCACGAGCTGCGGGCCAGGGCCCTGGTGTGGACCGACGACCTGGCCCGCTCCAGCGGGGAGAGCGTGTATCTGGGGGTCCTGCACCAGCAGGGCGTGCTGATCGTGCACCACGTCTTCCGGCCGGACGACAGCCGGCAGGTGCTGGAGATCGGTGCCATGCAGCCGCTGCACTCCACCGCGCTCGGCAAGGTGCTGGCGGCCTACGACCCGGTCGCGCACAGCGAGGCGCTGGAGTCCGAGCGCAAGCCCTTCACGGACCGCACGGTGTACGACGCCGACGACTTCGAGCACCTCCTCGACATCACGCGCGCGCGTGGCTACGCGGCCGACATCGAGGAGACCTGGGAGGGCGTGGCGTCGGTCGCCGCGCCCATCCACGACCGGCGCCGCATGCCCGTGGGCGCGGTCGGCATCACCGGGGCCGTGGAACGGCTGCGCCCGGACGGGGAGCTGCGCCCCGAGCTGATCGCGGCGGTGCGCGACTGCGCCCGCGCG
The DNA here is from genome assembly GCF_044456925.1 of Streptomyces sp. NPDC050743. NCBI lineage: Bacteria > Bacillati > Actinomycetota > Actinomycetes > Kitasatosporales > Streptomycetaceae > Streptomyces > Streptomyces sp. NPDC050743. Next base: position 331,143 of record NZ_JBITGJ010000001.1, read on the forward strand.
GTGTCGAGGGACCTGGGCGCGGGACGGTTCTGAGCGCTCGGCGCTCCTTTCCCCGAGCGCTCGGCGCTCCTTGTGAGCACGCCTGGGGACGCCTCAGGCCACGACCGGAACGCCGGGCGGCGTTCCGGTTCTCGCCCTACCCTGAAACCGGCATAGGGGGCTAATGCCCACGTCAACGCGCGAAGAGTGATAACCGGCAGCGATCAATAACGATCCTGTTTTCGATAACAGAACCCTTGACGCACGCGTAACGCCGAAGCAAGACTCCCGTCCATCGGTCGGCATTGTCGAACACCTACCGGCAATACGCGCTAGAGTGTGGCAACGCCAAGGGCCGGCAATCGCTCTCATCCCCGAGGGCGCCAGAACCACCGGAGGGACCCGGGGTTCGGCTATCCCTGGACGAAGGACAAAGGAGTCGCGGGTGTCCAGCTCCGACATCTTCATCGGCGAGACCATCGGTACCGCCATACTCATCCTGCTCGGCGGCGGCGTCTGCGCGGCCATCACGCTGAAGGCCTCCAAGGCCCGTAACGCCGGCTGGCTCGCCATCGCCTTCGGGTGGGGCTTCGCCGTCCTGACGGCCGTGTACATCTCCGGACCGCTCTCCGGTGCACACCTCAACCCGGCCGTCACCGTCGCCCTGGCGATCAAGAACAGCGACTGGAGCAACGTTCCGACCTATTTCGCCGGCCAGCTGCTCGGCGCGATGATCGGCGCGACCCTGGTGTGGGTCGCCTACTACGGCCAGTTCCACGCCCACCTGACCGACAAGGAGATCGTCGGCGGTCCGGGCGCGCAGGCCACCGCGGCCAAGGCGGTCGAGGTCCAGGAGAAGGGCGCCGGCCCGGTCCTCGGCATCTTCTCCACCGGCCCGGAGATCCGGAACGCGGCGCAGAACCTCGCCACGGAGATCATCGGCACCGTCGTGCTGATCCTCGCGGTCCTCACGCAGGGCCTGAACGACAAGGGCAACGGACTCGGCGTCCTCGGCGGTCTGATCACCGCGCTCGTGGTCGTCTCGATCGGTCTCTCCCTCGGCGGCCCTACGGGGTACGCGATCAACCCTGCCCGTGACCTGGGCCCGCGCATCGTGCACGCCCTGCTGCCGCTGCCCAACAAGGGCGGTTCCGACTGGGCGTACGCCTGGATCCCCGTGGTCGGTCCGCTGATCGGCGGCGCGATCGCCGCAGGCATCTACAACGTCGCCTTCGCTTAGACATCACCTCCGAGCACCGCGCCGTACGCACCGCCCTACCACCACGGATCTTTTGGAGCACACAGTGACCGACGCCCACACCGCAGGCCCGTTCATCGCCGCGATCGACCAGGGCACCACCTCCAGCCGCTGCATCGTCTTCGACCGGGACGGCCGTATCGTCTCCGTCGACCAGAAGGAGCACGAGCAGATCTTCCCCAAGCCGGGCTGGGTCGAGCACAACGCCAACGAGATCTGGACCAACGTCCAGGAAGTCGTCGCCGGGGCCATCGCCAAGGCCGGGATCACCCGTGACGACATCAAGGCCATCGGCATCACCAACCAGCGCGAGACCACCGTGCTGTGGGACAAGAACACCGGTGAGCCCGTCCACAACGCCATCGTCTGGCAGGACACCCGCACCGACGCCCTGTGCAAGGAACTGGGCCGCAACGTCGGCCAGGACCGCTTCCGCCGCGAGACCGGCCTGCCGCTGGCCTCGTACTTCTCCGGCCCCAAGGCCCGCTGGCTGCTCGACAACGTCGACGGTCTGAAGGAGCGCGCCGAGGCCGGCGACATCCTCTTCGGCACCATGGACACCTGGGTCATCTGGAACCTGACCGGCGGTGTCGACGGCGGCAAGCACGTCACCGACGTCACCAACGCCTCCCGCACCCTCCTGATGAACCTGCACACGACGCAGTGGGACGACAAGATCGCCGAGTCCATCGGCGTGCCGCTGCGGATCCTGCCCGAGATCCGCTCCTCCGCCGAGGTCTACGGCGAGGTCACCGGCGGCAAGCTCGGCGAGCTGCTCGGCGGCATCCCGGTGGCCTCCGCGCTCGGCGACCAGCAGGCGGCCCTGTTCGGCCAGACCTGCTTCTCCGAGGGCGAGACCAAGTCGACCTACGGCACCGGCACCTTCATGGTGATGAACACCGGTGACAAGATCATCAACTCCTACGCCGGTCTGCTGACCACGGTCGGTTACAAGATCGGCGACCAGCCGACGGTCTACGCCCTGGAGGGCTCGATCGCCGTCACCGGCTCCCTGGTGCAGTGGATGCGCGACCAGATGGGCCTGATCTCCACCGCGGCCGAGATCGAGACGCTCGCGCTCTCGGTCGAGGACAACGGCGGCGCCTACTTCGTGCCGGCCTTCTCCGGTCTGTTCGCCCCGCACTGGCGCTCCGACGCCCGCGGTGTGATCGCCGGCCTGACCCGGTACGTCACCAAGGCGCACCTCGCCCGCGCTGTCCTGGAGGCCACCGCCTGGCAGACCCGGGAGATCGCCGACGCCATGGTCAAGGACTCCGGCGACGAGCTGGTGGCCCTGAAGGTGGACGGCGGCATGACCTCCAACAACCTGCTGATGCAGACGCTCGCCGACGTCCTGGACGCACCGGTGGTGCGCCCGATGGTCGCCGAGACCACCTGCCTCGGCGCCGCCTACGCCGCCGGTCTCGCCGTCGGCTTCTGGTCCAGCACCGACGAGCTGCGCGCCAACTGGCGCCGGGCCGCCGAGTGGACCCCCCAGATGGACGCGGACACCCGCGACCGTGAGTACAAGAACTGGCTCAAGGCCGTCGACCGGACCATGGGCTGGATCGAGGACGAGAGCTGAGCGGCCCACACCGGCTCAGACATCTCTGACGAGGAGTAAGCACCCCACATGACCAGTCAGTCCACCCTCAGTTCCGTGCCTGCCCTGGGGACGCACCCGGCCTCCGGCTCCAACCCGAGCCGGGCCGAGACCAGGGAGCAGCTCGCCAAGGCGTCGTACGACCTTCTGGTGATCGGCGGCGGCATCCTGGGCATCTCCACCGCCTGGCACGCCGCGCAGTCCGGCCTGAGGGTGGCTCTGGTCGACGCCGGCGACTTCGCCGGTGCCACCTCCTCCGCCTCCTCCAAGCTGCTCCACGGCGGTCTGCGCTACCTGCAGACCGGCGCGGTGAAGCTGGTGGCGGAGAACCACTTCGAGCGCCGTGCGGTCTCCCGCCAGGTGGCCCCCCACCTGGCGAACCCGCTCACCTTCTACCTCCCCGTGTACAAGGGCGGGCCGCACGGCGCGGCGAAGCTCGGCGCGGGCGTCTTCGCCTACTCCGCGCTCTCCGCGTTCGGTGACGGCGTGGGCCACCTGCTCTCCCCCGCCAAGGCGGCGCAGGACGTGCCCGAGCTGCGCACCGAGAACCTCAAGGCCGTGGCCGTGTACGGCGACGACCAGATGAACGACGCCCGCATGGCGCTGATGACGGTCCGCGCGGCCGTCGAGGCGGGCGCGGTCGTCCTCAACCACGCCGAGGTCACCGGCCTGCGCTTCACCCGGGGCCGGGTCACCGGCGCCGACCTCAAGGACCGCACGTCCGGTGACGAGTTCGGGGTCAACGCCCGTCTGGTGCTGAACGCGACCGGGCCGTGGGTCGACCACCTGCGCCGGATGGAGGACCCCGACGCGGCGCCGTCCATCCGCCTGTCCAAGGGCGCGCACCTGGTCCTGAAGCGGACGTCCCCGTGGAAGGCCGCGCTCGCGACGCCCATCGACAAGTACCGCATCACCTTCGCCCTCCCCTGGGAGGACATGCTGCTGCTCGGCACCACCGACGAGGAGTTCGAGGGCGACCCGGCGGACGTGTCCGTCACCGACAAGGACATAGCGCAGATCCTGGACGAGGCCGCGTTCTCCGTCCGCGACCAGCAGCTCCGGCGCGACCTCATCACCTACGCCTTCGCGGGCCTGCGCGTGCTGCCGGGCGGCCCCGGCGACACCGCCAAGGCCAAGCGCGAGACCGTGGTGACCGAGGGCAAGGGCGGCATGCTGTCCGTCGCGGGCGGCAAGTGGACCACCTTCCGGCACATCGGCCGCACGGTGATGAAGAAGCTGGAGGCGCTGCCGGGTCACCCGCTCGGCGACGACTTCGAGCCGATCTCCTCGCTGCCGAAGAGGCTGCCGCTGCCCGGTGTCGCCAACCCGCGCGCCGTCGCCCACCGCCTGCTCGTGGACCGCCCGGCTCCGGGTCCGCGCATGGCCGCCGACACCGCCAAGCACCTGGCCACCCACTACGGCTCCCTGGCCTTCGACATCGCCCGCCTGGCGAACGAGGACCCGGAGCTGGCCGAGCGTGTCCACCCCGACGCGCCGGAGATCTGGGCGCAGGTCGTCTGGGCCCGCGACCACGAGTGGGCCGAGACCGCGGACGACGTGCTGCGCCGCCGCACCACGCTGACCATCCGGGGCCTGGCCACGGACGAGGTCCGCGCGAGGGTGCAGGACCTGCTCGACAAGAAGTAGGCCTCGGCGGCGGCCGGTCCGTTTCCCTGACCGGGACCGGCCGCCACCGCGGCGCCGGACCGCCGCACCGGGTCCGGACGACCGAGAGGGGCGACCCCGCGCCGATGGGGCCGCCCCTCTCGCCTGCCCGGGGGAGCACTGTCAGTGCCGGGTGCTTCCATGGGGGCATGAACAACGATCAAGCCGATCCCGCCGACCTCGCGGCTCTGCGAAAGGCCTTCGCGGTGGACGACGGCGGGGCGTCCGCCCTCGGCTGGGCGGCCGTGCGCGCGTTCGAGGCGGAGCACCACGTGGTGCTGCCCGAGCCGTACCGGACGTTCGTGGCCGAGGTGACCGACGGGTCCTGCCAGGGGCCGCCGGAGTACGGGATGGCCGGGCTCCTGGCATGCGCCGGGCACCAGCGGCTCGCCGAGCCGTTCCCGCTCACCCGGACGTGGGTGTGGGAGGCGGACGACGGCCCGTACGAGGACCCCGAGGCCGTGATCGAGCGGGTGGCCCACGACGGTTCTCTGCGGCTGGGGACCGACGGCTGCGGCATGGACTGGCATCTGATCGTCACCGGCCCGCACCGGGGTCACCTATGGCAGATCACCGGTGAGGGCGCGCTGCCCTTCGCGGCGGAGTTCGGCCACACCACCGCCGAGCCCGGCTTCGCCGGCTGGGTGCGGCACTGGGCGGACGGCAAGGAGTGGTTCGACGCGCCGCCCGCATAATGTGCCTGAGACATCCGATGTCTGAGCCACCGCGCGGGCGACAGGGAGGCCGTCATGGCAGTCACCGATGAGGCGATCGAGAAGATCAAGGGCATGATCGTCTCCGGTGCGCTGCGGCCCGGGGACCGGTTGCCCAAGGAGAGCGAGCTGGCAGCCGAGTTGGGGCTGTCGCGCAACTCGCTGCGGGAGGCCGTGCGGGCGCTGTCGCTGATCCGGATCCTGGACGTGCGGCAGGGCGACGGCACGTACGTCACCAGCCTCGATCCTCAACTGCTGCTGGAGGCACTGAGCTTCGTCGTGGACTTCCACCGCGACGACACCGTCCTGGAGTTCCTCGCGGTGCGCCGGATCCTGGAGCCGGCCGCGACCGCGATGGCCGCCTTCCGGATCAGCGAACAGCAACTGGGCGCGCTGACGGCGCAGTTGGACGCCCTCGGTGCCGAACCCTCGGTGGAGGAGCTGGTCGCCGCCGACCTGGAGTTCCATCGCGGCATCGTGCGCGGCGCCGGCAACTCGGTGCTGTGCTCGCTGCTGGACGGCCTGTCGGGGCCGACCACCCGGGCCCGGATCTGGCGGGGCCTCACCCAGGAGGACGCCGTCGGCCGCACCCTGCGCGAGCACCGGGCGATCCTGGCCGCGCTGCGCGACCGGGACGCGGAGGCGGCCCGCTCCTGGGCGACCGTGCACATCGCGAGCGTGGAGCAGTGGCTGCGCAGCACGCTGTGAAAATGCTGCGCGGCACCCTGCGAAAGCGCTTCGCCGCGGCCCGCGAAAGCGGTGAAACACCTGTGCGGATCCGTCCGGGCTCCCGGTTGACGGAGGGTGTTCCGCGGTGGCGAACGGGGCAGTGATCCGGTCACTGGCCCACGCAAGGGGGCTGCGGGCGCCCCCGCCGGACGCCGTAAGGTTGGTGAGTCAAGCGAGGGCACGTCGGAAGGAGGCACTGGGTGATCGAGCTGGAGGGGGTTCCCGAGCTGATCGACCCAGTCATGGTGGCCGCGTTCGAGGGCTGGAACGATGCCGGCGACGCCGCCTCCACGGCGGTCGCGCATCTGGAACGCGAGTGGAAGGGCGAGGTCTTCGCGGCGCTGGACGCCGAGGACTACTACGACTTCCAGGTGAACCGCCCCACGGTGTTCATGGACGCCGGTGTGCGCAAGATCACGTGGCCGACGACGAGGTTGTCGGTGGTGCGGGTCGGCGGCGAGAAGCCGCGCGACCTGGTGCTGGTCCGCGGCATCGAACCGTCCATGCGCTGGCGCTCGTTCTGCAACGAGCTGCTCGGCTTCGCGCACGAGCTGGGCGTGGAGCTGGTGGTCATCCTGGGCGCCCTGCTCGGTGACACCCCGCACACGCGTCCCGTGCCGGTCAGCGGGGTGACGTCCGACCCGGACCTGGCCCAGCGGATGGACCTGGAGGAGACCAAGTACGAGGGCCCGACGGGCATCGTCGGCGTCCTGCAGGAGGCGTGCACGCACGCCGGCGTCCCGGCGGTGTCGCTGTGGGCGGCCGTACCGCACTACGTCTCCCAGCCGCCCAACCCGAAGGCGACGCTGGCGCTGCTCAACCGGCTGGAGGACCTGCTGGACCTGCGCATCCCGCAGGGAGAGCTGCCGGAGGACGCGCGCGCCTGGCAGGTGGGCGTGGACCAGCTGGCCGCGGAGGACAGTGAGGTCGCCGAGTACGTCCAGACGCTGGAGGAGGCCCGGGACACCGCGGAGCTGCCGGAGGCGTCGGGTGAGGCGATCGCCCGCGAGTTCGAGCGGTATCTGCGGCGCCGGGACGTGGGCCCTCCGGGCGGGAAGCAGCGGCCTCCGGCGGCCGGCGGCGGGGGCAAGGAAGACGACGAGGACGGCTCGGAGGACTGAGGTATGGCGAAAGGGCGGTTCCCGTGATGGGAAGCGCCCCTTCTTTTTGTTGCCGACGCGCTATGGGGTGCCACTACAGGCTGTCGGGCGTCTGACAGTCCGCAGTGGCTTGTCGCGCAGTTCCCCGCGCCCCCTTACGGGGCGCTCCCGCTCGCGGTGCTCAGAGAGCCACCCCGAGCAGCGCGTCCACAGCACGCGTGACGACGCCGGGGGCGCCCGTGTCCGTGCCGCCCTGCTCCTCCTGCCGGGTCGCCCAGCGGTCCACCGCCGCCAGGGCGGCGGGGGCGTCGAGGTCGTCGGACAGGGCCTGGCGGATCTCCTCGACCAGGGTGTCGGCGGGCGGGCCGTCGGGGCGGGAGACGGCCGCGCGCCAGCGGGCGAGGCGGGCGACCGCGTCCTGCAGGACCTGGTCGGTCCACTCCCAGTCGGCGCGGTAGTGGTGGGCGAGCAGGGCGAGACGGATGGCGGCAGGGTCGACACCGTCCCTGCGGAGCTGGGAGACGAAGACCAGGTTGCCCTTGGACTTGGACATCTTCTCGCCGTGCAGGGCGACCATGCCGGCGTGGACGTAGGCCTTGGCCATGGGGAACTCGCCGGTGAGCACCTGGGCGTGCGAGGCGCCCATCTCGTGGTGCGGGAAGGCGAGGTCGGAGCCGCCGCCCTGGACGTCGAAGGTCATGCCGAGGTGGTCGAGGGCGATGGCCACGCACTCGATGTGCCAGCCGGGCCGGCCCCGGCCGAGGGAGCCTCCGTCCCAGCTGGGCTCGCCCTCGCGGGCCGCCATCCACAGCATCGGGTCGACGGGGTTCTTCTTGCCCGGGCGGTCCGGGTCGCCGCCGCGCTCGGCGGACAGCAGCCGCATGGCGGCCGCGTCGAGGTTCGAGACCTTGCCGAAGTTCGGGTCGGACTCGACGGAGAAGTAGACGTCGCCGTCCAGCTCGTAGGCCGCGCCGAGTTCGCGCAGCCGCTCCACGAGGGGGACGATGCCCGGTATCGCCTCGACGGCGCCTATGTAGTGCCGGGGCGGGAGCATCCGCAGGGCGGTCATGTCCTCGCGGAAGAGGGCCGTCTCCTTCTCGGCGAGGGCGACCCAGTCGACGCCGTCCCGCTCCGCGCGCTCCAGCAGCGGATCGTCGACGTCGGTGACGTTCTGGACGTAGTGGACCTGCCGCTTGGTGTCGAGCCACACGCGCTGCACGAGGTCGAACGCGTTGTAGGTCGCCGCGTGCCCCATGTGGGTCGCGTCGTACGGGGTGATGCCGCAGACGTAGATACGGGCGACGGGACCGGGGTCGAGGGTGACGAGGCCGCCGGTCGCGGTGTCGTGGATCCTCAGGTCGCGGCCCTGACCAGGCAGGGCGGGGACCTCGGAAGCGGGCCAGGCATGCATGTACATGAGCCTAACCGGCCGCCCGCCGCGGATACGAACGGGATCGCGCCCGACGGCCGGTTACGCGGTCTTGTACCTCGGCGCCGGATGTGCTGGCGGTGCTCACACCGGCGGCCAGGGGATGGCGGGCCATTCGCCGTTCGGCTCCGGGTGCACTCCCGTGCTGAGCAGCGCCTCGACACGCGCGCGCGTGGCGTCGATCTCCGCCGCGGTGATCAGTGCGGTCAGCCGGTCGCCCAACGGCCCGTCCAAGGCCCCGTGCAGCCCCCCGAGGACGTCGACGGCCTCGGGGGTCAGCGGCTCCCCGGCCCAGCCCCACAGCAGCGTGCGCAGCTTGTTCTCGACGTTGAAGGTGACGCCGTGGTCGATGCCGTAGAGCCGGCCGTCGGTGGTGGGCAGCAGATGGCCGCCCTTGCGGTCGGCGTTGTTGATCACCGCGTCGAGGACGGCGAGCCGGCGCAGCCGCTCGTCGTCGGCGTGCACGAGGAGCGCGGTGCGGCCCTCGCCGACCTCGGCCAGGCCGATCGCCTTCCAGCCCGGCTCCGGTTCCTCGGCGTCGACCAGGGCGAGCAGCTCCGCCTCGGCCTGGACGTCGATCCACAGCTGGCACATGCCCTCGCCGTACGGCCCGTCGCGCAGCACGGTCGGCGGGACCAGCCCCCAGCCGGTGGCCTCGGAGACCTCGTAGGCGGCCACCTCGCGGGCGGCCAGGGTGCCGTCGGGGAAGTCCCACAGCGGGCGCTCCCCGGCCACCGGCTTGTAGATGCAGGAGGCTTCCCGGCCGTCGAGGGCGATGGTGCAGAACAGCGCGGCGTTGGACGCCTCGCGGATCCGGCCGCGCACGGTCAGCTCACCCCGCGCGAGCAGCTCGGCGGCGGCCGAGTCGGCTGGGGCGTCGGTGGGCGTCACGCTCCGCGGCGGTATCCGTTCTGGCGCGGACATACGTGTCCTTCCGGATCGAGCGGGAGGCTGCACAGCGGGCACGGCGGCCGCCCGGCGTTGACGACGTCGAGGGCGCGCTTGGCGAAGGCCCGGGCCTGCGCGCCGGTCAGCCGGACCCGCAGCATCGGGGGCCCGTTCTCCTCGTCCTGGAGCAGGCGCTCCTCGGCCTCGGCGAGGTCCTCCTCGGTGTCGGCGTCCAGCTCCACCAGGGCCTGCGCCTCGACGATCATGCGCTCTTCCTCACCGTCCCAGGCCAGCGCCATGGTGCCGACGCGGAACTCCTCCTCGATGGGGGTCTCCAGCGGGGCGGTGTCGGAAATCTCGGTGGGCGCCATGGCGGGGACGGCGGCGCTGCCGCCACTGCGCCGTACGACCTCGTCGAGCAGTTCGTCCATGCGCTCGGCGAGGGCGGCCACCTGGGTCTTCTCCAGAGCCACGCTGGTCACCCGGGAGCCTGCGGTGGCCTGGAGGAAGAACGTACGGCGTCCGGGCAGTCCGACCGTGCCGGCCACGAAGCGGTCCGGCGGGTCGTAGAGGAACACCTGACGGGACACGTCCTGTCTCCATTGAGAGTGAGTGCGGAGAGTGGGTTCGAGAGTTTCAGCGGTGCGGCCGGTGCGGATACGCGACTGTGCGGATCGCTTCACCCTACTGCGGCCGACGATCACGGTGCGCCCGCACCACCTCCGACCGGTGCGTCGCCCTCAGCAGGTTCCTCACGCGGGGCGAGCGAAGCGAAATCCCCGGTGTCGCCGAGGCGAACGAGGAACGGCCGCAGCCGGGTGTAGCGGATCGCGGTGACGGAGCACGGTTCCACGGAGATCCGCTGGAACAGGTCGAGGTGGAGTCCGAGGGCGTCGGCGACCAGGGATTTGATGATGTCACCGTGGGAGCACATGAGGTAGACGGCGTCGGCGCCGTGCTCGCGCTCCACGCGCGCGTTCCACTCGCGTACGGCCTCGGCGGCGCGGGTCTGCATGGCGCGCATGGACTCGCCGCCGGGGAAGGCGGCGGCCGACGGGTGGGCCTGTACGACCTCCATCAGCGGCTCGTCCTTGAGCTCGGCGAGCTTGCGGCCGGACCAGTCGCCGTAGTGGCACTCCCCGATCCGCTCGTCGGTGTGGACGCGCAGGCCGGGGCGGGCGTCCAGCAGCGGCCGTACGGTCTCCTGGCAGCGCTGCAGGGGGCTGGTGACGACTTCGGAGACCGGCAGCGCGGCGAGCCGGCCGGGCAGCGCGGCGGCCTGGGCGGCGCCGCGCTCGTCCAGGGAGACGCCTGGCGTCCACCCGGCGAGCACTCCGGAGGTATTGGCGGTCGAGCGTCCGTGCCTGACGAGGATCAGCGTGGGCATGCGGCCCAGGGTAGGCGTATCAGCACATGCACCGGTGAACGGGCGAAGGGAGAATGCGCTCCGTGATCGTCGACTGCGCCATCTACCGGCACGGACACCGCACCGAGGGGCCGGAGGACCTGTCCGACGCGCTCTGCGAGGCGCGGGCCGAGGGCGGGTTCGTGTGGATCGGCCTGTACGAGCCGTCCGAGCGGGAGTTCGACCTGGTCACCCAGGAGTTCGGGCTGCATCCGCTGGCGGTCGAGGACGCGCTCAACGCGCACCAGCGGCCCAAGCTGGAGGTGTACGACGACTCGCTGTTCATGGTGCTGAAACCGGTCGTATACGAGACGCGGAGCGACACCGTCTCGACAGGCGAGATCATGATCTTCGTCGGCAACAGCTTCGTGGTCACCGTCCGCCACGGCGAGGGCTCGCCGCTGGCCGCCGTACGGCGCCGGCTGGAGGAGGAGCCGGAGATGCTCGACAAGGGCCCGACCGCCGTGCTGTACGCGATCTCCGACGCCGTCGTCGACCACTATCTGGAGGTGGCGACGGAGCTGGGGACCGATCTGGAGGAGCTCGAGGCGGAGGTGTTCCTGCCGGACGGCGGCGGCGCGCGGGGCACCGCGTCCCGGATCTACGGCTTCAAACGGCAGATCCTGGAGTTCCGGCGGGCCACCGGCCCGCTGGCGCTGCCGCTGACCCGGCTGGCCGGCACCGGACCGCTCGGCGGCTCGGTGCCGTTCGTGCACGACAAGGCGCGCCCGTTCTTCCGGGACGTGAGCGACCACCTGGCGCGGGTCAACGAGTCCGTGGAGGCCCTGGACCGGCTGGTGTCGGACGTCCTGTCGGCGCATCTGGCGCAGATGAGCGTGCGGCAGAACGACGACATGCGGAAGATCTCCGCGTGGGCGGCGATGGCCGCGGTCCCCACGATGATCGCGGGGATCTACGGCATGAACTTCGACCACATGCCGGAGCTGCACTGGTTGTGGGCGTATCCGGCGGTGATCCTGGCGATGGCGGCTCTGGAGGTGCTGCTGTACCGCTTGTTCAAGCATCGCGGCTGGCTGTGAGGCGTTCGCCACTCGGGTCCGCGGCTCAGGCGAACTCGTGGGCGGGGATGGCGGGGCCGCCGAGGGGGTCGCGGCGCTCGGGCATGCGGAGGGTGACCATGCGGCGCCAGCCGGCGAGGCGCTCGTAGACGTACACGGCGTGGATGCCGACGGCGAGCAGGGCGTACCTGGCCGTGGACCAGCCCAGGACGCGGCCCATGCGGGCCATCACGGCGAGGCTGACGTCCCGGTGGATGCGGATCTCGGCGAGGGCGCACTCGCGCAGGGTGCGCTGGATCAGCCGGCCGTGCCCGGCGGCGGCGAGCCGCAGCAGTTCCTCATGGGTGTAGGCGAGGTGGTTGACCTCGTCGTCGCAGATCATGCGGACGGCCCTGCCCACCTCGGGATGGTCGGCGAACAGCCTGAGCAGCTGCACCATCTGCTCGGCGGCGCGCTGTTCGGTGACGCGGCTGTGGGAGAGGTAGACGACGATGTCCCGCTCGGTGAGCGGCTCGTCCCGCCTGAGCCTGTCGTGGGCGAGGCCGATGCCGTGCCGCTCCAGCAGCATCGTGTAGTCGGTCTCGGGCGGTACGGCGACGGGGGCGAGCCCGCGCTTCTTCATCAGGGCGGTGAAGATGCGTCCGTGCTTGTCCTCGTCGGCGCCGTGCCGGGCGATCTTCGGGGCGAGGGCGCGTTCGCCGTGCGGGACCAGCGCGGCGATGCGCCCGTTCTCCCAGCCGCCCTGAAACTCCCCGCCGGCGGCGATGGAGCAGAAGAGCCGGAACGACTCGTCGTTGTCGAGGATCTCCTGGAACAGACTCTTGGCCGACAGCATGGGCGCCACCTCTCCGCAGGACTCCGCGGCACTCCGCGAACAATTCCGCAGGTTTCCGCAAAGAACGAGTCAAATGCGGGCAGAGGTTGGCCGCAACACGGGTGTCCGGCGACTCCGCCGAAAGAAGGAACGCCGGAGTCGTAACCGCGCGGCGCCTGGCGCGTTGTACCCCATGACGGCCGTGGCGGGGAAGACCCCCGAGCCCCCACCACGGCCGCTGAAACTTCCTAGGCCAGCCCGGCGCGCTCCAGGGCCTCGCGGCCGGCCCGCAGGGACGCGAGCCGCTCCTCCAGGGTGAATCCGGCCGGCGACAGGCTGAGCGTGGTGACGCCGGCGGCGGCGTAGGCCTTCATCCGGTCGGCGATGCGGTCGACGGAACCCAGCAGAGTCGTCTTGTCGATGAGGTCCTGCGGGACCGCGGCCGCAGCGCCCTGCTTGTCGCCGGACAGGTACTTCTGCTGGATCTCGGCGGCTTCCCTCTCGTATCCCATGCGCTGGGCAAGCTGGTTGTAGAAGTTCTGCTTGGCGCTGCCCATGCCGCCGACGTACAGCGCGGTGTACGGCCGGAAGGTGTCGGCGAGCCGGGCGACGTCCTTGTCGTCGCCGACGGCGATCGGCAGGGTCGGGCAGACGTCGAACCCGTCGAGGCTCTTGCCGGCCTTCTCACGCCCCGCGCGCAGGTACTTCAGGGTGGTGTCCTCCAGGTGGTCGGCGGCGGGGAAGATCAGCAGGGCGCCGTCGGCGATCTCGCCGGTCTGCTCCAGGTTCTTCGGGCCGATCGCGGCGATGTACAGCGGGATGTGCTCGCGCTGTGGGTGCACGGTCAGCTTGATCGGCTTGCCCGGGCCGCCGGGCAGCGGCAAAGTCCAGTGCTCGCCCTCGTACGTCAGCCGCTCCCGGGTCATGGCCTTGCGCACGATCTCCACGTACTCGCGGGTGCGGGCGAGCGGCTTGTCGAACTTGACGCCGTACCAGCCCTCGGAGACCTGCGGGCCGGACACGCCGAGGCCGAGGCGGAAGCGGCCGCCGGACAGCGAGTCGAGCGTCGCGGCCGTCATCGCGGTCATCGCGGGCTGGCGGGCCGGGATCTGGAAGATGGCCGAGCCGACGTCGATGCGCTCGGTCTGCGCGGCGACCCAGGACAGCACGGTCGCCGCGTCGGAGCCGTAGGCCTCGGCGGCCCAGCACACGGAGAAGCCCAAGCGGTCGGCCTCCTGGGCCACGGCCAGATTGTCCCCGTCCATTCCGGCACCCCAGTAGCCGAGGTTGATCCCGAGCTGCATGGCCGATTCCCCTTACCCATGAGTAACGTTCTGCTGGGGCGACCTTAGCGCGCGGACGGCGATCGGGGGCAGGCGCCGCGCACCGGAAACAGACGGGTTCACCCCCCGATCGGGTTATCCACAGGCAACCCACCGCACGGGTTCTGGCCAGTAATCTCGCCCGCATGGAGCAGAGGCATCTCGGCCGTACCGGCCTGCGCGTGTCCCGGATCGGACTCGGCACCCTCACCTGGGGCCGGGACACCGACGAGCACGACGCCGCGGACATGCTGAAGGCGTTCTGGGAAGCCGGCGGAACCCTCGTCGACACCGCGGACGTGTACGGCAACGGCGAGGCGGAGTACCTGCTCGGGCAGCTGATGGACGGCCTGGTGCCGCGCCGGGACCTGGTGCTCTCCACCAAGGCGGGCAGCGTCCCCGACCCCGACCGCCGCTTCGACGGCTCCCGCGGCCATCTGCTCGCCGCCCTCGACGCCTCCCTGGCCCGCCTGGGCACGGACCATGTCGACGTGTGGCACGTCCACGCCTACGACCCCGGCACCCCGCTGGAGGAGACCCTCCAGGCCCTGGACATAGCGGTCAGCAGCGGCCGCGCCCGGTACGCGGGCGTCTCCAACTTCTGCGGCTGGCAGCTCGCCAAGGCCGCCACCTGGCAGCTCGCGGCGCCGGGCATCCGCACCCGGCTGGCCAGCACGCAGATGGAGTACTCACTGCTGCAGCGGGGTGTGGAACGGGAAGTGCTGCCCGCCGCGCTGGACCTCGGCGTCGGCCTGCTGCCCTCTTCCCCGCTCGGCCGGGGCGTGCTGACCGGCAAGTACCGGCACGCCACTCCCCCGGACTCGCGGGGCGCCTCCGAGCATCTGGCGCCGTTCGTCGAGCCGTACCTGGACGACACGGCGACCCGCATCGTGGACGCGGTGACGACGGCCGCCGACGGGCTCGCCGTGACCCCGCTGCAGGTGGCGCTCGCCTGGGTCCGGGACCGGCCCGGCGTGGCCGCGCCGATCGTCGGCGCGCGCAACGCCCAGCAGCTCACGGCGGCGTTGTCAGTGGAGGCCCTTAGTCTTCCTGACGAGATCTGCCGGGCGCTGGACGATGTGTCGGCGCCCGTGCACCGCTATCCCGATCACGACTGGAGCACGCTGTGAGCACGGAGCCGGAGACCACGGAGGAAGCCGGGCCGGGGACGCCGGACACGCCCGAGAGCCCGGGCAGCGAGGCCGCGCCCGGGGGGAGCGGTGCGAACGACCTTGAGACGGGCGAGGCGGAGGGCGCGAGCGGCGCGGGGGCGAGCGGCGCCGAAAGTGCGAGCGAGGCCGGGGGCGAAGAGGCGGATTCCGCCCGGCGGTCCGGGCCCGAGCCCGAGGGCGAACCGGACGGCTCCGCGCAGCCGTCCGAGCCCGGGGGCGAAGGCGCTGATTCCGCCCAGTTGTCCGAGGCCGAGGCCGAGTTGGCCGCCCAGCGGATCGAGCGGGAGCGCATCGAGCGGCGCAAGGCGGAGAAGAAGGGCACGATCGAGAGCGGCGCCAAGCTCAGCGGCAAGGCGGCCGACCTGCTCGCGGCGGTGCGGGCGGTGGAGAGCGGCGAGAAGCCCGTGGACACGGCGTTCACCGAGCCCGCGCCGGCCCCGCGCCGCCCGGCCCCGGAGCCCGTGCGCCGGCCGCAGCCCGCGCCCGCCCCGGCCGCCGTCACACCCGGTGCCCCGGCACCGGAGACGGTGGAGGGCGTCCGCCGGGTGCTGGCCGAGGGCGGCGCGCCCGAGGCCCTGGCCGCCCAGGTGGCCGCGGCACTCGGCGAGGGCGCCGACGCGGCGCTCCGCGAGGACCCCTGGCAGCTGCTGCGCGTCGGCGGCGTACGGCCCGACCAGGCCGACGGCTTCGCACGGGCCCTGCTCGGCGCCGCCTGCGGCCCGGGCGACGAGCGGCGGGCTCGCGCGATCACCGTCTGGTTGCTGGAGCAGGCCGCCCTGGCCGGGCACACCGCGCTGGAACTGCCCACGCTCACCGCGGCGCTGGGCGGGCAGGGCGTCCCGGACCCGGACGCGGCGGTGCAGAGCACGCTAGCGGAGGGCGAGGCCCTGGCCTTCCAGGACGCCCTGGAGGAACCGGGAGCCGCCGCGCCCCAGCCCGCGGAGGAGGGCGAGGAAGAAGAGGAGCGGCCGGTCCGGGTCCTCGTCGGCCTGGAGCGGTACGCGCTGGCCGAGGAGAGCCTCGCCGACGGCCTGGCCCGGCTGGTCAACTCGCTGTCCAAGGAGACCGAGCAGGCCTGGCAGGCGGCGGTCGGCGCCGTCTTGGGCGGTGCGGCCGAGCTGGTGCGCGCGGTCGCAGGGCACGGCCTGGTGCTGCACACCGGCGGGGAGGCGGCCCGCGCCGAACCGGCCGCGCTGCTCGGTGCCGCCCGCGCCGCCGGCCTGCGCGCCTTCGCCGTCTGCCACACGCCGGACGGACGCCACCGCCTCGCCGCGCTGCCAAGCGCGGCGGAGGACGGCGTGGGCACGGTCGCCGGTCTGCTGTCCGGCGCCGAGGGACCGGGCCGGGACGCGGACGGCTCGCTGGAGCTGGATCTGCTGATCGTGCTGGACGCGCCGCAGCTCGACGTGGAGAGCGCCGCGATGCTGGTGGAGTCGCTGCCCGACGGGGCCCGGCTGGTGCTCAGCGGCGACCCGGCGGTGCTGTGGTCGGCCGGACCGGGGCGGGTCTTCGCCGACCTGCTCGCGGCCCGGGTCTGCCCGCAGCTCGCCTCCCGCCTTCCCGACCCGGGTCCGATCGGCGAGCTGGTCTCCGGCATCGGCATCGGCGAGCTGAACCAGGTCGCCGCTCCGGGCAAGGAGGTCGTCATCGTCCCGGTGCGGGACGCGGGCGAGGCCGTGCACCGGACCGTCCAGCTGGTCGCCGACTCGGTGCCGCGGGCGCTCGGCGTCCCGGCCGACCAGACTGTGGTGATCACCCCCGGGCACGGAGGCGCCGCGGGCACCCGCGCCCTCAACTCCGCGCTGAAGGAGCGCCTCAACCCAGGCCCGGGCCGCTTCGGCGGCTTCGACCCCGGCGACCGGATCGCCTACTCCCCCGCTCCGGGCCGTGCGGTGCCGGGCGTGGTGGTGAAGGCCGACGCGGACGGGCTGCACCTGTCGTGCGCGGGCGCCCCGGTGGTCGTGCCGCGCGAGCGGGTGGAGGGTGCCGTACGGCACGGCTGGGCGCTGACCGCGCACCAGGCGGTGGGTGCCCGCTGGCCGGCGGCGGTCGTCGTGCTGCCCGGCGACGCGGCGCAGGCGCTCAGCAGACCCTGGGTGTACACGGCCTTCGGCCGGGCGGAGCGGCATCTGTCCGTGGTCCACGGCGTGGAGCAGGCCCTGCCGAAGGCGGTGGCGGAGATCCAGGCCAAGCCCCGCACGACCCGCTTGCAGACGCTGCTGCGCACACAGGCGCCGGCGAGCTGATCATCCTTCCGCCGGGGCGCCGGCCGATCGGCAATCCGCGCCGGCGGCGCCCCGGCGGCGGGATCCGGCGGTGCCGTACGGGCCTCGGGCCCCACGGCACCGCCGGGCGGAGATCATCTCCGGGCGTCCTCCGTCTCGTCGTCCTCGACGAACTCGAGGTCGTCCTCCTCGTCGGACTCGTCGGACTCGTCGGACTCGTCCTCGTCGTCGAACACCGCGCTCACGTCGAACCGGCACACCACCCCTTGCGGATCGATGTGCT
Source organism: Streptomyces sp. NPDC050743 (assembly GCF_044456925.1). Classification (NCBI taxonomy): domain Bacteria; kingdom Bacillati; phylum Actinomycetota; class Actinomycetes; order Kitasatosporales; family Streptomycetaceae; genus Streptomyces; species Streptomyces sp. NPDC050743. The sequence goes on from NZ_JBITGJ010000001.1 coordinate 348,747, forward strand.
CGAACGGCGCCTCCAGCCACTCCCCCGCCTCGGGGGTCTCGTCCGACGCGGTGACCCAGAGCGTGGAGTCGCCCTCCTCCAGGCCGAACTCCTTGTGCCGGGAGGCGATCTCGTCCGGTTCGAACTCGCCGAACAGGATGCCCAGCGCACCCGGAACCGTGCCGGCGGCATCCTCGGCCAGGCCGCCCGCGGCCTCGTACTCCGCCGCTTCGACCCGGTCGGCCTGCGCCAGCAGCCGCTGGGGTTCCACCACGGCGTAGTCGCGGCGGATCAGCACGCTGATCGCGCTCGGTTCCTCGGGGCCCGCGTACGGCGGCAGCTCCTCCGCACCGGGGATCTCGAAGGGCGTGACCTCGTCGTAGCGGTCGTAGAGCAGCTCGTCGTACGCCTCTGCGGCCGCGGCCAGCTGGTTGAACGCCTCCAGGACGGCCGGGTCGTCCTCACCCGACCTGCGTTCGACCGCGGCCAGATGACGGTCGAGCGCGGTCTTGATCGCCTCGGCGGCGGCGCGTACCTCGGCAGCGGTGGGCTGCGCAGCATCAGACATAGTGCAGACGCTATCCGTACCGGGCCCCAGCCCGCACAATAGATGCGATGCCGGAATACGAATTTGTCGACGTGTACGTGCCTCGCGGGGTGTCCCGCAAGGACGCCACACGCCTGCTGACGGACCATGCCGAGTACGGAAACTGGGAGTTGGACCGACTGAGCCTGCTGCGCGACGGCAGCCGCAAGGTGCGGTTGCGCCGGCGGATCATCCGCCAGGTGCGTGCCACGTGGTGAGGGCGGCCACCTGACGGAGCGGGCCCCGCCCGACCAGGCGGGGCCGCTCCGCACTCGACGCTGCCCGCTAGGCCGCGGCCCGCGCCTTGCGGTAGAGCAGCGCGCCCGCGAGCAGTGCGCCCGCGCCGACCGGCAGCGCGAGGCCGACCGGCAGGTCGCTGCCGGTGTGCGCGAGCTGCGCGTTGGTCAGGGGCTGGGCGGACCGGCCGCCCGTCTGCTTGACCTGACTGGACCCGTGCGACCCCTGAGGCGTGTCGCCGCCCTGGCCGGGCGGGGTCGTCGGGCTTCCCGGGTGGCCGGGCTGGTGCGGGGTCCCCGGGTGTCCGGGGTGACCAGGATGTCCCGGGTGACCGGGGTGACCGGGGTGGCCCGGCGGGTTGCCGTGCCCGCCCGGCGGCCGACCGTGGTGGTCGCCGCCCCCGTTGCCGCAGTCGTTGCCCGTGGTGGCGTTGCCGGCCCCGATGACGTTCACGCTGTTGCCGCAGACGTTCACCGGGGCGTCGATCGGCACCTGGACGGTGTTGCCGGAGCCGACCCCCGGCGAGCCGCCGGTGTGGCCGCTCGCGTGCGAGCCGCCGGAACCGCCGTGGCCCGCCGAGGCGCCGCCGTGGTTGGCGCATGTGTTGCCCACGGCCGGGTTGAGCAGCCCGACGACGTTCACGGTGTTGCCGCACACGTTCACCGGCACGTGCACCGGTGCCTGCACCGTGTTGCCGGACAGTACGCCGGGTGAGCCGGCGGCGCTGCCGGACGCGCCCGCGTCGGCGTGGGCGTAGCCGCTCGCGGCGGCGATCACACCGGTGGCGGCCGCCATCGTCATCAGGCCCTTGCGGGTGCCCTGTCGCATGGTGAGTTCCCCCCTGCCTTCGTTCTTTCGATCCTTCGGATCCTCGGGACCGGATCCGAATCCGGGTGAAAAGACCGGTCGGCCCCGGAGCGCATGGCGCGCGCTCCGAGGCCGACGGCTCGTAGAAGACGCCCCCTCGGGACCAACGCCCCCTGAGGGAGCCGGCGTCACTTGTTGACGCAGGTGTTGCCGAAGGCGGGGTTCAGGAGCCCGATCACGTTGACCGTGTTGCCGCAGACGTTCACCGGCACGTGCACGGGCACCTGGATGACGTTGCCGGAGACGACACCCGGAGAGTGCACGGCGGCACCCTGGGCACCGGAGTCGGCGACGGCGAGGCCCGCTCCCGCGAGGACCAGCCCACCGGTGGCAGCCGCAGCAGCGACGACCTTCTTGATCATTCTTCCTCCTTGTTGGCAATGCGACCCCAAGGTGCGGGATCGCATCACCTGTAACGAGGAGGGAGTAATGGAGCTACCAGCTTATGGTCGCATTCACCCTTCTCAGTCGGTGTCGTACGGCTGCCCGAATATCCGCAGGCCACGGCCTCACGACGCGTCGATGAACCGGTCGAGCACCCGCACGCCGAACTGCAGCCCGTCCACCGGCACCCGCTCGTCCACGCCGTGGAACATGCCGGCGAAGTCCAGCTCCGGCGGCAGCTTCAGCGGGGCGAAGCCGAAGCCGCGGATGCCGAGGTCGTCGAAGGACTTGGCGTCGGTGCCGCCGGAGAGCATGTAGGGAATCGCCCTGGCGGTGGGGTCCTCGGCGACCAGCGCGGACTGCATGGCCTCCACCAGCGCCCCGTCGAAGCTGGTCTCGACCGCCTTGTCGGTGTGCACGTCCTCGCGCCGGACGTGCGGACCGAGCAGCCGGTCGAGGTCGCCGAGGAACTCCTCCTCGTGGCCCGGCAGGAAACGGCCGTCGATGTGCGCGGTGGCCTCGCCCGGGATGACGTTGACCTTGTAGCCGGCGTTGAGCTGGGTGGGGTTCGCGGTGTTGCTGAGAGTGGCGCCGATGAACTTGGCGATGCCGCCGAGCCGGAGGAGGGTGGACTCCATGTCCTCGGGGTCCAGCTCGGTGCCGAGGGCGTCGCCCAGCTCGTCGAGGAACGCCCGGGTGGTCTTGGTGACCCGCACCGGGAACTTGTGCCGGCCGACCCGGGCCACGGCCTCGGACAGCTCGGTGATGGCGTTGTCGCGGTGGATCATCGAGCCGTGCCCGGCGGTGCCGGCCACGGTCAGCTTCATCCAGTGCATGCCCTTCTCGGCCGTCTGGATCAGATAGAGCCGGCGCTGCTCGTTCACGGTGAACGAGAAGCCGCCGACCTCGCTGATCGCCTCGGTGACGCCGTCGAACAGCTCGCGGTGGTGGTCGACCAGATGACGGGCGCCGTACTTGCCGCCCGCCTCCTCGTCGGCGAGGAAGGCGAGGACGATGTCCCGCGGGGGCCGCCGCCCGCTCCTGAGCCGGTCGCGCACGACCGCGAGGGTCATGGCGTCCATGTCCTTCATGTCGACGGCCCCGCGCCCCCACACGCACCCGTCGGCGACCTCGCCGGAGAACGGGTCGTGGGTCCAGTCCGCGGCGTTGGCCGGCACGACGTCCAGGTGGCCGTGGATCAGCAGCGCGGGCCGGGACGGGTCCTCCCCCTCGATGCGGGCCACGGTGGAGGCGCGGCCCGGGTGCGACTCGAAGATCTTCGGCTCGAGACCGACCTCGGCGAGCTTCTCGGCGACCCACTCGGCGGCCTTGCGCTCGCCGGGGCCGGAGTGGTCGCCGTAGTTGCTGGTGTCGAATCGGATCAGCTCGCGGCAGAGGTCCACGACCTCGTCCTCGCCGGTGACGTTCCTGGCCGTGTCCGTCTCGCTCACGTGCTTCCTCCCGCGCTGTCGCTGCTGGTGGTCCCCCACATCCTCCCTCTCCCCCGGCCGCGGCCCAAGACCGGTCCCGGCCCGTCACACACCGTTCACGGGCGACCGGCGCCGCGGGCAGGGGGTGATCAGCCACCCCCGAAAGCCTGGTAATGTTTCCTTCGTCGCCGCGAGGGAAACCCCGCCGAAAGGGTTCCCCAGCACGACAGACACCTTGTCCGGGTGGCGGAATGGCAGACGCGCTAGCTTGAGGTGCTAGTGCCCTTTATCGGGCGTGGGGGTTCAAGTCCCCCCTCGGACACCAGTGAGGGCCCCTGCTCAGCAGGGGCCCTTCGCTTTGCCCGCGAACCGGCGGAATCCTCAACTGCCCCGGTACGCCCCCTTGTTGACCGTGTGTGAGGCATGTCTCGCCCGGCGTGAAGATCGGCAGGTCAGCGGCCCGGAGGCGGGTCGCCGCGGTCACCCGAACGGCCCTTCCGGGCGGCTGGGCGAAGGGGTGAAGCCTAGCGTCGTACTAATATTTCCGGCTTGTCACTCAGCCGGACCCGACGTGAGGACCCGATGGCAGCCATAGACGAGAGCAGCGCTCTCGGCCTGCTCGACGAAGAGATCCGCACGCAGTTCGGCGACCGGGCACGCTTCTCCGCCGGGCCCGCCGCCTCGCCGCGGACGCTGGTCGACGTCTTCGACGCGACCGTGCGGTCCCATCCGGACGAGCCGGCGCTGGACGACGGCACGAGGTGCCTCACCTACCGTGCGCTGGCCGCCGAGGTGGAGCGGCTGCGGCAGCGGCTCGCGAGCGCGGGGGTCGGGCTCGGGGACCGGGTCGGGGTGCGGGTCCCCTCGGGGACCAACGAGCTGTACGTCGCGATCCTCGCCGTGCTCGCCGTCGGCGCCGCCTATGTCCCCGTCGACGCCGAGGACCCGGACGAGCGGGCGGAGCTGGTGTTCGGGGAGGCGGAGGTGCGGGCCGTCATCGGCGCCGGGCACAGCATCGGCGTCCAGGGCGGCACCGGCACGGGCGCCGCCGGCTCCCCGGCCGCGCGGCCCGGCATCGAGCACGACGCCTGGATCATCTTCACCTCCGGGTCCACCGGGAAGCCCAAGGGCGTCGCCGTCACGCACCGCAGCGCGGCCGCGTTCGTGGACGCCGAGGCGGCCCTGTTCCTCACGGAGGAGCCGATCGGACCCGGCGACCGGGTCATGGCCGGACTCTCCGTCGCCTTCGACGCCTCCTGCGAGGAGATGTGGCTGGCCTGGCGGTACGGCGCCTGTCTGGTGCCGGTGCCCCGGTCGCAGGTCAGGAGCGGTGCCGATCTCGGGCCCTGGCTGGTCGAGCAGGAGATCACCGTCGTGTCGACCGTGCCCACACTGGCCGCGCTGTGGGAGCCGGAGGCGCTGAGCGACGTACGGCTGCTGATCTTCGGCGGTGAGGCCTGCCCGCCCGAGCTGGCGCAGCGGCTGGTCACCGAGGGGCGCGAGGTGTGGAACACCTACGGGCCGACCGAGGCGACCGTGGTGGCCTGTGCGGCGCTGATGACCGGCGAGGAGCCCGTCCGGATCGGGCTTCCGCTGCGCGGGTGGGAGCTCGCCGTCGTCGACGACGGCGAGGAGCCCGTGCCCATGGGCGGCACCGGACAGCTCGTGATCGGCGGGGTCGGGCTCGCGCGGTATCTCGATCCCGGGAAGGACGCCGAGAAGTACGCGCCGCTGGATTCGCTGGGCTGGGAGCGGGCCTATCGCAGTGGTGACCTGGTCAGGGCCGAGCCCGAGGGGCTGATCTTCCTCGGGCGGGCCGACGAGCAGATCAAGCTCGGCGGGCGGCGGATCGAGCTCGGGGAGGTGGACGCCGCGCTGCAGGCGCTGCCCGGGGTCGCCGGGGCCGCGGCCGCCGTGCGCACCGCCCGCGGCGGCAATCAGCTCCTCGTCGGTTACGTGGTCCCGCAGGACGGCTGGGACCAGTCGGCCGCCGTGGAGAAGCTGCGCGCCGAGCTGCCCGCCGCGCTGGTGCCGCTGCTCGCGCCCGTCGCCGAGCTGCCGACCCGGACGTCCGGCAAGGTGGACCGGAACGCGCTGCCCTGGCCCCTGGAGGGCGTGGAGTCCCCCAAGGCCGAGCTGTACGGCGCCGAGGCCTGGCTCGCCGAGCAGTGGGCGGAAGTGCTGGGCATCCCGGTGACCAGCGCGTCCGACGACTTCTTCGCGATCGGCGGCGGCTCGCTGGCCGCCGCCCAGCTCACCACCCGGCTGCGCACCCGCTACCCGAGCGCCGCCGTCCTCGACATCTACCAGCAGCCCACCCTGCGCAAGCTGGCCCGGCGGCTGGAGGCCTCGGCGCAGGACGACGGCAAGGCCCGCACGATCGCGCCGGTTCCGGTGCGCGCCCAGGCCGTCCAGCTCCTGCTGCTGCTCCCGCTGGTCACCCTGCTCGGGCTGCGCTGGACGGTGGTCCTGGCCGCCGTCGGGAACCTGCTGCCCGGCTACTCCTGGCTGCCGACCGGCCCCTGGTGGCTGCTCGCGGCCGGGGCGCTGCTGTTCTTCACCCCGCCCGGCCGGATCGCGCTCGCGGCGGGCGGGGCGCGACTGCTGCTGCGGGGTGTGCGGCCCGGCCGCCACCCGCGCGGCGGGAGCGTGCATCTGCGGCTGTGGACGGCCGAGCGGCTGGCCGAGTTCAGCGGGGCCACCTCGCTGACCGGATCCTGGCTGGAACGGTACGCCCGCGCCCTGGGCGCGAAGGTCGGGCCCGAGGTGGACCTGCACTCGCTGCCGCCGGTCACCGGCATGCTCAAGCTGGGCCGGGGCGCGGCCGTGGAGTCCGAGGTGGACCTGTCCGGGCACTGGCTGGACGGCGACCGTCTGGAGATCGGCCCGGTCAAGGTCGGCGCGCACGCCACCGTCGGCACCCGCAGCATGCTCTTCCCGGGCGCCCGCATCGGCAAGCGGGCCGAGGTGGCCCCCGGCTCGGCGGTCGGCGGGCAGATCCCGACCGGCCAGCGCTGGGCCGGCGCGCCCGCGGTCAAGCTGGGCAAGGCCAAGCGCAACTGGCCCAAGGAGCGGCCGCAGCGGGGCACGCACTGGCGGGTCATGTACGGCATCACCGGCCTCGCGCTGAGTTCGCTGCCGCTGCTCGCGGGGGTGGCCGCGCTGCTGGTCGCCCGTCTCTTCGTGACACCAGAAAGCTCGCTCACCCGGGCGTTGCGCGGAGCCGCGCTCGGGCTGGTGCCGGCCACGCTCGCCTACGGGCTGGCGTACGCGCTGCTGATCCTGGTCGCCGTACGCGTGCTCGGTCTGGGGCTGCGCGAGGGCACGCATCCGACGCACAGCCGGGTCGGCTGGCAGGCGTGGACCGTGACGCAGCTGATGGACCGGTCCCGCGAGACGCTGTTCCCGCTGTACGCGGGGCTGGTCACGCCGGTGTGGCTGCGGCTGCTGGGGATGCGGATCGGGCGCCGCGCCGAGGTGTCGACCGTGCTCGCGCTGCCGAGCCTGACCACGGTGGGCGACGGGGCGTTCCTGGCGGACGACACGCTGACGGCGCCGTACGAGCTCGGGGGCGGCTGGGTGCGGATCGGGCGTGCGGAGATCGGGCGGCGGGCCTTCCTCGGGAACTCCGGGATGACCGGTCCGGGCCGGAGCGTGCCGGACGGCGGTCTGGTCGGCGTGCTGTCGGCGACGCCGAAGAAGGCGAAGAAGGGCACCTCGTATCTGGGGCTGCCGCCGGTGAAGCTGCCGCGCAGCGCGGCCGGCGGGGACCAGAGCCGTACCTACGAGCCGCCCGCCCGGCTGCTGTGGGCGCGCGGTCTTGTGGAGCTGTGCCGGATCGTGCCGGTGCTGTGTTCGGCGGCGCTGGCCGCGGCGACGGTGGCGGCGCTGTGTGCGCTGGGTCCGTGGGCCTGGGCGCTGTCGGGGCCGGTGCTGCTCGGGGCGGGTGCGGTCGCGGCGGTCGTCTCCGTGATCGCGAAGTGGCTGCTCGTGGGGCGGCACCGTACCGGGGAGCATCCGCTGTGGAGTTCCTTCGTGTGGCGGGGCGAGCTGGCGGACACGTTCGTCGAGGTGCTGGCGGTGCCGTGGCTGGCCGGGGCCGTGCCGGGGACACCGGTGATGACGGCGTGGCTGCGCGGGCTCGGCGCGCGCATCGGCCGGGGCGTGTGGGTGGAGAGCTACTGGCTGCCGGAGGCGGACCTGGTGACCCTGGGGGACGCGGCGACCGTCAATCGTGGCTGTGTGCTGCAGACACACCTCTTCCACGACCGGATCTTGCGGACGGATACTGTGGTCCTCCGTGAGGGCGCCACGCTGGGCCCTGGCGGGATCGTGCTGCCCGGCAGCACGGTCGGGGCCCGTACGACCCTGGGGCCCGCGTCGCTCGTCATGGCCGCGGAGTCCGTCCCGGACGACACCCGCTGGCTCGGCAACCCGATCGAGGCATGGCGTCCCTGAGCGCGGGCCGCGCGGGGCCGGTGGGCGCACCGGCAGCCAGTGGTGGCACAGCGCAGGGAGCGGACACAGCAGTGGCAGTTCAGCAGTCGGCCGACCGGGACCCGTACTTCCCGGACAACGGTGACCCCCGCTACCGGGTGCACCGTTACGAACTCGCGCTGGACTACCGCCCCGGCCCGAACCGGCTGTCCGGCACGGCCCGGATCAACGCCATAGCGGGCCGCGCGCCGCTCACGGAGTTCCAGCTCAACCTGGCCGACTTCAGGATCGGCCGGGTGCGGGTGGACGGCCGGCAGCCGCACTTCACGCACCGCGGCGGACGGCTGCGGATCCGCCCGGCCAAGCCCGTCCGGGCCGGCGCCGCGTTCACGGTGGAGGTGCAGTGGTCCGGCAACCCCAGGCCGGTGGCCAGCCCGTGGGGCGGGCTCGGCTGGGAGGAGCTGGCCGACGGGGCGCTGGTGGCGAGCCAGCCGGTGGGGGCGCCGTCCTGGTACCCGTGCAACGACCGGCCCGCCGACAAGGCGTCCTATCTGCTCTCGGTCACCACCCCGTCCGCGTACACGGTGGTCACGGGCGGGCGCCTGCTGACCCGGACGACGAAGGCGTCGACGACGACCTGGGTGTACGAGCAGTCCGCGCCCACGTCCAGCTATCTGGTCGGCCTGGTGATCGGCAGGTTCCAGACAGTGCTGCTGGGCGACCCCGGCCCGGGGGGCGTGCCGCAGCACGGGCACATCCCGGCGCGGCTGCTGCCCGAGTTCTCCCGTGACTTCGCGCGGCAGCCGGCGATGATGGAGCTGTTCCAGGAGCTGTTCGGGCCGTACCCGTTCGACGGTTACGCGGTCGCGGTGACCGAGGAGGAGCTCGATGTGCCGGTCGAGGCGCAGGGGTTGTCGCTGTTCGGCGCCAACCACGTGGACGGCGCCCGGGGTTCGGAACGGCTGGTGGCGCACGAGTTGGCGCACCAGTGGTTCGGCAACTGCGTGACCATCGCCGACTGGCGGCACATCTGGCTGAACGAGGGCTTCGCCAAGTACGCGGAATGGCTGTGGTCCGAGCGCTCCGGCGGCCGCAGCGCCCAGCAACTGGCCGCGGCGGCGCACCGGTTGCTGGCCACGCTGCCGCAGGACCTCAGGCTGGCCGATCCGGGCCGCAGGGCGATGTTCGACGACCGGCTCTACGAGCGGGGCGGCCTGGCCCTGCACGCGGTGCGCTGCGCGCTGGGCGACGACGCGTTCTTCCGGATGCTGCGCGGCTGGGTGCGGCTGCACCGGAACGGGACGGTGACGACGGAGGCGTTCACCGGGCACGTGGCCCGGTTCGCGCAGGAGCCGACGGACGGGCTGTTCCAGGAGTGGGTGTACGGGGCGAAGCTGCCACCGCTGCCAGCGCTCCGGAACGTTCCGTAGAGGTTTTCCCGGATCCGTGGCGGTCTTTCTAGACTTGAGGGGTGGCCCGGCCCAATGACGAGGTCGAGGCGCTCCTGCGGGAGTACGCGGACCTCATCGCGATCACCGGAGGCGACGCCTTCAAGGCGCGTGCCTACGAGAAGGCGGCGCGTGCCATCGGCGGGTATCCGGCCGACATCTCCAAGCTGGGCGAGGACGGCCTGAAGGAGATCCCGAACGTGGGGAAGTCGATCGCCGAGAAGGTGGCCGAGTACCTGCGCACGGGGAAGATGGCGGTGGTCGAGGAGCGCCGGGCGAAGATCCCCGCCGGGGTGCGGGAGCTGATCACCATTCCCACCCTGGGCCCGAAGAAGGCGCTGCGGCTCTACGAGGACCTGCACATCTCCTCGGTGAACGAGCTGGCCGCGGCGATCGAGGCGGACGCGCTGGCCGATCTGAAGGGCTTCGGCGAGAAGACGCAGGAGAACATCCGGCACGGCATCGAGCTGCTCCAGCGGGCGGGCGCCCGGGTGCCGCTGTCGCTGGCCCTGGACACCGCCGAGGAGATCGTCGCGGAGCTGTCCGCGGTGACCGGCTGCAAGCGCTGCGCGTACGCGGGCTCGCTGCGCCGGATGCGGGAGACCGTCGGGGATCTGGACGTCATCGTCGCGGCGCGGAAGTCGGAGCCGTTCATGGCGGCGCTGTGCGAGCTGCCGGCCACCGCTGAGGTCGTCGCACGGGGCTCGAAGAAGACGTCGATCCGCACCGCCAAGGGGCTCCAGGTCGATCTGCGGGTGCTGCCGCCGGAGTCGTGGGGCGCCGGGATGCAGTACTTCACCGGTTCCAAGGCGCACAACATCCGTACCCGCACCATCGCCGTGCACCAAGGGCTGAAGCTGTCCGAGTACGGCCTGTTCGACGCCGAGAGCGGGGACTCCCTGGCTTCGCGCACCGAGGAGGAGGTGTACGCCCGGCTCGGGCTGCCGTGGATCACACCGGCGCTGCGGGAGGACCGCGGGGAGATCGAGGCGGCCCTGAACGGCGAGCTGCCCGAGGTGGTGACCGAGAAGGACATCCAGGGCGACCTGCATTCCCACACCGACCTCACCGACGGGCTGGCGCCGCTGGAGGAGATGGTGGCGGCGGCCGCCGAGCGCGGCTATAAGTACTACGCGGTCACCGATCACGCGCCCAACCTGTACATGCAGCGCATGACCGACGAGAAGATCCTCGCCCAGCGGGAGCGGGTGCGGGAGCTGGACGGCGCCCATCACAGGATGCGGCTGCTGCACGGCACGGAGCTCAACATCGACCCGGACGGCGGGGTGGACTGGCCCGGGGAGTTCCTGGCCGGCTTCGACCTGTGCGTGGCCTCGCTGCACTCGCACTTCGACCTGGGCCGCAGGGCGATGACCCGGCGGCTGGTGCGGGCCTGCGAGAACCCGTACGTCAACATCATCGGGCACCCGACGACCCGGCTGATCGGCAAGCGGCCGGGCGTCGACGCCGACTGGGACGAGGTGTTCGCGGCGTGCGCGCGTACCGGCACCGCGCTGGAGGTCAACGCGCAGCCGGACCGTCTCGACCTGCGCGACGAGGACATCCTGCGCGCCAGGGAGCAGGGCGTGAAGTTCGCCGTGGACACCGACGCGCACTCCGTCCCGCACCTCGCGCAGCTGCGCTACGGCGTCGGCACGGCGCAGCGGGGCTGGCTCACCCGGGACGACGTGATCAACACCTGGCCGCTGACCCGGCTGCGGCGGTTCCTGCGCAAAGGGAGGTGAGGGGCGTCACTCCCGGTCCAGCCACAGGGGTGACAGGTCTTCCTCCTCCTCCGTGTCGGCCGCTCCCACAGCCCTGATGTCCCCGTCGGCGGCGCGGAGCAACCTGCGGCCCATGGCGATCAGGGCGCGTCCGGCGGCGAGTTCGTCGCCTATCTCCGGCACATCGGGGTCGTACGGGTTGCGGCGGGCCTCCGCGTGACTCTCCAGGACGTTGTCGCCGGTGTCCAGGACGATCCGGGCGGTGGTGTCCGGGTCGTGCTCGGACAGGTACAGGTTCAGCCGCCACTCCTTGACGGCCGGAGGACGGCTGGTCATGGGTCGAGTCATAGTCCGCCTCCCAGGGCTGCGTCGCCCTTCCACTGTGCACCCCGCCCACGTCGGACGCCTCCCCTGGTACGGGCAGAATGTGGCCCATGACCTCCCGTAACTGCCCTTGCGGACTCCCCCTGCCCTACGACGCCTGCTGTGGCCGTTTCCACACGGGAGCGGCCGCCGCGCCGAGCGCCGAGTCGCTCATGCGGTCCCGGTACAGCGCGTTCGTGAAGGGGGACGCGGGGTATCTGCTGCGCACCTGGCATCCGCGGACCCGGCCCGAGCGGCTTGACCTCGACCCGCGGATGAGGTGGACGGGGCTGGAGATCCTGGACACCACCGACGGGTCGGCCTTCCACAGCACCGGCACGGTGACCTTCCGCGCCTCCTACCGGGGTGGCTCGCTGCACGAGCGGAGCCGGTTCGAGCGGGTCGACGGCGCCTGGGTGTACGTGGACGGGGACTTCATGGACTGAGAGGTGCGGGACCGGCCCGAACCGCGGACCGAGACGGCGATACCGGCCCCGAACTAGGGCGCCAGGATGTCCAGTTCCTGCAGCGCGCCCACGGTGATCTCCCTGGTCAGCTGCTCGGCGCGGGTCGCGTCGCCGCCCCGGATCGCCTCCGCCAGCTGCACATGCAGGGTGACCGCCGCGGGGTCGGGGTCCTCGAACATGACCTCGTGATGGGTGCGTCCCGCCAGGACCTCGGCGACGACGTCGCCGAGCCGGGCGAACATCTCGTTGCCGGAGGCGTTCAGGATGACCCGGTGGAAGGCGATGTCGTGGACCAGGTACTTCTCCAGCTTGTGGCCGCGTGAGTTGGCCACCATGCCCAGCGCGCACTCGGTGAGTTCGGCGCACTGCTCCGCCGTGGCGTGCTTGGCGGCGAGGCCGGCCGCGACCGGTTCGACCGCGGAGCGCAGCACGGTCAGCGAGCGCAGCTGGTGCGGGCGGTCGGCGCCGGCCAGGCGCCAGCGGATGACCTGCGGGTCGTAGACGTTCCACTCGGACTTGGGACGGACCGTCACGCCCACCCTGCGGCGGGACTCGACCAGGTGCATGGATTCGAGCACCCGGACCGCCTCCCGCATCACGGAGCGGGACACCTCGAAGTGCTGTGCCAGCTCGTCGGTGCGCAGCACGCTGCCCGGCGGGTACTCGCCCGCCGTGATCGCGGGGCCGAGGGTGTCCAGTACATGGCCGTGCAGCCCCCGGCCCGGTGTGGTCATGCACTCAGCGTACGGCGTGGATCACCGGCTGAAAAAGTCAGACTTATATGTCACACACTCTTGAATTCGTCGTACCTAATGGGTTTCAGTGTGGCGACGCCGCTGTGGCGTCGGATGTCGAGGAAGACAGCGAGACAGTGATGCGAACCCCCCAGGTCGTCGTCGTGATGGGCGTCGCGGGGACGGGCAAGACCACGATCGGTCCCTTGCTCGCCGCGCGGCTGGGCGTCCCGTACGCCGAGGGCGACGACTTCCACCCGCAGGCCAACATCGACAAGATGTCGGCCGGGATCCCACTCGACGACAGCGACCGGTGGCCCTGGCTGGACGCCATCGGTCACTGGGCGCACGGGCGGGCCGGACTGGGCGGGGTGGTCAGCAGCTCGGCGCTGAAGCGGTCGTACCGCGACCGGCTTCGGGCCGCCGCTCCCGGAGTGGTGTTCGTGCACCTCTCCGGCGACCGGAAGCTGATCGAGGACCGGATGAGGCAGCGGCAGGGGCACTTCATGCCGACCGCGCTGCTGGACTCCCAGTTCGCCACGCTGCAGCCCCTGGAGCCGGACGAGGCGGGAGTCGCCGTGGACGTCAGCGGCAGCCCCCAGGAGATCACCGAGCGTGCCGTGAAGGCACTCGAGGCGCTTCCCGACACCACCGCGTAGCACTCACCCCCGTCCCCCCCGTAACGCAAGGGAACACCCGTGACCAGACTCAGCGTCGAGATGCTGGCAGCGGACACGCCTCCGCCGATCACCTCCGCCGGACACGCCCAGCTGGGCATCGCCGTCCTGGTGGGCATCGCCGTGATCGTCCTGCTGATCACCAAGTTCAAGCTCCATGCCTTCCTGGCGCTGACCATCGGGTCGCTGGCGCTGGGCGCGGTCGCCGGAGCACCGCTCGACAAGGCCATCACCAGCTTCACCACCGGGCTCGGCACCACCGTGGCCGGCGTGGGCGTCCTGATCGCGCTCGGGGCGATCCTGGGCAAGCTCCTCGCCGACTCCGGTGGCGCCGACCAGATCGTCGACACGATCCTCGCCAAGGCCGGCGGGCGCGCCATGCCGTGGGCGATGGTGCTCATCGCCTCGGTGATCGGCCTGCCGCTGTTCTTCGAGGTCGGCATCGTGCTGCTGATCCCGGTCGTGCTCATGGTCGCCAAGCGCGGCAACTACTCCCTGATGCGCATCGGCATCCCGGCGCTCGCCGGTCTGTCCGTGATGCACGGCCTGATCCCGCCACACCCCGGCCCGCTGGTGGCGATCGACGCCGTCAAGGCCAACCTGGGCGTGACCCTGGCGCTCGGTATCCTGGTCGCCATACCGACGGTGATCATCGCCGGTCCGCTGTTCTCCAAGGTCGCCGCTCGCTGGGTGGACGTCCAGGCGCCCGACCGGATGCTGCCGCAGCGCGCCTCGGACGAGCTGGAGCGCCGTCCCGGCTTCGGCGCGACGCTCGCCACCGTGCTGCTGCCGGTGGTGCTGATGCTGGCCAAGGCGCTGGTGGACATCGTCGTCGACGACCCGACGAACCTGAACCAGCGGATCTTCGACATCATCGGCTCCCCGCTGATCGCCCTGCTCGCCGCCGTGCTCGTCGGCTTCTTCACGCTGGGCCGGCCCGCCGGGTTCAGCAAGGAGCGCCTGCAGCAGACCGTCGAGAAGGGCCTGATGCCCATCGCGGGCATCCTGCTGATCGTGGGCGCGGGCGGCGGCTTCAAGCAGACGCTGATCGACTCCGGCGTGGGCCAGATGATCCTGGACATCTCCAAGGACTGGTCGATCCCGGCGCTGCTGCTGGCCTGGCTGATCGCGGTCGCGATCCGGCTGGCCACGGGTTCGGCGACGGTGGCGACGGTCTCGGCGGCGGGCCTGGTGGCCCCCCTCGCAGCCGACATGTCGACCACCCACACCGCCCTGCTCGTCCTCGCCATCGGCGCCGGCTCACTCTTCTTCAGCCATGTCAACGACGCCGGATTCTGGCTGGTGAAGGAGTACTTCGGGCTGAGCGTCGGGCAGACCGTGAAGACCTGGTCGGTGATGGAGACGATCATCTCCGTGGTCGCCGGCGGTCTGGTCCTGCTGCTGTCGCTGGTCATATAGGCGGGGTACGACGATGACGGCTCACCCTCTCTTCGACATCGGCGGCCGCACCGCCCTGGTCACCGGCTCCAGCCGGGGCATAGGTCTCGCGCTGGCCCGGGGCCTGGCCGAGGCCGGCTGCACGGTCGTCCTCAACGGGCGCGACCCCGGCCGGCTGGCCGAGGCCGCGGCGGACCTCCCCGGTGACATCCGTACTGCGGTGTTCGACGTGACCGACGGTCCTGCCGTGGCCGCCGGGATCGCCGACGTCGAGGAGCGGGTGGGCCCGCTCGACATCCTCGTCAACAACGCGGGCATGCAACTGCGCGCCCCGCTGCTGGAGTTCACCGACGCCGACTGGCACCGGATCCTGGACACCAACCTCACCAGCGCGTTCCTCGTCGGCCGCGAGGCCGCCCGGCGGATGACGGAACGCGGCCACGGCAAGATCATCAACATCTGCTCGCTGCAGAGCGAGGTCGTCCGCCCCGGCATCGCGCCCTACGCCGCCACCAAGGGCGCCCTGAAGATGCTCACCAAGGGCATGTGCGCCGACTGGGGTCCGTACGGCGTCCAGGTCAACGGCCTCGGCCCCGGCTACATCGAGACCGAGCTGACCCGGCCGCTGGTGGCGGACGAGGAGTTCAGCGCCTGGGTCCGCCGGCGCACCCCGGCGGGCCGCTGGGGCCGCACCGAGGACCTGGTGGGCGGCCTGCTCTTCCTCGCCTCACCGGCCTCCGACTTCATGGGCGGGCAGATCCTGTACGTCGACGGCGGCATGACGAGCGTGCTCTGAAAGGGGCTGCGGCGATGCGGGGTTGTGTGATCCACGGCGCGGGCGACCTGCGGGTGGAGGAGCTGCCGGTGCCCGAACCGGGGCCCGGCGAGGCCCTGGTGGCCGTCCGTTACGGCGGGGTGTGCGGCTCGGATCTGCACTACTGGCGGCACGGCGGGGTCGGGGACTTCCGACTCCGGGAGCCGATGGTGCTCGGGCACGAGGTGGTGGGCACGGTGGTGTCCTACGGCACCGGGGCCACGGGTCCCGCGCCGGGTACGGCCGTCGCCGTGCACCCCGCCACTCCGTGCGGGCACTGCCCGGAGTGCTCCGGCGGGCGGGCGAACGTGTGCCGGGACACCCGGTACCTGGGCAGCGCGGCCCGCTTTCCGCATGTCCAGGGCGCCTTCGCCGAGCGGATCGCCGTACCGGCCGGTCAGCTGCGGGCGCTGCCGGACGGACTCGGGCCGCGGCGGGCCGCCCTCGCCGAGCCGCTGTCGGTCGCGCTGCACGCGGTGCGGCGGGCCGGGGACGTGTCCGGCCGGCATGTCCTGGTGACCGGGGCGGGGCCCATCGGGTGCCTGGTGGTCGCGGCGGCGAAGGCGGCCGGCGCGGCACGGGTGACGGTGACGGATCTCGTGCCGGAGGCGCTGGGTCACGCGGCCGGGGCCGGGGCGGACACGCTGGTACGGGCCGACGATCCGGGCGATGCCGGGTGGCCGGGGGAAGTCGACGTGGCCGTCGAGGCGTCGGGGGTCGCGGCCGGGCTCGACACCTGCCTGCGGCGGGTACGGCGCGGTGGCGTGGTCGTACAGCTCGGGATGCTGCCGCCGGGGCAGTCGCCGTTCGCCGGGAACCTGCTGGTGAGCCGGGAGATCGAGCTGCGGGGAGCGTTCCGCTTCGCCGCCGAGTTCGACGACGCGCTGGAACTGCTGGCCGCGCGGGGGGAGTTCGACACTCTGCTCAGTGCCGTGGTTCCGGTGGCGCAGGCCGAGGACGCGTTCGTGCTGGCCGCGGATCGGAGCCGGTCCTGCAAGGTGCTGCTGGAATTCTGAGGGGCGACAGCGGCTGACACGAGGCGCGCCGCAAGGGTCACGGGCGCCACAGCGGGTGCTCCCGCTTCGCCCACTCCCTGCTCACCGTCCCCGTGCGCAGGCCCCGTCTCGCCTCCGGGTCGCCCAGGGCCATGCCGATGTGGCCGGCCAGGACCACGCCGATGGTCAGGGCGAGCCAGTCGTGGACGAACGTCGCCGAGGTGCGCCACTCCAGCGGGGCGAGGTGGGTGAACCACATCAGCAGGCCGGTGCCGAGCATCACCAGGGTGGCGCCGGCGATCCAGGCGGCGTAGACCTTCTGGCCGGCGTTGAACTTCCCCGCCGGGCGCGAGGAGTGGCGCTTGTCACGGCGCAGGGCGGCGCGCAGCCAGAGCCGGTCGTGCGGGCCGAAGCGGTTGAGGAAACGCAGGTCGGTGCGGAAGGCGCGGGAGGCGAGGCCCAGCAGGACCGGGACGGGCAGGGCGAGTCCGGCGCACTCGTGGACCCGGACGACCAGTTCCCGGCGGCCGACCAGGACCGCGAGCTGGGGGATGTAGAGGACGGCCGCCGTGAGCACGCAGACGCCCATCAGCGCGGCGGTGGCGCGATGCACCCAGCGCTGGACCGGGCCGAAGCGGCGGATACGGGTGCCGGGCGGGGCCGGGGTGTCAGCTCGTAGGCTCATCAGTCCGTCCGTTCGACCGGCCGACCCAGGCGTCGACGTCGTAGCCGAGGCGCTCCCAGTAACCGGGCTCGACCTGGTCGGTGACCGTGATCCCGGAGAGCCACTTGGCCGACTTGTAGAAGTACATGGGGGCGACGTAGAGCCGGACCGGGCCGCCGTGGTCGTGGCCGATGTCCTTGTCCTGCATGCGCAGGGCGACCAGGACGTCCGGGCGGCGGGCCTGGGCGAGGGTGAGGCTCTCGGTGTAGGTGCCGTCGAAGCAGGTGAAGTGGATCGCCTTCGCCCCGGGACGGACCCCGGCCGCGTCCAGGAGGTCGGAGAGGCGTACGCCCTCGAAGGGGGTGCCGGGGACCCGCCAGCCGGTGACGCACTGGACGTCCTTGACCAGCCGGGTCTGCGGGAGGGCGCGCAGATCGGCCAGGGTGTAGGTGTGCGGGCGGTCGACCAGGCCGCCGATCTTCAGGTGGTAGTCGGCGGCGTTCAGGCGCGGCACCGACGCGGCGACGGAGTAGTAGCGGAATCCGCCGCCGTTGGGCAGCAGGCCGGTCAGCCCCGTGGGGTCCTTGCCGGCGACGGCGCCGAGGACGCCTTCCAGGCCGCGCTGCAGCGCGGGCGCGGCGACGACGCCGAGCGCGCCCAGGCCGAGGGTGCCGAGGAAGACCCTGCGGCCTATGGGTGTGCCGTCCCGCTCCTCGGACTGTTCAGAGTTCACGCATTCATTCGAGCACTCGGGGCCCCGGGGGGCCAGGGAATCCGGTCAGTGGTCAGGGTTCTGTAATCACTTCTTGCCTACGTCGCGCGCAGGCGTGCCGTTCAGTGCCCCAGCGCGCGGGCGCGGGCCGTGCGGAAGGCCGCGCGGGGGTCGCGGTGGGCGTAGGACCAGGGTGCCGGGGTGGCGTGCCGGCCGATGCGCCGGAAGAGGACCGCCGCCTCGGCCGGGCGGCCGGCGCAGGACAGGGCGAAGGCGAGGTGGTTGAGGTCGATGTGACGGCGGGGGTGTTCGTCGTGCTCCCACTCCAGCCACCAGTCGAAGCACGCCCGCAGGATGCGGCGGGCCCGGGGGCCGGACCAGTGGCCGGAGGCGGCGGGGTCGGCCGGGGCGAGACCGGTGGCGGCGAGGACGCGGTAGCGCTCGGCGTAGGCGACGACCGGCAGGACGGCGAGCGGGGAGTCGGCGGGGGCCTCCGCGGCGGCCAGCTCGGCGAGGTCGTACACCTCGTGGTCATCGGCGGCCCGGCCGCCGGAGGGCCGTTCGGCGAGGCGGGCGAGGAGCAGATGGTGGGCGTGGTGGTGCTCGGGGTGTCGGCGGCGCAGCTCGGCGAAGGTGCCGAGCACCTCGCGCTCGGGGCCGAGGGTGCGGGCCAGTTGGAGTAAGCCCAGCCAGGGGGTGGGGTCGGCGGGGGCGAGCACGGCGGCGGTGGCGCAGGTCTCGCGGGCCCGGTCGGGGTCCTCCTTGCCGCGCAGGGCGCGCTGGACCCGGGCGAGGGCGTACAGCGCGGCGGCGTCGGCGGAGCCGGGTTCGGCGTGCAGCCAGTCGCGGGCCCAGGCCACGGCGTACGGCTCCCGGGCGAGCATGGTGAGGCGGTGGCCGCGGCGGTCCCAGTCGTCGCCGGTGTGCCGGAGCAGGGAGCGGGCGGCCTGCCGCCGGCCCTGGGCGAACGCGGTGCGCGCGGTGCGCAGTTCGGCGTCGTCGAAGGTGGCGTCGAACATGTCGTCGAACGTGCCGTCGAAGCAGCCGTCGATGGCGCCGGAGCAGTCCGGGGCGGTGTCGCCGGACGGGTCCGTCGGGGCCCGGCGGGCGCCGAGCAGGGGTGGGAGAGGGGGCACCGCGGGACTTCCTGTTTCTCGGGCTGCCATCGGCCGATCACGCACAGCAAATCCCCAGCCGGGGTGTGCGTCAAGCGGAACAGGGCTGGTACCGGGTTCAACTACAGTGCCGCAGAGGAAAGTTGAGGAAGTCCGCGCAGGTGGGCCGGGGCCCCGGCGGGGGTACCCGACGGCTCCCTGTGGCGTACGCCATGGCGCCGGGCCGGCCGGACCCGCAGCATGGCGGGTCAACCGCCCTGTTCCGCGCTCCCCGGGTCGATGCCGTCCCGGGGACGCTACAGTCGGCCACTACGCACCCGTGGTCCGGCCGGATGATCGAGGTACGCAGCGTGTCCGTTCTGGTTCTCCTTCTCGCCGTGAGTGCCGCCTGTTGTCTGGGCTTCGGGTTCGTGCTCCAGCAGAACGCGGCGCAGAAGGCACCGCTGAGCGACTTCCTGTCCTTCCGGCTGCTGCTCGACCTGATGCGGGTGCCGCGCTGGCTGGGCGGGCTCGGTCTGATGGTGGCCGGCATGGTGCTCGGCGCGGTCGCGCTCGGCAAGGGCGAGATCTCCCTGGTCGAACCGCTGCTCGCGACCAATCTGCTGTTCGCGCTCGCCCTCTCCCGGCACCAGACCAAGCAGCCCCTGGGCCGCCAGGGCTGGGCGGGACTGCTGCTGCTCGCGGGCGGGGTGAGCGCGTTCATCATGGCGGGCGAGCCGCGGGCCGGCAGCGCCGTCTCCGATCCGGTGCGGCACTGGCTGATCATCGGCGCGATGGTCGGGGCGGCCGTGGTGCTCACGACGTACGGCAAGCGCTCCCGGCTGAGCTGGGGCCCGGTGCTGCTGGCCACCGCCGCCGGATTGCTGTACGGCGTACAGGACGCGCTGACCCGGGTGAGCGGGACCCGCTTCTCCGAGGGCGGCTTCGCCGAGCTGTTCACCGGCTGGCAGCCGTACGGCGTGCTGGTGTGCGGGGTCACCGGTCTCGTCCTGGTGCAGAGCGCCTTCGAGACGGCCCCGCTGCGCATGTCCCTGCCGGCGCTGACCGCGGCCGAGCCGCTCGCCGGGATCCTGTGCGGGGTCGGCTTCCTCGGTGACCGGCTGCGCACCGACACCGGGGCGCTGGCATGGGAGGCGGCGGGGCTCGCGGCGGTGGTCGCGGGCATCGTGCTGCTCGGGCTGCACCCGGCGATGCCGTGCGGCTCGGCGGAGTCCGAACCCCCGGCCCGGGACCTCCAGCGGCGCTGACACCGCCTGCTTGGATGAGGGCATGAACCCTGCTGACGAGATCCTCGACATCGTCGACGAGCACGACCGGGTCGTCGCCCGGTGTCCCCGCGGTGAGGCCTACGCCCGCGGACTGCGCCACCGGTGCGTGTTCATCCAGGCCCGCGACGCGGCCGGCCGGCTCTTCGTGCACCGGCGCACGGCCACCAAGCTGGTCTTCCCGGCCTTGTACGACATGTTCGTCGGCGGCGTCGTCGGTGCGGGCGAGTCCTACGACGAGGCCGCGCTGCGGGAGGCCGAGGAGGAGCTCGGGGTGACGGGGCTCCCCCGGCCGGCGTTTCTCTTCAAGTTCCTCTACGACGACGGGGCCGGGCACAGCTGGTGGTCGGCGGTGTACGAGGTGCGCTGCGAGCTGCCCGTACGGCCGCAGGTGGAGGAGGTCCAGCGGCACGCCTTCCTGCCCGAGGAGGAGGTCGAGGGGCGGCTCGGAGAGTGGGAGTGGGTGCCGGACGGGCTGGCGGCGTACGAGAGGCTGAGGGCGTTCCGGGCGGGCAGGTGACCGCCGGGTAGGGTCGGCCGCGTGAGCGAATTCGTACGGAACATCCGGCTGTGGTTCGCGCCGGAGCAGGTGCGGGACGAGGGTGGCACGCCCGACTACCGGTTCTCGCTGGCCAACGAGCGCACCTTTCTCGCCTGGCTGCGCACGGCGCTCGCACTGATCGGCGGCGGATTCGCGGTGGACCAGTTCCTGCCGGACCTGCGCTGGGCGTGGCGGGTCGGTCTCGCGCTCGCGCTGCTCGGCGCCGGGGTGCTGTGCTCGCTGCGCGCGGTGAACCACTGGGTGCGCTGTGAGCGGGCGATCCGGCGCGGTGAGGACCTGCCCGCGTCCCGGTTCCCGGCGCTGCTGAGCCTGGTCGTCGCGGTGGTGGCGGTGGCGATGGTCGTGGTGGTGCTGGCCGGATGGGCGGGGTGAGCACGGCCGGGCGCGACCCCGGGCTGCAGCCGGAGCGCACCCGGCTGGCCTGGCGCCGTACGACCCTCTCCGCCACCGTGGCCGCCGTACTCGCCGTCAAGACCGCCCTGCACGGGGGCGCCTCGGCCACCGGGGTGACCGTCTGCGCCCTGTGCTGTGTGCTCTTCCTGGGCTTCCTGGCCGTGGCCCACCGCCGGATCCGGGCCCTGGCGAGCGGTCCCCGCCCGCAGGCGCTCGTTCCCCGGCACGCGACGGCGGCGGCGCTGTGCGCGGTGGCGCTGGCGTTGTGCGCGGCGGTGCTCGTGGTCTAGGGCTTGCCCTGGTCTAGAAGGTGCCCTCCTGACTCGTGCTGTAGAGGGCGCTCTCCTCTCCCCGGTTCCAGACGGTGCCCTCCGCCTCCTCCCGGTCCACCGTGACGACGATCTTGCCGCGGGTGCGGCCCTCCTGGTTCATGCGGTGCGCGTCCGCCGTCCGCTCCAGCGGGAAGGTCTCCTGGACGTGCACCGAGATCACGCCCCGCTCGGCGAGGTCGGAGAGCCTGCCCAGGTCCTGGGCGTCGGGGCGGACGAAGCAGTAGCGGCCACCGAGGCCCACCACCCCCGGGTCGGCGATCGACGCCAGCCGGCCCTCCGGGGCGAGCAGGTTGGCGGAGGTCTTCAGGGTGTCCCCGCCGACGGTGTCGAAGACGGCCTCCACGCCGTCCGGGGCGAGCGCCCGCACCCGTTCGGCCAGGCCCTCGCCATAGGCCACCGGCTCGCCGCCGAGGCCACGCACATGGTCGTGGTTGCGCTCGCTGGCCGTACCGATGACCCGGGCGCCGAGGTGGGCGGCGATCTGGACGGCGAGGGAGCCGACCCCGCCGGCCGCCGCGTGCACCAGCACGGTCTCGCCGCGCGCCATCTCCAGCGCCCTCACGAGCACCTGATAGGCGGTGAGCCCGGCGAGCGGCAGGCCGGCGGCCTCCTCGAAGGACAGGTTGCGCGGCTTGCGGGCCAGGGTGCGCACGGGCGCGGCGACGTACTCGGCGAAGGTGCCGCGGGAGAGGAAGTCCTCGCGGCAGTAGCCGATGACCTCGTCGCCGACGGCGAACTCCGTGACCGCGGCGCCGGGCTGGACGACCACACCACTGACGTCCCAGCCGGGGATCACCGGGAAGACGGCGTCCAGGACCGCGTCGAGGTATCCCTCGCGGCACTTCCAGTCGACCGGGTTGACGGCCGCGGCACGGACCTTGACCAGCACCTGGTCGGGGCCGACCTTCGGGTCGCGCACCTCGCCGTACTCCAGCACCTCGGGTCCGCCGTAGTGGCGGTAGCTGATGGCCTTCATGCCCTCGACCCTCCGGGGTACTCGTATACTACGCAAGCCGTATGCGTCGATATGCACCGCTTCGCCCCATAGCCTGTCCGTCGCCGACACCCCGTATCCCCGAAGGTGAGCACCATGACCACCCTTCACCAGGAGCACACCGAACACGGCACGCACAGCCACGGTCCGGGCTGCGGGCACAACGCCGTGCCGCACGGCGACCACCTGGACTATGCGCACGACGGCCATCTGCACCGCGAGCACGAGGGTCACTGGGACGAGTGCGAGCCGTCGGGGCACACCGTCCACGAGGGCCATGAGCACGTGCACTACGACGAGTGCGGGCACGCGCAGGTGCCGCACGGCGATCACATCGACTATCTGCACGGCGGCCACCGGCACGCCGAGCACGACGGCCACTGGGACGACCACTGACCAGCAGACCCCGACAGGGCCGACGGCTCCCCGGGCAGCGCTTCGGGGGTCCGTCGGCCTATCGTGGCTCCGGTCACGTTTGACCTCCTGATCGCTCCGCGTACTGGACTACATACCGACCGGTCGGCATCATGAGTCGGGTCCTGTTCACCCGTTCGTAGGAGTGATGTATGAGCGCCGACCACCCGCCCGGACTCGACCTGGACCGGCTGCGCGCCCACCTCGACCGCGAGCGCCCCGGACTGGTGACCGGCCCCCTCACCGGCCGGCTGATCGAGGGCGGACGGTCGAACCTCACCTACGCGCTCTCCGACGGCACCTCGAAGTGGGTCGTACGCCGGCCCCCGCTCGGTCATGTCCTGGCCACCGCGCACGACATGAGGCGCGAGCACCGCGTGATCAGCGCCCTGCACCCGACCCGGGTGCCGGTGCCCCGCCCGGTGCTGCTGTGCGAGGACGAGGAGGTGCTCGGGGCGCCGTTCTACGTCATGGAGTTCGTCGAGGGCACCCCGTACCGCACCGCCCAGCAGCTCGCCCCGCTGGGCCCCGAGCGCACCCGGAACGCCGTGCTGTCCCTGGTGGACACGCTGGTCGAACTGCACGCGGTCGACCCCGCCGCCGTGGGGCTCGCGGACTTCGGCCGCCCCGAGGGCTTCCTGGACCGGCAGCTGCGCCGCTGGGGCAAGCAGCTGGACGCCTCCCGCAACCGCGAACTGGCGGGCATCGACGAACTGCACGCCGCCCTCGGCCGCTCCCTGCCCGCCTCCCCCGCCCCGGCCGTGGTCCACGGCGACTACCGGCTCGACAACGTCCTGATCGGCGACGACGACAGGATCAAGGCCATCCTCGACTGGGAGATGTCGACCCTCGGCGACCCGCTCACCGACCTCGGCCTGCTGGTGATGTACAGCCGGCCGCTGGGCATGGCCGAGTCCCCGGTCTCCACCACGGCCGAGGCTCCGGGGCACCCGTCCCCCGCAGAGCTGATCGAGCGGTACGCCGAGCGCTCGGGACGCGACGTCTCCGGCGTCTCCTGGTACACGGCGTTCGCCTGGTTCAAGCTCGCCGTGATCCTGGAGGGCATCCACTACCGGTACACGCTCGGCCAGACGGTCGGGCGCGGCTTCGACCGGATCGGCGACCTCGTGCCCGTCTTCATCGACCACGGACTGACCACTCTTCAGGAAGGCTGATCCGGACATGGACTTCGCGTTCGACGCGCGCACCGAGGAACTGCGCGCCAGGCTCCTCGCCTTCATGGACGAGTACGTCTACCCCGCCGAAGCGGTCGCCGAGGAGCAGCGGGCCGCGCTCGCCTCCCCGTGGGACACCCCGGCCGTGGTCGAGGAACTCAAGGCCGAGGCCCGCAGGCAGGGCCTGTGGAACCTCTTCCTGCCCGACGCCGAGTACGGCGCGGGACTCACCAACCTCCAGTACGCGCCGCTCGCCGAGATCACCGGCCGCTCCCCGCATCTGGCGCCCACCGCGACCAACTGCGCCGCGCCCGACACCGGGAACATGGAGGTGCTGGCGCAGTTCGGCAACGAGCAGCAGAAGAAGCAGTGGCTGGAGCCGCTGCTGGCCGGTGAGATCCGCTCGGCGTTCGCGATGACCGAGCCGGAGGTGGCCTCCTCGGACGCCACGAACATCACCACGCACATCGAGCGCGACGGCGACGACTATGTCATCACCGGGCGCAAGTGGTACATTTCCGGCGCGATGAACCCGGACTGCAAGATCTTCATCGTGATGGGCAAGACGGACCCGGACGGCGCCGACGTCCGCCGCCAGCAGTCCATGGTCCTGGTCCCGCGCGACACCCCGGGCGTCACCGTCGAGCGCGCCATGCAGGTCTTCGGATACGAGGACCACTCGCACGGCGGCCACGCCGAGGTGATCTTCGACCACGCGCGCGTGCCGGTCACCAACCTCATCGGCGAGGAGGGCGGCGGCTTCGCCATCGCCCAGGCCCGGCTCGGCCCCGGCCGGATCCACCACTGCATGCGGCTGATCGGCATGGCCGAGCGGGCCATCGAGCTGATGTGCCGGCGGGCGGTGTCCCGTACGGCGTTCGGCAAGGCGCTGGCCCAGCAGGGAGTCGTCCAGAACTGGATCGCGGACGCCCGGGTCACCGTCGAGCAGCTGCGGCTGCTGGTGCTGAAGACGGCCTGGCTGATGGACACCGTCGGCAACAAGGGCGCCCACACCGAGATCCAGGCCATCAAGATCGCCACGCCGCGCGCGGTGGTCGGCATCCTGGACCGCGCGATCCAGCTGCACGGCGCGGGCGGGGTGAGCCAGGACTTCCCGCTGGCCGAGCTGTACGCGAGCGCCCGCACCCTGATGCTGGCCGACGGTCCGGACGAGGTGCACCAGCGGTCGCTGGCGCGGCGGGAGTTGAAGAAGTACCTCTAGTAGCCGCCTGAGTAAGGGTGGTCCTCGCGGGCGAGGGTGCGGAGGAACGCCAGGAACCGGTGCAGGAGATGCGGTCTGCGAGTCATGCGTCCAGCGTGGCCCGCAGGCCGTCCACCGGTCCAACAGATGGTTCAGCTGGCGGCCATCTCTACGATAGATGGATGGAGATCCGTCAGCTCCGCCACTTCGTGGCCGTCGTGCACGAAGGCGGCTTCACGGCTGCCGCACGCGCCGAACTCATCGTCCAGTCGGCGCTCAGCACATCCGTCCGCAACCTCGAAAAGGAGCTGGGCGCCGAGCTGTTCGACCGCACGGGCCGCCGCGTCGTCCTCACGGAGGCCGGCCGCGCCCTGCTCCCCCAGGCCCGCGCGCTGCTCGCGGGCGCCGAGGCGGCCCGGGAGGCGGTCGCGGCCGTGGCGGGACTGGCCGCCGGCCGCGTGTCCATCGGTACGATCCAGACCCTGACCTGCGTGGACCTGCCCGCCGAACTCGCCGGCTTCCACCGGGATTTCCCCGGCATCCAGGTGTCCGTACGGGACGCGACGGTGGCCGAGCTGACCGAGGGCCTGCGCGCGGGCGAGCTGGACCTGGCGTATCTCGCGCCGGACGCCCGGGAGCTGCCCGAGGGCCTGCACGCGCACGCCACCTGGCAGGAGGAGCTGGTGCTGATCACCGCGCCGGGGCATCCGCTGGCCGAGGCGGGCCGCACGCTCATCAGGGACCTCGCCGACGAGCCCTTCGTCGACTTCCGTGCGGGAACCGGCCTGGAGACGGCCGTACGGCGCCTCGCCGCACACTGCGGCCTGGACCGCCGTATCACCTGTGACGTCACCCAGATCGGGCTGCTGGTGGACCTCGTCCGGGCCGGGATCGGGGTGGCGTTCGTGCCCCGGGCCATCGGCGAGCGGGCCGGGCTGCCGTGCGTGCGCATACGGCAGCCGGAGCCCGGCCGTACGGTCGTTCTCGCGGGACGCGGCCCACGGCCCCGGAACCCGGCTGCCGCGGCCCTCGTCCGTCACCTCACGGACGCAGCGCCCGCAGGAGCAGGTCGGCGAGGTGGTCGGCGACCTGCTGCCCGGTGAGGGGGCCGTCCGGGCGGTACCAGGTGGACAGGTGGTGGACGGAGCCGAAGTGGTAGTCCACCACCAGGTCGGCCGGGGTCGCCGTGGAGAAGACGCCCGCCTTCTGGCCCTCCTCGATCAGCGCGCGGAACCGTTCGTGGTAGCGCCGGCGCTCGGCGCGCACCTGCTTGTTCTTCTCCGGGCTGAGGTGGTGCATGGACCGGAAGAAGATCATCGCGTCGTCGAGGTTGTCGATCGTGGTGACGACCACGTCCGCCGCGGCGGCTCTGAGCCGCTCCTCCACCGGCGCGTCCATGCCGGCGAAGTGGTCGAGCCGCTCCTGCTGGATGCGCAGCACGCGCGCGTACACCTCGTGCAGGAGGTCGTCCTTGGAGCCGAAGTAGTGGTACAGCGCCCCCTTGGTGACGCCGGCCGCCTCCACGATCTCCTGCACGGAGGTGCGGTCGTAACCCTGCTCGGCGAAGAGCCGCGTGGCGGCGGCCAGCAGCCGCTGCGGAACGGGCGTACCGTCTCCGTCCGTCGTCCTGGGCACTGCCGCCACCTGCCTTTCCGTGATGCTTACCGAATGTCCTGCGTGCGGGAACGCAGTTCCCGACGGAGGATCTTCCCACTGGCCGTCTTGGGCAAGTCGGGCAGGATCTCCACCTGACGCGGGTATTTGTAGGCGGCCAGTCTCTCCTTGCAGTACACCGCGAGTTCCTCCGGGGCCGCCTCCGCGCCCGGACGCAGGCTGATGTAGGCCTTCACGGTCTCGCCGCGGTAGCCGTCGGGGACACCGACGACGGCCGCCTCGCGCACCGCGGGGTGGGTGTACAGCACGTCCTCGACCTCGCGGGGCCACACCTTGAAGCCGGACGCGTTGATCATGTCCTTCTTGCGGTCGACGACGTACAGCCAGCCCTGGGCGTCCATGAAGCCGATGTCGCCGGTGCGCAGCTCGCCGTCCGGGAAGGACTCGGCCGTGGCGTCCGGGCGCCGCCAGTAGCCGGGGACCACCTGGGGCCCGCGTACGACGATCTCGCCCTGCTCCCCGAAGGGCACCTCCGCGCCCTGCTCGTCCACGATCCTGACGACCGTGTCGGCGCCGGGCAGGCCCACCGACAGCGTCCCGGAGACGGGGTCCACGGGGGCCTCCAGGCCGGGCGGGACCGAGGCGCAGGGGGCGGTGCACTCGGTCAGTCCGTAGCCGACGCGTATGTACGGCCCGAAGCGCTCGCGGAACTTCTCCACCAGGGCCGGGGGCACGGGGGCGCCGCCGGAGGAGATGTTCACGAAGGAGGCGAAGTGCTCGCGGGTGGCGTCCGGGTGGGCGGCCAGCGCCATGAACGCGGTGGACGGCCCGACCGTGTAGTGCGGGTGGTGCTCGGCGAAGGCCTCCAGGACGAGGCCGGGCTCGAAGCGGTAGGCGAGCACCAGGGTGCCGGCACTGTTCAGGCAGGCACCGAACTGGCAGACCATGCCGGTGATGTGGAACAGCGGCGCGAGCGCGTGGTAGACGGGCGCCTCGGGCAGCGCGAGCCCGGTCCGCTGCCGCTCGGCGTTGTGCATGATGTTGCCGTGCGTGTTGGTGGCGCCCTTGGGGGTGCCGCTGGTGCCGGAGGTGTAGCTGATCAGCGCGATGTCGTCCGGGCGCGGGTCACGGCCCTCGGGCGCCTTGCCGCCCTGCCGGGCGATGGCCACGAGGTCGTCGGTGTCCGGCGCCTGGGGCAGCCGCTCGAAACCGAGCACGCGCGCGTCGTTGCGGGTTTGGAAGTCCAACTCGCTCGCGGTGAGCACGATCCGCACCGGCGAGCCTGCGGCGGTCTGCCCGAGGTACGACTCCCAGGCCCGGTCGGAGCAGACCAGCGCGGCCACCTCGCCGTCCCGCAGGATGTGGCCCATCTCGGCCGACTTGTACATCGGGTTGACCGGGACGACGGTCGCGCCGGCCTTCCAGGCGCCGAGGACGGCGAGCACGAAGTGCGGGGAGTTCTGCAGCAGCACCGCCACCCGGTCACCGCGCTCCAGCCCGCGCGCGGCGAGGTGGGCGGCGACGGAGTCGCTCAGCTCGTCCACCTCGCGATAGCTCAGCCGGGCGTCGAAGTAGGCGAGGAAGGTGCGCTCGGGCGCCTCCGCCACGGCCGCCCGCAGGGCGTGCACCAGCGAGTCGGCGGGGTCGATCGGGCCGCGCTGGGCTTCGTCGAGCAGGGCCAGCCAGGGCCGTGCGGCGTACCGGGAGGCCGTCACCGGGCCTCCTCCCACTTGCGCTGGATGTGGTTCATGCCGCTCAGCCAGCGATCCGGATCGGTGGCACGCGCCTGGTAGTACTCGGCCACCTCGGGGTGCGGCAGGATCAGGAAGCGGTCCTCGGCGATGCCCCGGAACAGGGCGTCGGCGACGGCCTCCGGTTCGATCGCGGTCGGCTGCAGCACCAGGTCCCCGGCGCTGCCGGTGGCGGCCAGCATGTCCGTCCGCACACCCTGCGGGCAGATCGCGTGCACCTTCAGACCCCGGTGGCGGTACGTCAGCGACAGCCACTCGGCGAAGGCGTAGGCGCCGTGCTTGGTGACGCTGTACGAGGGCGCGCCGATCATGGTGAGGAGCCCGGCGGCGGACACGGTGGACACGAACCGCCCGGCGCCCCGCTCCAGCCAGGACGGCAGCAGCTCGTGGGCGGCGCGGACGTGCGCCATCACATTGACGTCCCAGGCGACCGCCCACGACTTCTCGTCGAGCGGCCCGCCCGCGCCGCCGTCCTCGAAGGCGACACCGGCGTTCGCGCAGTAGACGTCGACGGTGCCGCCGAGCGCGTCACGGGCGTCACCGACGATCGCGGAGGCGTCTCCCGGCACGGCGATCCCGCCGATCTCCCCGGCCACCGCCTTGGCCTTCTCGCCGTCCAGGTCGTTCACGACGACCCGGGCCCCCTCGGCGGCGAACCGCCGGGCCAACGCGGCTCCGATCCCCCCGCCGGCCCCGGTGACGACCACTCCCGCATCCTGCACGGCTTCCACCATCGGTCTCCTTCGACACGACTCAGCGCGGCGCGCATCGGCTCTGGTCGGATCAGACTAACCGGTCGGTATGTGTGAAGGAAGGGCCACCGCACCAACCTCTAGCCATGCATCTGTCTCGACGGAACTTGCTCGCCTCGGCCTCGTTGGCGGCCCTGCCGGCCGCCCCCGGACACCCCGAAGAACTGCGCACCGGCTTCGAGAGACTCGCAGCCGACGGCTACGCCCTGCTCAAGGGCCGGCGCGTCGGCATCGTCACCAACCCCACCGGCGTCACCCGCGACGTCCGGCACATCGTCGACGTCATGCACGCCGACCCCCGTGTGAATCTGACGGCGGTCTTCGGCCCGGAGCACGGCTTCCGCGGCACCGCCCAGGCCGGCGGCTCCGAGGGCCGCTACGACGACCCGGCGACGGGACTGCCGGTCTACGACACGTACCTGAAGAGCGGACAGCCGCTCGCCGACGTCTTCACCGCCTCAGGCGTCGACACCGTCGTCTTCGACATCCAGGACGTCGGCGCCCGCTTCTACACCTACATCTGGACCCTCTACGACTGCATGGAGGCCGCGCAGCTCGCGGGCAAACGGTTCGTCGTCCTCGACCGGCCCAATCCGGTGACCGGCCGTGAGGCCCAAGGCCCCGTCCTGCACAAGGAGTTCGCCACGTTCGTCGGCCGGCAGCCGATCGCCCAGGCGCACGGGATGACCGTGGCGGAGCTGGCGCGGCTGTTCAACGGGGAGTTCCTGAGCAGGCCGGTCGCGCTGGACACGGTACTGATGACGGGCTGGAAGCGAACCCGGTTCTACGACGCCTCCGGGCTGCCGTGGGTGCCGCCGAGCCCGAACATGCCGACCCCGGACACCGCTCTCGTCTACTCCGGCACCTGCATGTTCGAGGGCACCAACGTCTCCGAGGGCCGGGGCACGACCAGGCCGTTCGAACTGCTCGGCGCCGAGGGCGTCGACGGCCGCTGGGCCGCCGCGGCGAACGAACTCGCGCTGCCCGGTGTCCGGTTCAGGGAGGCGTACTTCGCGCCCACCTTCTCCAAGTTCCAGGGCAAGACGGTCGGCGGGGTGCAGATCCATGTGCACGACCGGGCCGCCTACGACCCCATCCGCACCGGCATCGCGCTGCTGGTGACCGTCCGGAAGGTCTGGGACGGCTTCGCCTGGCGGTCGGACAACTGGATCGACAAGCTCACCGGCTCCACCCGGGTGCGCACGATGATCGACGCGGGGGCCGGCACGGACGGGGTGGTCGGCGCCTGGCAGGAGGAGCTGGCCGCCTTCCGGCGGGTGCGAAAGGAATATCTCCTCTACAGGTGAGGCGCCGTGTATGGCCAACCCCGCCCCCGAGCAGGACGATGCGTCCGCAGCACATCGTTGCGCATCGTTTCAGGCGGGACGAGGGAGCCTGGCATGGCGGATCCCGGGATGAGTGTGTCTCCCTACTGGGAGCTGACCTTCGACGCGGACGGGGACGTGGACGGCCCCGAACGCGACCATCTGATGACGCAGGTCACGGAGCACGGCGTCCGTGACCTGCTCGTCTTCGCGCACGGCTGGAACAACGACCGATCCGGAGCGACCGCGCTGTACCGGCGTTTCTTCGCACCGGTCCCGGGGCTCGCGCCACGGGCCCGGCTCGGGTACGTCGGCGTGATCTGGCCGTCGATGCGGTTCAGCGACGAGCCGATCCCGGACTTCCCGGCGTCGGTGGCGGCCGTGGCGGATCGGACCGCACCGGGTCCGGCGCTGGACAAGGACACCCGGCGCGCCCTGCTGGAGACCTTCCCGGGGCGGGCTCCGGTGATCGACCAGCTGGCCCGGATGCTGGACGAACGGCCCGGCGGGGACGCGGGACCGACCGAGTTCGGGCGGCTGGTACGACTGCTGGTGGACGAGGGGCAGCGGCAGGGCGCGGCCGACACCGACGAGGAGGGCGAGCCCACGGTGTTCACCGAGGACCCGGCCGCCGCCTGCGAGGAGTTCGCCGAGGCGCTGGCCGCCGTCGGATCGCCCGGCGCACCGGCCGGGTTCGGCATCCCCAACCCCTGGGACGGCGCCAAGGAACTGCTGCGGCAGGCGACGTACTACACGATGAAGCGGCGGGCCGGGACGGTGGGCGAGCACGGGCTCGGGCCGGTGATCGGGCAGTTGGCGCACGCGGCGCCCGGGGTGCGGGTGCATCTGGTCGGGCACAGCTTCGGCGGGCGACTGGTGTCGTTCGCGCTCGCCGGGCTGCCGGACTCGGTGGGCACGGTGAAGTCCGTGACCCTCCTGCAAGGCGCCTTCTCGCACTACGCGTTCGCGGACCGGCTGCCGCAGGACCCGGGCAAGGCGGGGGCGCTCAAGGGCCGGCAGCGGCGCGTCGACGGCCCGCTGGTGTGCTGCTACTCGCACTTCGACGCCGCGCTCGGCACGTTCTATCCGCTGGCCTCCCGGCTGGCCGGGGACGACCGCTCGTGTGCGGGCAGCGAGATCGCGGCCGTGCTGGGGCCGCAGTGGGGGGCCATGGGGCACGACGGGGTGCAGGCGGTACCGGGCACCGCCCGGCTGGACCTCGCGTCGGCCCTCGCCGGAGCGCTGCCCGCGTCGGGGTGCGTGAACGTCGACGCGGCCGCGGTCGTCTGCCGCGGCGGCCCGCCGTCCGGGGCGCACAGCGACATCGTGCATCCGGAACTGGCACGGCTGGTGCTGGCGGCGGGCCGCATCACGTGACCCGCTGCCGACGGCCGTGGGCTCGCGGCGCCGGCCGACAGCCGTTTGCCGACGCCGCGAGCCCACACCTGGTCACCGGTGCGACGTGTACTCCACCACCTGCTGGAACGTCGGCCGGTTCTGCCAGCTGATCTTGCCGTGCTTGATGCCGCCCAGGGTGCGCTGGACGATCGAGTCGGCGCACCACTGGTCGCCGGCCGAGCACTGGTCGTCGCCCGGGTAGACCTGCGCGGCGGTCATCCCGGCCGCCTGGTCGAGGGTGCCGATCAGGGCGTTCCGGCAGGCGCCGAGGCTGCCACCGCCGCAGTACTTCTCGGCGAGCCCGCCCTGCACGTTCTCCCCGAGCACCGCCCGGATGTCCTTGTCGACATAGCTCCACCAGCCGTACTGGAAGGAGCTTCCGGCGTGCGAGCCGGTCGGGCCGTGTCCGGCGGACGGGGCCTCGTCCACGGGGATGGCGTTGGTGATCGCGCCGTACAGATCGCTGCCGAGGCCCGGTTCGAACTCCGCCTTGACCAGCAGCGGCCACCAGGCGTCCAGGATGCGGATCGCGTCGGCGTCGGCGTAGGTCTTCGAACCGGCCGACGTCTCCGTTCGCCTGGCGCCCGCGCTCACCCACGCCTGCAGCCTGCTCACCGCCGCGGCGGCCGTGGGGTCGGTCACCGGCGAGGAGTTGATCACCTTGAGCAGCTTCGGCAGCACGTCCTCGGCACGCAGGTCGGCGAGGGCCGCGTCCGCCATGGCCTGCACCAGCTTCGTGCGGGTCACCCCGCCCGCCGCGACCAGCTTCTTCACCCGGTCCTGAAGCAGGTTGCCCCGGTGCACGGACCCGTCGCCCCAGGAGGAGGTCGTGTAGTCCTTGGCCTGCTTGTTGTTCCAGGAGATGTAGTAGTCCTGGTCGACGGAGTTGGGGTGGGCGGAGGCCGGGGTGTAGTCGGCCGTGTTGGTGGCCGGGTCCCAGTTCCGCCACTCGTACGCCGGCTGCGCCCAGACCGGGAACTCGGCGTCGACGCCGGACGCCCGGACCGGGTTGTCACCGCTGTTGTAGTACGCGGTGTGCTGGGAGTCGGCGTAGAACCAGTTGAAGGTGTAGTTGATGTGCTGGGCCGCGCTCTGGAAGTCCTTGGGGCCCTTGACGTAGCCGGGGTCGTTCAGCATCTGGAAGCCGATGATCGAGTCGGCCTCGTGCAGATACGAGGACCGCAGTGTGGTGTAGGCGACCTTCTTGCCGCCGACGGTCGCGCGGTACTCCACCGGGCCGTACTTCGTCCGCCACACCCGCATGGTGTACGACCCGGCCGGCGTGCCGTCGGCCGTGGTCGGCGACCAGGAGTTCTTCTGCTCGACCTTGTCCATGGCCGTACAGGTGCCGTGGTACAGGTAGTGGTAGTCGTCCTGGCACAGTTCGACGGCGTAGGTGTCGATGATGTCCTGGCCGGAGGTGGTCGCGCTCCAGGAGTAGTCCTGGCCGCGGCCGAGTTCGACGTACATGCTCAGGCCCGCGAAGGAGGCGCCGCGGGCGCTGATGCCCGGGCCCTGGATCTCCTGGAGCATGAGCAGCTGCGGGGCGAAGTAGCCGGTCTGCGGTCCGAAGACGGCGATCGGGTGACCGCTCGCGGTGTACTTGCCGCTGACCACGAGCGCGTTGGACATCCCGCGCCTGGCGGAGCCGAGCGTGGTCTTGGCGGCGCCGGCGGAGGTGCTCCGGGCGGCCGCGGTGGCCGCGCTGCCCGTACGGTCGTAGACCAGCGGTTCCTGGGTGACCGAGCCGGCGTCGGGGAGGGCCTCGCCCTGGGCGTCGGCGGGCTTGGTGCCGTACGGGAAGCTCGTGCCGTCGTGGACGGTGAGGACGGCCTCGGGGTCGTTGCGCTCGCGGAAGGACTCCCAGACCCTGGTGCCCTCCTCGACGCCGTACTTCTGCTGGGCGGCGAGCAGGGAGAGGGCGTTGTCGACCTCGCCACCGCCGCCGGAGCCGAACAGCGAGCCGATCACGGAGGCCAGCGCCACGAGGTCGGTGACCTTGAAGTGCTCGATGGTGCCGGCGTTGGTGATCGGGTCCTTGTGGCCGGTCAGGTCGTACTCGCCGGGGAAGTAACGGCCGCTGTCGGAGGCGTCGATGTAGGCGTTGACGCCGTCGAGGTAGGCCTTGACGTCGGCGAGGGCCTGCTGACCGCGGGCGCCGCTCTTCGCGACGGCGTCGTCGATCTGCGCCTGCAGGTCGGCCTCGGTGTAGGGCGCGTTGCGGTAGAACTCCTGCTCCAGGCCCTGGTTGGCGGCGGCGCCGCCGGCGAAGGAGGTCAACTGGCCGCGGCCGACGTGGCGGAAGACGTCCATCAGCCACAGCCGGTCCTCGGCGGCCGCGTAACCGGCGCCGTACTCGGTGCCGTAGCGGGTGGAGCCTGTGATGTGCGGCACACCGGTCTTCTTGTCCCGGACGATCGTCACGTCGCCGCGACCGCCGGGCTTCTCGGTGGAGGCGACCTGGTCGGACGGGACGCCGAAGGAGGCGTCGTTGAAGAAGTCGTCGATGGTGGAGTCGGTCAGGCCCGAGTAGCCGGAGGCCAGGCCCGCGTACGGGCCGAGCTGGTCCTCGGCGTGCGAGGGCTGGGTGCCGAAAGCCTGGTTGAGCAGGATCTGGGCGAGCGTGGCGTTGCCGTTCTCGCCGGGCGGCAGGATGTCCGAGCACTGGCCGCCGCAGTAGTCGTTCGAGGCGGTGGCGGCGGCCGCGGTCTGGGTGAGGGGGGAGAGAAGTCCGGCGACGAGAACGCATATCGACGCCGTCTTCAGGAACCCGGCGAAGCGGCGGGACGTTCTCAGTCTGTCAAGGGTGGTACGTGGGGTTCGCCGTGGCATGGCAGCTCCTAGCGACAGAGGTGGCCGAACGTTACCGCCGGTATCCCCAGCTTTAAAGATGAACATGCGTCACTTTCCGGAGTACGCAAGCAGGACCACGAGAAGAGATGGAGCCGAATCGCCTGTCGATACGTCTATTCGGCGACGTCCGTGCGACGACGCCGAAGTGACCGAAGTACAGGTGCAGGTGTGACGGAGGTGCAGGGCGATGGCCGGTTTCCGGAGTCTGGCGAGACAGGTACGCGATCCGGGCTGCGATCTGGCGCTGCGGCGGTACTCAATGCGCAAGTGCCTTGAGAAGTTCGCCCCTTACGGGCATCGGGCGACCTGGGACCATCTGTGCTCCCGGGCGGGCTTCGGCCCCGAGGACCGCTCCCCCGACCCGGCGCGGCTCGTGGCCGCACTGGAGGAGCTGGAGGAGGCGCGGTCCGTCTGGCTCGCCTACGAGACCGACTTCACCGAGCGGCGCAGGAAGGAGAAGCACGACGGGCTGCGCCGGCCGGGCAGCGTGGACGACTGGCACCGGCTGACCTGGGGAGGCTTCGGGGTCGCCTGGTGCGACGACCCGCGGCTCCACCCCGACGAGCCGCTGGCCGAGGTGCTGCGCCGGCTGATCGCCGCCCTGGAGCGGGAACCGGGCTCGGGCTGCCCGGTGTGCGGCGGGCACCGCCTGGTCTGGCGGTACGGCCTGGACCACGAGCCGTCGTCCGGCCCGGTCTGCACGGACTGCGGCATCCTCGTGCCGCGTCCTGTGCTCACGCCGCGGGCGCTGGAGTTCGCCCGCCGGGGGGCACTGCTGATGTCGGCCTGAGCGGCGGCATCGCGACGGGGGGCTTTCTTGGGGGCGTGCAGGGGATGCCGCGCCCCCTGCCGTGCGGCGAGCGCGGAGAGCGCGGCCGTTGTCGGTGGTGGCTGTCACCATCGGGGCATGGTGCAGGTGTGTCTCAACGGAAGCCGTTCGGCCGCTGCCGGCGCGGGGCTGCCGATGTCGCCCGAGGAGATGGCCCGTTCCGCGGCGAAGGCCGTGGCGGCCGGGGCCACCTCGGTCCATGTCCACCCGAAGACGCCGTGCGGGCACGACAGCCTCTCCCCACGCGTCCTCGCCCCGACCCTGGAGGCGATACGGGCGCGGGTGCGGGTGCCGGTCGGCGTGACCACCGGCGCCTGGGCGGAGCCCGATCCGGCGGCGAGACTCGCCCGGGTGCGCGGCTGGTCCGTGCCGCCCGACTTCGCGTCGGTCAACTGGCATGAGCCGGGCGCCGAAGCGGTCGCCGAGCAGCTCCTCGCCATGGGCGTGGGCGTCGAGGCGGGCATCTGGTCCGGCACCGACGGCGCGGCCCGGTTCGCGGCCTCTTCTCTCGGGCCGAGGGTGCTGCGCGTGCTGGCGGAGGTGACCGACCCGGACCCGGCGACGGCCGAGGCCTCGGCGCGGGCCCTGCTGGCCGAGCTGGGCACCGCCCACGGCCGCCCGGTGCTCCTGCACGGCGAGGAGGGCGGCACCTGGCCGGTGCTGCGGCTGGCCGGACGGCTGGGCCTCGCCACCCGGATCGGCCTGGAGGACACCCTGTTCCTGCCGGACGGTCGACGCGCCGCGGGGAACGCTCAGTTGGTCGCGGAGGCACTGGTCCAGTACGGGTCGTTCCAGCGCTCCCCGTAGGGCAGCCCGACGAGCCGGGCACGGATCGCCGGATCCGGCTCTCCCAGGGCGCGCAGCCGCTGCGGGGCGTGCCGGGCGAGCCAGGACTGGAGTTCGGCGACGGCGGCGGCCTGGTCCTCGGGCTCCCACCAGGTGAACGGCCAGTCATCGGTGACGAGTTCGTACAGCCAGGAGCGGGCACAGGCGGCGAGGTGGGCGTCGGCGGCCGGACCGGGCTGCCACCGGTCGAGCAGCGGCGTCATCGTGCGCAGGATCGAGGCGCAGGTCTCGAAGACGTGCTCGGCGCTGTACGGCGGCTCGGGCGACGCGAGCACCTCCTGCCACCAGGCGAGCGTGAACGCCTCGACGGCCGTGGCCTGCTCGGCCGGCCAGGACCGCCAGTCCACCCGGCTCAGCCCGTGCGGCGCCCAGCCGACATCGTCCAGTGTGCCGTCCACCATCGCGTGCGCGCACTGGGGCAGCAGGCGCCGCATCACGGCGGCGTGGTCCTCGAAGTGGTCCGGCACCTTGCGGACGAAGCGGCTCAGCAGGTCGGCCGGGAGACGGGTGTAGGGCGTGCGCAGGTACGCCGTCTCCTCCGGCGCGAAACAGCGCTCGCAGCCGGTCTCGGCGGGGCTGGAGAAGCCGTTGAAGACGGTGTCGATGTCCGCGAGGGCGGCGGCGAGGGCGGGCGTGGGCATGGGAGTGGGCTCCCGTCGGTACTCCGCGCGCGGCGTCGCCGCCGGCCGGAGATCGCGACGCTACCAGCCGCTAATCCGCTGGCTCCAGCCATTTCCGCTCCGGAGAGTGGGACGCGATGAAACACGTCTGAGGGCCTCAACGCGCCCGTTCACCCCAGGAGTTGCGATGTCGACGCTGCGCGTCACCGCCGAAGTGCTGACCGTCCACGAGCATCCGAACGCCGACGCGCTGGAGCTGGCCCAGGTGGGTCTGTACCGGGCCGTCGTCGCCAAGGGTGCGTACCGCACCGGTGAGGCCGCCGTCTACATCCCCGAGCAGTCCGTGCTCCCGCCCGAGCTGATCGAGGAGCTGGGTCTGACCGGACGGCTGGCGGGCGGCGAGGCCAACCGGGTCAAGGCGGTGCGGCTGCGCGGCGAGCTGTCGCAGGGCATCGTGTGCCGGCCGAAGGCGCTGGCGGACGTCGATCTGGCGCGGGCGGCCGCCGAGGGGACGGACTTCGCCGGGCGGCTGGGCATCACCAAGTGGGTGCCGCCGATCCCGCCGACCATGAGCGGCGAGGTGGAGTCCGCTCCTCACCTGCTGCCCTGGGTCGGCATCGAGAACATCCAGCGTTACCCGGACATCTTCACCCCGGGTGAGCCGGTCGTCCTGACCGAGAAGCTCCACGGCTCGGCCTGCCTGCTGACGTACGTCGCCGACGAGGGGCGGGTGTTCGTGTCCTCCAAGGGCTTCGGCGCCAAGTCGCTGGCTCTGAGGGAGGATCCGCGCAACCTGTACTGGCGGGCGGTCCGGGGACACGGCGTCGCGGAGGCGGCGGCCCGGCTGGCCGAACGGCTCGGTGCACGCCGGGTCGGCGTCTTCGGTGAGGTGTACGGCGCCGGGGTGCAGGACCTGTCGTACGGCGCCGACGGGCGGCGGGACACGCTGGGGTACGCGGCGTTCGACGTCTCGGCGGACGTGGCCGGCACCGTGCGCTGGCTGGACGCGGCGGAACTGCTGGAAGGAGAGCTGCCGGTGGTGCCTCGGCTGTACGCGGGGCCGTACGACATCGACCGGGTGCTGGAGTTCGCGAGCGGCCGGGAGACGGTGTCCGGGCGGGGGCTGCATCTGCGGGAGGGCGTGGTGATACGGCCCGCCGTGGAGCGGTACAGCACGGTGACGGGGGGCCGGGCGATCGCCAAGGCGGTGAGCCCGGCGTATCTGACGCGCAAGGGCGGCACCGAGTACGAGTGACCGGTCGCCCGGCGCCGTGGCCGGGCGCCGGGTCTCAGCGCCCCTCCGCGAACAGCCGCGACCCCGTCAGCCGCTCGCCGAACACGTCGTCCGGGTTGGACAGGACGCAGGTCTCCAGGGACAGACACCCGCAGCCGATGCAGTCGGTGAGGTGGTCGCGCAGACGGTTCACCTGCCTGATGCGTTCGTCGAGCTCCGACCGCCACTTCTCCGACAGCCGCGCCCAGTCCTCCCGGGTCGGCGTCCGCTCCTCGGGCAGCTCGGCCAGGGCGTCCCGGATCGTGGACAGCGGGATGCCGACCCGCTGCGCGGCCCGTACGAAGGCGACCCGGCGCAGGGTGTCGCGGCTGTACCGGCGCTGGTTGCCGGGCGTGCGGCGGCTGCTGATCAGGCCCTTGGACTCGTAGAAGTGCAGGGCGGAGACGGCGGCGCCGCTGCGCGCGGACAACTGGCCGACGGTCAGCTCGTGGATCTTCTCGGGGATCTGGGGCACCCCGCAGAGCCTAGTCGCCCGGCGAAGGCCGCGATCCGTTGACAGGCGCCCCTCACCCGACCATGCTAAGCAGTTGCTTAGAGACGTGAGCGGTACGCGAGCGAGAGGCCGGAACCATGGCAGAACCGAGGACCTTCACCTCCCCCGACGAGCTGAGGGCGGCCGTCGGCGAGCAGCTGGGGTACACCGACTGGCTGGAGGTCGACCAGAAGCGCATCGACCTGTTCGCCGAGGCCACCGGCGACCACCAGTGGATCCACGTGGACCCGGAGAAGGCCGCCGCGGGCCCCTTCGGGACGACTATCGCCCACGGCTATCTCACGCTCTCCCTGCTCCCGCTCTTCGGCCCGCAGCTGATCCGGGTCGAGGGCGTGAAGATGGGCGTGAACTACGGCACCAACAAGGTCCGCTTCCCCTCCCCCGTCCCCGTCGGCTCCAGGCTGCGCGCCACCGCGACGATCAGCGGCGTCGAGGACGTCACCGGCGGGGTGCAGGTGACGGTCGCCTTCACCGTGGAGCGCGAGGGCGGCGACAAGCCGGTGTGCGTCGCGGAGTCGGTGTCCCGGTACTACCTGTGACCCGGCGGGCGCCCTACCCGGCGCCCACCATCCGCAGCACGAGGTCGGCGTAGAGCGCGCCGACCTCCTCGGGGGTGAACGGGCCGTCCACGTTGAACCAGCGGGCCACGTCGATGCACAGCGACAGCACGGCGAGGGTGGTGCCCTGCACGTCCAGCACGTCGAACTCGCCCGAGGCCACGCCGTCCTCGATGATCCCGCGCACCTCGGCGTCGACCTGGCGGCGCAGGGCGACGATCTCGGCGCGGGCCTCGGGGCCGAGGGCGTCGAGTTCGTACTGCACGACCCGGGCGGTGGTGCGCCGCCCCGCGTGCCAGCGGACGAAGGAGCCGACCGCGTCGGCCAGCCGCTCGGCGGCGGTGCCCTCCCGCTGCGCGGCCGTGCGCAGGATGTCGAGGGCCTTGTCGTGGCCGATGCGGCTGATCCGGTGGAGCAGCTCTTCCTTGGTCTTGTAGTGGATGTAGAGCGCGGCCGGGCTCATGCCGGCGCGGCCCGCGATGTCGCGGGTGGTCGTGGCGTGGTACCCGCGCTCGGCGAAGGCCTCCACGGCGGCGACGAGCAGCCGCCGGGCCGCGTCCGGGGTGACCTCTTCCCACGGCTCCACTTCGCCGCCGGTCGTCTCCTCCGCCGTACTCATCGCTCGCTCGCCCCTCTCGGTGACAGGAGCACCACCATACCGCCGTCGGTGAGCGAGCGCTTAGTGCGCCTGTTCAGATCTTCTCGAAGGGGTCGTGCTCGGCGAGGAGCTTCTCCAGGCGCGCCTGGTCCACGCGGCTGACGATCCGCCCCGCCTCCTGGCGGTCCCGGATCACCTTGGCGAGGGTGAAGGCGGACGTGACGAGATACAGGACCGCGATCGCGAGGAAGGCCCGGACCCAGGCGTTGGTGTCCAGCTGGTAGATGCCGACGGCCGTGGCCGCCATGGCGATGGAGAAGGAGGCGACGGCCTGCCCGTAGAAGGCGGCCGTGCTCTGCTGCTTGACCGGTGTCTCACTCATGGAGAAGAGCATCGGCGGACGTGGTCCGCGCCACATCCGCCGAAGTACTCAGGCGCGTACTCAGACGCTCAGAACGCCGAAACCCCGGTCAGGGAACGGCCGATGAGCAGCTTCTGGATCTGGCTGGTGCCCTCGTAGAGGGTCATCACGCGGGCGTCGCGCAGGAGTTTGCCGGCCGGGTACTCGTCGATGTAGCCGTACCCGCCGAAGACCTGCAGGGCGTTGTTGGCGGCGCGTACGGCGGCCTCGGAGGCGAACAGCTTGGCCTTGGAGGACTCGACGGCGAACGGCTGCCCGCGGTCGATCAGATCGGCGACGCGCCAGGTGAGCAGCCGGGCGGCGTCCACGTCGACGGCGATGTCGCTGATCAGCTCCTGCACCAGCTGGTGGTGGGCGATCGGCCTGCCGAACTGCTCGCGCTCACCGGCGTACCGCACCGCCGCGTCCAGCGCGGCCTGGGCGATGCCGACGCAGCCCGCGGCCACCGACATCCGCCCCTTGGCCAGCGCGGACATGGCCACGGAGAAGCCCTTTCCCTCCTCGCCGAGCATCGCCGACGCGGGCACCCGCACGTCCTGAAGGACCAGCTCGGCGGTGGCCTGTCCGCGCAGGCCGAGCTTGCCGTGGATGGTGCGGCGGGTCAGGCCGGGGGTGTCGGTGGGCACCAGGAAGGCGGAGACGCCCTTGTGGCCGGGGGCGTCGGTGGAGCGGGCGAACAGCAGGACGACGTCGGCCCAGGTGCCGTTGGTGATGAACATCTTGGCGCCGTTGATGACGTAGTCGTCGCCGTCGCGCACGGCGCGGGTGGTGAGGTTGCCCGCGTCGGAGCCGGTGCCGGGCTCGGTGAGTCCGAAGCAGCCGACGTACTCGCCCGCGGTCAGCCCCGGCAGCCAGCGCCGCTTCTGCTCCTCGTCGCCCCAGGCGGCGATCGTCTTGGCGACGAGCCCCAGGGACACGGACACGATCCCGCGCACGGAGGAGTCGCCGCGCCCCAGCTCCTCGGTGACCAGGCAGTACGCGAGATGGTCGCCACCGGAGCCGCCGTACTCCTCGTCGATGGTCAGCCCCAGGAAGCCGACCCCGCCGAGCTTCTTCACGATCCCCCGGTCGACCTCCTCGGCCCGGTCCCATGCCACGACATGCGGGGCTATCTCGCGCTCCACGAAGTCCCGGGCGAGCTGCCGTACGGCGGCCTGCTCCTCGCCCAGCTCCAGGTTCACCACGCGATCACCCCACAGAGAAAGGATCCATCGAACGGATCTTGAAAGCCGTACATTTAAATTAGCACTGCTAGTTTACGGCCGCAGCCCTACTATGTGCGCCATGGCCCGACCGCGCAAGCCCCTGCTCAGCACCGACCGGATCGTCGAGACGGCCCGGGACCTCGTGGACCGGGAGGGCCTGGCGACCGTCTCCACCCGCCGGCTCGCCGCCGAACTGGGCGTGAGCGGGCCCTCGCTCTACAACCACTTCCGCACCAAGGACGAGATCCTGGAGGCGGTCGCCGACTCGGTGAGCGGTCTTGTCGATCTGTCGATGTTCGAGGACGGCCGGAACTGGCGGACCGCGCTGCACGACTGGGCCGTCTCCTACCGGGCCGCCCTGCGCGACCACCCGAACATCGTCCCGGTGCTGGCGCGGGGCCCCGGGCGCCGCCCGGCCGCGCTGCGCCTGGCCGACGCCGTGTACGGCGCGATGGTCGAAGCCGGCTGGCCGCCGGCCCAGGCGACCTCCATCGGCGCGCTGATGCGGTACTTCATCATGGGTTCCGCGCTCGGTTCGTTCGCCGGGGGCTTCGTGGACGACGCGAGCGCGTACGACCCCGCCGACTATCCCCACCTCGGCCAGGCCCATCTGCTCGCCGAGCAGCAGGAGAAGATCGACGAGCGGGCCTTCGAGACCGGCCTGACGGCACTGCTGGACGGGCTGGCGCAGCAGTACGAGCAGATACGGCAGCAGGCGCGGCAGGGCGTGCAGCGATAATTCGGTGGGGGCCGAAGTGTCCGTGCCCCATCCTGGACGGCATGACCGCCAAGGATCCGCAGGCGGCCGGCCTGGCCGCGCTCGCCTCCCTGATCGCCGACGACACCCGGGCCGCGTGTCTGCTCGCGCTGCTCGACGGGCGGGCCTGGACGGCCGGTGAGCTGGCCCGGCGCGCGGGCGTCGCCGCGTCGACGCTCAGCGAGCACCTGGGCAAGCTGGTGGCCGGCGGCCTGCTCGCGGAGGAACGGCAGGGGCGTCACCGGTATGTGCGACTGGCCGACGCCCGGGTGGCGGCACTGGTCGAGGATCTCGCCGCGCAGGTGCCTCCGGCGGCCGTACGGCGGCCTCCTCGCACCCTGCGTGAGTCGAGTGCCGGGTCGGCCATGGCTCGGGGGCGTACCTGTTACGACCATCTCGCGGGGCGGCTCGGGATCGCGGTCACGGACGCGCTGACCCTGCGGGGGTTGCTGCGGCAGGACACCGGGTTCGCGCTCACGGACGCGGGCGTGGAGTGGTTCCGCGCGACGGGGATCGCCCTGGAGGTCTCGGGCCGGCGTCCGCTCGCCCGGGCGTGCCTGGACTGGACCGAGCGGCGGCCCCATCTCGCGGGGGCGGCGGGGGCCGCGCTGTGCCGGCATGCGCTGGACGCGGGGTGGTGCGTGCGGATCGGGTCGGAGCGGGCGGTGAAGGTGACTCCGTCGGGGGAGCGGGAGTTGGCGTCCCTGCTGGGCATCTCGCGGGAAGAGCTGTGCTGAGCGCGGCCCCGGCGCACTGTCCGATTTCCGCCAGCCCGGACAACGATCGATACCTAGCCTCGGGAGCATGATGAACGCCGCCCCACGCCACCACCTGCTGCCCGCCGGAGCAGCCGCAGTCACCGTCGTGCTCTGGGCGTCGGCCTTCGTGGCGATCCGCAGTGCGGGACAGGAGTACTCCCCCGGCGCGCTGGCCCTGGGGCGGCTGGCGTCGGGGGCCCTCGCGCTGGGGGTCATCTGGGCCATACGCCGGGAAGGGCTGCCGCCCAGGGCGGCCTGGCGCGGGATCCTGCTCTCCGGGCTGCTGTGGTTCGGCTTCTACATGGTCGCCCTGAACTGGGGCGAGCAGCAGGTGGACGCCGGTACCGCCGCCCTCGTCGTGAACGTCGGTCCGCTGCTGATCGCCCTGCTCGGCGCCCGGCTGCTCGGTGACCCGATGCCGCCGCGGCTGCTGGCCGGGATGGCGGTGTCGTTCGCGGGCGCGGTG
This sequence comes from Streptomyces sp. NPDC050743, assembly GCF_044456925.1. NCBI lineage: Bacteria > Bacillati > Actinomycetota > Actinomycetes > Kitasatosporales > Streptomycetaceae > Streptomyces > Streptomyces sp. NPDC050743. The sequence continues at coordinate 392,651 of NZ_JBITGJ010000001.1, forward strand.
ACCGTGGGGCTGTCGTTGTCGGGCGGCGGCCGCAACTCGGTCCTCGGCGTGCTGCTGTGCCTGCTCGCCGCCGTGGCCTACGCCTCCGGTGTCGTCGCGCAGAAGCCGGCCCTGGGACACGCCAGTGCCCTGCAGGTCACGACGTTCGGGTGCCTGGTCGGCGCCGTGGCCTGTCTGCCGTTCGCCGGACAGCTGGCGCACGAGGTCGCCCACGCGCCCGCGCCGGCGACCCTGAACATGGTCTACCTGGGCGTCTTCCCGACCGCCCTCGCCTTCACGACCTGGGCCTACGCCCTGGCCCGCACGACCGCCAGCCGGATGGGCGTGACGACGTACGCCGTGCCCGCGCTGGTGGTGCTGATGTCGTGGCTGGCGCTCGGCGAGGTACCGGGCGTGCTCACGCTGGGCGGTGGTGTGCTGTGTCTCGCGGGCGTGGCGGTGTCGCGGTCCCGGACGCGTGGTGGCCGGACGGTCCGGGTCGCGGCCGGTGAGGAGCCGCGACCCGAGAAGGTCACCTGAGCCGCCGTACCGGCCGGCTGCGCGCGACCGGCGTCAGAACACCACCAGCGCCCGGCCGCCCTTGCCCGCGAGCATGTTCTCGAAGGCGGCCGGGATGCCCTCCAGGGCGATCCGTTCCGTCACCAGCGCCGAGAGGTCCAGGCGGCCCTCCCGTACGTGCCCGGCGAGCACCGGCACATCGCGGGCGGGGTCCGTGTTGCCGTAGACGCAGCCGGACAGGGTGCGGCCCCAGTGGAAGATCTCCAGGGCGTTGAAGGTGACCTCCTGGTCCTTGCCGCCGATGCCGACGACCGTCGTGCGGCCGCCCCGGCGGGTGGAGTCCCAGGCCGCGCGGATCGACATGGCGCGGCCCACGCACTCCACCGAGACGTCCACGCCCTGCTTGCCGGTGAGGGCCCGGATCTCCCGGGGAGTGTTCTCGGAGGCGAGGACGTAGTCCGTGGCGCCGGCCGCGCGGGCCAGCTCCTCCTTCTCCGGGGACACGTCGACGGCGATGATCCGGGACGCGCCCGCGATGCGGGCCGACTGGAGGGTGGCGAGGCCGACCCCGCCCGCGCCGAAGACGGCCACCGTCTCGCCCGGGCGGACCTTCGCCGAGTGGTGGACGGCGCCGTAGCCGGTGAGGACGGCGCAGCCGAGGAGGGCGGCGTCCACCAGCGGCACGCCCTCCGGCAGGGGCAGCACGCAGGACGCGGAGACGACCGTCTCCTCGGCGAACGCGGCCACGTTCAGACCGGGGTGCAGGTCGGTGCCGTCGGTGGTGCGGGCGTAGACGTCGGCGGCGCCGTTCAGGGCGTTGGCGCACAGCCAGACCTCACCGAGCGCGCAGGTGTGACAACTCCCGCAGGAAGGCGCCCAGTTGAGGACGACGGGGTCGCCCTCGGCGACATGGGTGACGCCCTCGCCCACGGCCACGACCGTGCCGGCGCCCTCGTGGCCGAGGACGGCCGGGACCGGGACGCGCATGGTGCCGTTGGACAGGGACAGGTCGGAGTGGCAGACACCGGCGGCGGCGAGGCGGACCCGGACCTGTCCGGGGCCCGGATCGGGCAGGTCGATGCCGGTGATCTCCAGGGGCGCGCCGATGGCGGGCAGGACGGCGGCTCGTACGGCCATGACTCGCGTACTTCCTTAGAACTGGAGGGACTTGGTCTGGAGGTACTCGGTGAGTCCGTGCGCGCCGAGTTCCCGGCCGACTCCGGACTGCTTGTAGCCGCCGAAGGGGGCAAGGGGGTTGAACCGGCCGCCGTTGATGTCCACCTGGCCGGTGTCCATGCGCCGGGCGAAGGCCACCGCCTCGGCGTCGTCACCGGCCCAGACGGCGCCGGCGAGGCCGTACACCGTGCCGTTGGCGATGCGCAGGGCGTCCTCCTCGTCCTCGTAGCGCAGGATGGACAGGACCGGGCCGAAGATCTCCTCCTGGGCGACGGTCATGTCCTCGGTCACGTCGGCGAAGACCGTGGGGCTGATGAAGTAGCCCTTGTCACGCGGGGATTCGGGGCCGCCGGCGACCAGGCGGGCGCCCTCGGCGATGCCCTTCTCGATGTAGCCGCGCACCCGCGACCGCTGCTTGGCGTTGACCACGGGGCCGATGCGGTCGCCGTACTTGGCGGCGGCCGCGGCGGCCAGCTCGACGGCCTCGTCGTACCGGTCGCGGTGGACCAGCATGCGGGTCCAGGCGCTGCACGTCTGGCCGGAGTTGGACATCACGTTGGCGACGCCGACGTTCACCGCCTTGGCGAGGTCGGCGCTCGGCAGGATGACGTTGGCGGACTTGCCGCCGAGTTCGAGGGCCACCTTCTTGACGGCCGCGCCCGCCACCGCGCCGATCCGCCGGCCGACGGCCGTGGAGCCGGTGAAGGAGACCAGGTCCACGCCCGGGTGCTCGGCGAGCGCCTGGCCGGCGACCGGGCCGAGGCCGGTGACCAGGTTGAACACACCCGCCGGCACGCCCGCCTCGTGGACGGCCTCGGCGAACAGCTGGGCGGTGAGCGGGGTGTCCTCGGCGGGCTTGAGGACCACCGTGCAGCCCGCGGCGAGCGCCGGGGCCACCTTGGCGACGATCTGGTGCAGGGGGTAGTTCCAGGGGGTGATCGCGGCGACCACGCCGATCGGCTCGTGCAGGACCGTGGAGTTGCCGACCTTCTCCTCGAAGGAGTGGGTCGCGGCCAGCTCGGCGTAGGAGCCGGCGACCGCGATCGGCACGGCCGCGTGCACGGCCTGGGAGAACGGCAGCGGGGCGCCCAGTTCGGCGGTGACCGTCTCGGCGATCTCGTCCTTGCGGGCCACGAGGACGTCGCGGAGGGCGGTGAGCCGCGCGGCGCGCTCGGCCGGCGGCGTCGCGGCCCAGTCGGGCAGCGCGGCTCGGGCCGCGCGTACGGCGCTGTCGACGTCCAGGGCGCCGCCCGCCGGGACCCTGGCGATGACCTGCTCGTCGGCCGGGTTCACGACCTCGATGACATCCGGGCTCTCGGCGGGGCGCCAGGCGCCGTCGATGTACAGGCCGTCGTGTGCCTTCATGGTGCTTCCTCCCGGCGGGTCTGCGTCGTCCGGGCACACAAACTAGCGACGTTAGTTTTTTGGCGCCAGACGTACCCGGACATCATCGCCGGGGGGGGCCGCCCCCCACCCCCCCCCCCGCCCCCCCCCGCGGTAGGCGGGGGGGGGGGGAACACGGCCCCCGGGGGGGGGTGTTATATTCAGGAGGGGGGGCC